>JANLRK010000157.1:0-9299 GCA_031361585.1 Pirellula sp. | reverse complement strand
GCTCCAGCACCAGCACCAAGCTGCGGTTGTGCTGCACCAGCACCATCGTGCGGTTGTTCCGCTCCAGCCCCAGCTCCTAGCTGTGGTTGTGGTGTTGCAATGTCGTCTTCAATCTCGGTTGAGGGATCGTATATTGCTGCTCCAGTTTCGTCCGGTTGCAGCTCCTGCGGCACAACCATGGATTCGGGCACAATCAGCACATCGACAATGGTTCCACCAGCACCTGCTGCTCCAGCCGCACCTGCAGCTCCAGCATCGGTTAGCGACAAAGCTCCATCAGCGTAAGCTGTTTGAAGAGTTTGCGAACTTGCTCGACGAGCGCGATTTCGCAACAAAAACCTTAATAACCGAGTTGCAGTTTCAATTGAAATTCAGCTCGGTTTTTTCGTTTTAAATAACAAGTTTACAATTAGACTCGTTACGGACCGGCTGTCCTCACGTAGGACCGGCTTCACGAAGGTCCGGCTGTCCTCAGCCGGACGAATAACATCCTAAGCGTATGGCGTCAGCCTCCTTCAGACTAAACCAAAGTGTTTTAGAAAGTTTAAAACGATTTCCCGCCAGCAGATTTCCGACTCGAACCAAATCAATCGCACGTCTCGATGGTTTGTTAGTTGTCTTATCCTCATGCACCTTGGAGCAATCGGTCTGACGTATGCGACCAATTGGCGGAGGTCGGCACTGCAGGATCGTGTGCTCGTTTGGTTGCAGCCCTATTTAATCGGCGTCAATTGGTATCAGGAGATGTTGCCGATAGAGTGGATTTCGGACTCGAATAGCACCAAAAAAGTTCGCGTCTCGATACAGACAGCTTCAATTCCTAACGAATGGCAGACGGTACTAGATTCATCGCGAAACTCTCCTACTCGAACGCGTTCGGAGCGATTCATGTATCCTCTCGTCGAGTTGGCCCGAAGCGAAGATGGGCAGGGAATTACCAATATGCTCGCGTCGATTGTTTTGCATTTAGAAGGGGAAAAAACAAATGACTCGGAAACCATTTTGCGGATTCGACTCGAGAATGTCTCCATGGCCGCGTCAGAAAGTGACACAGAGTCCGTTCTTTACGAAGCGTCGCTAGCTCGATTCCCATCAAGCGAATTCGGTTTTGTTCCAGAAATCGAAAAACATCGCTCCGTTCCAGCCATCGAATCAACACGGAATTCACCATGATTTCGAGTTGGGACGAAACCGCAAAAGGGTGGAACACGGTTTGGTTTACACCTAGAGCCCCAGAAGCGTTGTCAGAAACTCGAATTGCAACGGGAACCATTGCTGCCGTTCATTTTATCGGGTTGCTGATCCAAGGGACCGAGTGGATTGGACCGCATGGTTGGCTCAACGTTGACGCAGGAAAGTACTTGATCGGCGATGCTGTCGAGGGAACAGGCAGCTTCTACCGTTGGTCGATTCTTTATTGGTTTCCGAATGCCGTTCAAACAGTTGCGGCAATCGGACTGGTTGCCAGCCTTACAACCGTTGCGGGGATCGGCGCTAGACTATCGCCGTTTCTTGCATGGTTATGCATGAGTACTTTCCAGCATCGCGCACCGATGTTGACGTTGATTCATGAACCGCTGATCGTGGCATTGCTTGCCTATTTGACTATCGATCCAGGTCGTCTTTCTTGGACGGTTCGCCCCGGACTTGCTAGTGGGCAAGCCCGAATCGGAGTCAACGTCGTGTTGCAGTTGATTCGCTGCCATCTTTGGATTTGGATTGCATTCAGTCTGTCAAGCATGCTGGCAAATACCGTTTGGTGGAACGGTGAAGCGGGATGGTTTTTGATTCAACAATCGAGAGGCTGGCTTCGTTTGGGGGATGATTGGCAATGGATAGGGCAATTTCTGACGCATTTGGTTATCGCATCCCAAACTGTGGTTCTCCTCGGCATGATTCAGTCTGCCTGCACTTTGTTGGGTAAGTGGTGCCTGTATCTTTTCATACTTACCGTGCTTTTGCTGATCGGCGACTGGATGTATGCTTCAGTTCTGTTTGCCGCGAGCTTGGCCGCGTGGCCCGTTCATTTGTCAGACCGAACATCCCTTTCGAAACAACATAATGTCTCCACCCAATGACTCTGTTTCTCGCAGGCAATTCAGCCAGACCGCCATCGCCGCCGCATCCTCGGTGGCCATCGGATTGTCTCAAGCGGAATGCGTTTCCTTTGCATCCGAAACTCCACTCACCACCCCAATTAGGACCAACAAAGTGAAGTACTGCCTAAACACAAGCACCATTCGTGGTAAAGGCGAAGTTTTGCCGATTGTCGAACAACTTGAAATCGCTCAAAAAGCTGGCTACGACGCGATTGAATTTTGGTTGAGGGACATTGAGAAATACACGGCCGACGGCGGAAAGTTGCCTGAACTTAAGAAGCGAATTGTCGATGCCGGATTAACCGTGGAAAGTTCGATCGCTTTTTCGAACTGGATAGTGGATGACGAGGAGGTTCGAAAGAAAGGACTTGAGCAAGCTCGCAAAGACATGGATACCGTCACAGCCATCGGCGGCATTCGAATCGCGGCCCCGCCAGCGGGCGCAACGAACTCCGGTCCACTAAACTTGGACCAGGCCGGTGACCGGTATCGTACTCTTCTTGAGGTTGGCAAGGCTGCTGGCTGCATTGCACAACTCGAAGTCTGGGGGTTTTCTAAGAACCTCTCTAGGTTGTCGGAGGTGCTCTACGTCGCAGCGGCAGCTCAGCATCCAGATGCATGCGTTTTGCCAGATATTTATCATTTGTATAAGGGTGGATCTACTTTCAATGACCTGAATCTCTTGTCCGGCAAGCGGATCCACGTCTTCCACATGAACGATTATCCTGATATCCCTAAAGAAAAGATCAACGACGCGGATAGAGTTTATCCCGGCGACGGGATTGCACCCGTTAGCAATATTCTTTCGACCGTCTTTGCTAGCGGCTTCGATGGTGTTCTGTCCATCGAGTTGTTCAATAAGACGTATTGGCAACAAGACCCAAACACGGTCGCAGCCAAAGGGCTTGCAAGTATGAAATTGGCCGTCTCGCAAGCGAAGTGATCGAATCGCCTGAGCTATTTGTGGTCGAGGCAGATTGGGTGGTCCCGGTCGAATCGGAACCCATTGCGAACGGCTATGTTGTTATTGAAAACGGTATAACTGAGTTTGTTGGACGTCCACTTCCTGCCAAGTACCGGACGGCCAAGCGGTTTCGATTGGCTGGCTACGCCATTCTGCCTGGGCTGGTCAATTTGCATTGTCATCTCGAATTTAGCGGCCTTAGCAAACCTTTTCCGCCAGGCGCTTCTTTCCCGGAATGGATTCGCCAAGTTCTCAACTATCGCATTTCCACGAGCGGCAATCCCGCGATTTTCGCAATCGAGAGACAACGCGACATCGCTCGAGGCATTAAAGAGTCCTACGAATCTGGGGTCCGATGGATAGTGGATATGACGACTCAGCCCTGGAATCCAGTCTGGATTGATGAGAGCATCAACCAACTCGTTTCAGATCTTAAGCCTCAATTGGCACCAAGCATGCCGATAGTTATCCAGCCTTGCTTCGAGCTTGTGGATATAGCCAAAAATCGAATCGACAAGACTTTAGTATTCGTCAATAAACAAATGGGTGCACCGGAGTCAAAAGCGTTTGGTCGAATGGGATATGCGCCTCACGCTCCGTACACCGCATCGCGAAAAGTGACGGAAATGTCTGCAACAAAGTCTCGGCTGGAGAAGCGATTGCTCACCATGCATTTGGCCGAATCGAGAGATGAGATAGAGTGGCTTGAATGCCGAAAGGGGAGCTTCTGCGATTTGCTTTCCCCAATCCTTGCAGAAGATTACTTCGATGAAATAGGGCAAGTCTCTGACCACGTACAACTACTCACTTCAGCGTGGCGAGCGACGGTCGCCCACGGAAATTATCTATCGCAAGAAGATTTGTGTGAATTGGCAATCGGTTCTAGGAAAACGGCAATCGTACATTGTCCACGGACCCATTATTATTTTGGGCATCGCTATGAAAGTAGTCTCAAATATCCACTTGCAGCGCGCTTAGAAATGGGGGTTCGGCATTTTTTAGGCACCGATTCACGCGCCTCCAATCCTGACTTGAACTTGTGGAGTGAAGCCAAATGGATTCGCGAGGAACATTCCGGTGTCCCATCGATCACCATTTTAAAAATGATCTCCACGGATGCGGCGGAGTTCCTTGATCTTAAAGACAGATATGGCGCGCTCCGACCGGGACAGCCTTCGGCGTTAACCGCAATCCGGCTATCTGAAAATAGGCCACGGCCAAATGCGCTAGCGGACGTCGAATTCTTGTACGACTCGCTACTTGCGTCGGACACGCATTCGACAGCGTTGGAATTGGTCTTAGGCGAGCGGCATGTTTAAACATACCCAGCACGACGCGCCAGCGCGCCAGCTAGTGATTCCTGCACCCATTTCACTAGGCCGCTGTTGTCTGCCAACGCAGTCGGCCAAACCGCGACTAGCTTTCAATTATAGCTAATTGACCGGCAAATCATCCGTGCTGGCAAGCAAGCTTGCTTGCTGCTCAGCAATCCAGTCAGCGGTTTCCCTAATAACTTCAGCAAGTTGTTCCCCGTTGTCTGAGAAGAAGTTATTCGAGTACCTCGAGGCCAACAAGACTACTTACGGAAGTTGATGTCGATGCAACCACTGTCAGATTTGGAACCGACTAACTGCATTCAGAGTTTTGGACCGAAGCGCCCAAGCCTTGGCCGATTCGGCGCTCCGGCGTGTCAAACCGGTGCGAGTTAGAGTTCAAATCCCGTTAGCGCCATTGCGGCAGGTCGTTGAGCGGGCAATCCAGTTTACTGATTTGAGTTGCGAGCGATGGCAAGTTCCTGATGAACCTGCTGACTATTGCCAAAAGCGGTAGTAACCATCGAGAATAGCCGTCGGTGTCGTCTTCGTAACGAAAAGTAGCGGAGTAGAAGCGACGAATTTGCTTCAGTTCATCTCACGCACGACAAGACCACTTCACCTTAGCTATATTGATCGAGCAGTTATCGTAGAAAGTCGACGAGGGCGAGAGAATCGAATGGGTGATTCGCTGGCGACCAGTTGGTTGCTCAGAACATGGCCTTAAATGTCGACATTCGAGCGTATTGAGAATCTCACGCCGAAGTAGGAGCCTAACAGTTTGGTCAAGAACCAATTAGTGAAGAGTATGGAAACGCTCTTCTTCAGAAGTAACGTTGCTGCAACTGTCCGAACGATGTGACGCTGGCAATGAAGGAACTGCACTTATCGCAGGTCAGATTCGTGAACGCGTGCTACCATCTGCTCTATTTCAATTTTTCTTTGAGTTTCTTAAACTCTTCAACGGATTCGAGTGCCTCGAACTGCTCATCGTCAAGGTGACCTGCGTCAATCAAACCTTTTTGAGCCATGTCGTTGAGAAGGGTCATGGCCAATTGACTGTACTTCGTCAATATTGAATCCAAGTCTTTGCTCGAAATACTCTTATCAGACTTGGCGATATCCATGCACTGCGCTACGGTCTTGGCCGCAACTAGTCGATCCGAAGGATTGTCTGAGTACTTTAGTAATTCATCGATCGTTGCGAACGCTTCAGAATGGTTCTTGAGCGTCAAGCAACTGAGAATCAACATGGAGCGGTTGTTGCGGAAAAAGAACCGGAACAAACCGTTCTGAGGCTCAGCTTCTATCGCCTTCAGATGAATAGGTCGGGCTCCTATCAGCAGCTCTCGCGCCTCTTTAACTTTTTCGGTTTTATAAAACATCACTGCTAAATTGACCATAGCGCCCGCTAATTCGTTACTGGCGAATGGTGTAGCTGATTCAGTAGCCTCGTGAATCTTGCGCGCTGACTCAAATTGAGTTTGGGCAGTGGGCAGGTCGTTGGCTTTGATAAGAATGGTGCCAAGTCTATTGTGAGCTGCGGCGAGGTCCGATTTCAAAGTCTGAAAAGTCGGAAAATCTTCAGCGAGTTGTGCAGCGACGGTAACACCTTCTTTCGCATATTTCTGTGCTTCCGGCAGTTTGCCAACAAGCTGCATCAATGCCGAAAACTCTCCAAGTCCTCTCGAGAACAAACTTCGGAATTCGCGGTCCTTAGGATCCTGCGTCGCCAACGCTCGGCAATGCTCTATCATTTTCTCGAAGTTATCGACAGTCGATTTAACATCGCGAAGCTGCATATAAACGACTCCGAGCGTTTGGTGGCCCTTCGCCAATTGCAAACGAATATCCTTAGACTGAGGATAATCCTTTAACGCAGTTTCCGCTGCCTCTACGGCACGCAGTAGGTTTTCCTTGGCACTTTCAAGTTGCCTGGACAGCGTCTGAAAAGTTCCTAGCAAGCGGTACCCTTGAATCGTCAAAAGTTGCTGCTGTTGAGGATCTTCAATCTTCTTGGCGAGTTTTTCTGAGAGCTCCTGTGCACCTTTGGCCACTTGCACTGGGTCGACAATTACCGGGTCGCCTTCTCGGGAATAGAAGTGCTTGAATTGCGTGTCCGTTTGAAAATTGATGATAGAAATGAGATCACAAAGCTCGTCGTTGAGCTTGAAGGATCGCGACCAATAAACCTGGGACGATTTGGAGTCTGAATCGAGTACAGCTTCTGACAACTGTAAATATCTTTCAGCCAAGTTAAAGCGCGTGTTCGAGTCTGATTTTTCCTCAAGTTGTTCTTCCAGGTCGGCAATAAGCGATTCCAACTCAGCTTTGGTCAACCGAGGGCGTTGTTCTTTGTCCCCTGAAGTGGCCGTTTCAACGGGGTCGTCACCCGGCCTGCAAGAAGTTGCTAAAGCGTTGGGGAGCAGCAAAGACGCTAGTGTTACATTTACAGCCAGCCAAAGAGAATTACCCAGACAGCGATCTGGAAGTAGTTGGATCGTCATGAGAGTTGTCCGTTAGAAATTCGACACGCAGTAGGAGGAGGGTAAACGCATGATAGGCTGCTTCAAAGCATGTTGCAAACCACGTCGACTGACGTCCGGCAGGCGAATAGCCTAATGGTGAATGAGAAGGCGATCATAAAATCCATGTTGAGAACAGCAGTGAGTGATGCCCTTGGCTTGCGCTATAAAGGGATGTCGCCAACTCGCGCTCACAACTTACTGGGGCCGCCATGCCCCATTTCACGGAGCGCTGCAGACCGCGCAGAGTCTTGACAGCAAGAGCATCGATGCGGCGTCTCCTAAAGACAGCCCCCGGTCGGATAGACCGGGCGTCTGGGCAAGTCCTGCGCATCTTTTCCGGTTGATTAACAGCTCCGGTCACCCAGACCGGAGCGACTTAATTTCGGGGCTAAGCTGTCTGAGATTGGACGATCCTCGCCAATTTTCGCTGTTCCACCAACCCGAGTCGGTTGTGCACACCGACGCAGGCTCGCACCCGGCTCGCAACCTGGTTTGCATCTGTCGGTCGGATAAACGACTGGCACTTAGTTATCGCCGCACTTAGTTACTGCCCACCGACTTAGGAAGCAGTTTATGTTGCTTGATCTGCCCACTTCGGACAGTTTGACGCGAGGAACTGATTTAGTTTCGCATGTGACGATCGCTTTTGGAAATTCCCTTTCCATTCTCCAAGATATGTCGAAAAGAAATCGGCTGGAGCGTCGACCGCCCAATCTTTGAACTCTGTCGTCGAATCCCACTCGAAATCGTAAACGCCTTTGAGTATCCCAAAGCATATCGCCTCTGCCTGCTCATACATGGACAGCTGCTGGTAATTTAGCATATCCTGTCGAAACGGCTCCAATGCGGCTTCAAACATTTGCCATGCGGTCTCACCCGTACATCCGTTCCCGAGATCGCGTCCAAAGTATCTGGCGTTCGTTTCTTGCTGGGCGACTTTTTCGCCATACTTGAGACCTCAATTCAACACCATTGTCTTGTACAAAGCGTTGAATGGTTATGTTACTTGGTCATTTCGCGTTTCATGTACTGGACGACTTCGCCGTAGTCGTTCCCCGCGATTGCTTCGACGGTCGTGTGGACAATGTCTTCAAGTTGCCCTAACTTGCTACTCCATCTTCCGTGGCAAACCATGCGATACAATTGTACTTGATGGTTCGCGGACTTGTAATCTCATGGTTGTCTTTCGTCAGGTGAGGAAACAGATCAAAGAGATTCATTTCGGCAGTAGACCGTTTTTCTTGCCCCAAAGGATCCAAGCTTGGACCGACGCCTCCATGTCTCCAGCCTCATTCTTGGTCACAGGGTTTTCACCCGTAATCGCTTCCAACGCCCAGAACCAATGATCGGGCTCATTTTCCAGCTCAGACAAAATGAGTGGAATGACCTGCGGTCCCATCCCAATGATCATCTGATAGGGAAAAGCCAAGGAAATCTGTGCGGTATTGGATAAATGCCGTGTTTTCGATTTCCAAGATTCCTTGAGTTCGCGGAAACGCTCTTGAATCGGCTTTGAAACTTCTAAGACTGCCATACTTTTGTCCTTTTCACATTGGAACTGTGGCGGCAACTGGCAGGTGCACTTTTCCGGTACAGATTATCGAAGTTGGCACAGATTTGGAATGTCAAACAGCTTGCACTTCTCTTCGATCAAGTCGATCCAATTTGAGGCCGCAACAGGCTTATCCCGCGCAATAAAATCAAAGATCTCTGAAAGGTCTTGTCGCGCGGATGGCGAAAAAATCAGCCTTGGCATTACGCTTCCTGCTGCTTGAGCCTCTCTGCTCGCAACCGTAGTTCGTCAAAGACTTGCGAACCTTCAATGCCCATTCCTGTGTTTAATTCAGCAATTCCTTGTTGAATCTCGGCTCGCAACTGTTGGCGATTCATCAGCAACCGTATACCATCAGCAACAGCCTCATTGACGGAAGCATACTGGCCAGATGCAACCATTCCCTCAATAAACTGATAGGCTTCGGTTGGCAGCTGAATATTCATCGCATTCCTCAATTCCAGGTCCCGCTCACAAAAACCGCTACTTCGCAATTGCTCGCAGCGTATATGCAATTGTACACCATGCGGGATTTCCGATGGAAATCAATTCAAAGGTCATTTCCTTTCTAGGGTTGAGTTCATCGCAACATCTACGTTCCACGTTTGCCCGCTGGCATTCGTATCGTCATGCTTTATGCAAACGTAATCGTCCGGTAAATCGAGGGTCGATAGACTCTCGGCTAAGGGCGATACGCTGACATGAAACGATTGGAGTGGCAGGCCCCGGTAAACCGATGCTTCATCAGCTTGGCTAAGGGGTTGGGCAAGTTCGCTACTTGCCCCGTATCTACTGCTCTTCGAGCGAGTCAAGTTGTTGGGGAAGTTGGGCTAGCTTGCGCGC
>JANLRK010000132.1:0-3635 GCA_031361585.1 Pirellula sp. | reverse complement strand
AGCACAGACCCCCACCCATAAGGATCCTAAGCGTTGCGAGTTGTCATTCTTGAATCTCCCGAGGCCGTAACGCAGTTTTCCGCCGACGAAGTTTGTGCTTTGCTCAATCGTCGCAAGGATGATCCGATGGGTGCCGTGCTTGGCCTTGCAACTGGCAGCACGCCTCTCGGTCTTTACCGTGAACTGATCGCCCGATACTCTCGCGGTGAGATTTCTTTCGACAAAGTCGAGACATTCAATCTGGACGAATACGTTGGGGTCGAGCCTGAAAGCCCCCAAAGCTACCATTACTACATGCTTGAAAACCTGTTCAAGCATATCGATATCGATTTGTCATTGACGCACATGCCGAAGACCTCTGGGGTGGATTTAGGTGAGAGCGCCATGCTCCTCGAACACCAAATCGAGCAAGCGGGCGGAATCGATTTGCAAATCCTCGGTATCGGTGCAGACGCTCATATCGGCTTCAATGAGATCGGCTCATCGTTGGGATCGCGAACCCGTGTGAAAACCTTGACGCAGCGCACGCGCCAGGACAACGCTCGCTACTTTGGCAGCGTTGAGAAAGTGCCGTTGACGGCCCTGACCATGGGCATTGCCACCATTTTGGAAAGCCAATCGATATTGCTGCTGGCTACAGGAGCCAATAAAGCCAAAGCCATTCGAGACTGCGTCGAAGGTCCGATCACGGCATCGGTCCCCGCTAGCGCTCTCCAGTTGCACCCAAACGTGACGCTGGCGATCGATCGCGAAGCCGCCAGCGGGCTGGCTAACATCGACTATTTCTTGGCCGCCGAACGCAACAGAGCAGTCGCTTCTCGATCCTCTTGAAGTAGCTTGTCGGTGCTCTCCGCGTCGACTTGGCGGCAACACTCCGTCAAGCGTTCGATAAGTGCATCCCAAGGCTTCTCCCAGGTTTCTTCGGTCGTGCTTTCTGGCGCGATTTGACTAATCTCTTCTGCCAACAAAATGAATCGGAGCACATGACGAAACAAGAGCCCCTCTTGTTTTTGAAACCCCTTTGCCAAAATATACTTATTGAACTCGCAGTTGAATTCAAGTAGCTCGCCGACGACCCATACACCACGCGTGTACAAATCATGTACGCGAGGGAATTCCTGGTTGAACAAGCGTCGCAATTTCTCAGCCAACGAAAGCGCAGGGGGAGGTGGTGGTTCCCACTTGTCATTCCAAGTTCTCGAAGTGCCACCAGTTTCCGAAGCGAGCTTTTCCAAATCGGGCTCTTCCTTTTTCTCCCACTGGCCCATGATTTCTGATGAACCTGCAAGTCCCAGCTCCAATAATTTGGGGTGTAAAACATTTGTGGCAAGCGGTCCAAACGGGATGATATCCGGAGGCGGACAAACCACCAATTTGGAAATGTTGGCCGGCAACTCCAACACGCTTTCAAGAGCCTGAATGCGCTCCGCTTCGTCAGCATGTTGCAACAATTCGATCATGAACAGACCAAAAATGGGATTCACACTTCTGAGTTGGACAAGAAGTTCGAGTTTGTCAGTTGGCTCAGCTTTTTCCGGCCGATAGGTGTCCAACTCGTAACGAATCTCAGCGCCGTCGATCGCACCGATTTCCACTTCGTCTTCTTCATCGTCGAGGACTTCCAATGCTTCGTTCGCATTGGGTTGCGCCGAAAACGCAATCCAAGGCTTCCGCTGGGGCTCTGCCTTGGCTTTCCCCGAAGTATCCTTGACGGGAGCAACATTCGCAAGCGGAGTCGGTTTGGGTGATAAGTGAAGATAACCTGCGGACCAAAGCGTTATCAACATCTGATTGAGTTCCCGCTGGGCTTGAGGGATCTCGCTCGATGGAAGCAGGCGTCGACCGACTAAATCGCGCAGCGGCTGCACCTCAGATGAATTCAATAACATGTAAGCCAAAAGCCGCCATGGCAGAAGTCCCTTGCTGGCGAGTCTGGCCGCAGGCGCCTGCCTCAGCTTTTCGAACTGCTCTCGGGTCCAATAGGTCTCGCCGGCTCGTTTCGTTGGCATTTTCTTTTTAAGTGCTTTCCTGGCTCTAAGTAGACCAGGATCTTTCGTGTCCTCAGGAATCAAATCGAATTGAGCTTTCCATCGCAAGTACTTAACGTCGTCTTCGTGGGCGAGCACATAGACAAACCCTTGCGTGTCAAACTGAGGCCGACCTGCGCGACCAAAGATCTGTTGTGCAGAACTTGGTTCTACAATTTTCTTTTTGCCCCACGGACCCTTGACCATGCTTGGCAATATAACGCTTCGAGCAGGAAGATTGATGCCTGCGGACAGAGTCTCAGTGCAAACGCAAATACTGAGTAGTTTTTCTTGAAACAACTGCTCCACGATCCGCCTGTATTTCGGCATTAGTCCTGCATGGTGTACTCCGATACCGCGGATGAGGACTTGTTTGAGCTTAGTGCCTGCTCCCTGAGAAAAATCGTACGCTTCAAGGCGTTTGGTTAGGATGGCTTGCCGCTCCTTGTCGATGAGCTTCTTTCCCTTGAGCACCTCAGCGAGTTGCCAGCATTGATCGCGATTGAAACAAAACACTAAGCCTGGTGTTCGGCGTTTGGCTTCATCCCCCTCCGCGATCCGTTCCAGGTGCTCGTCTAGATAAGCGTCATCGACCCATTCAAATTGAAGCGGCACTTTGCGTTCTGTACTTTGGACGAGCTCCATGTTTCGGCCATGCGCTCTCATAAGCCAACTACAAAACTCGACGCTGTTACCGATCGTTGCCGATAGCAACATGATCCTTGTATGACGTGGGAGCATGCCCAGACTCAACTCCCATACAATCCCGCGTTCCGGGTCGTTAAACGAATGGAACTCATCCATAACGACCGACGATACCGCATCGAAGGAAGCGGGATCCTGCATCAATCGATTTAGCAATATCTCTGCGACCACGACGAGCACCGGTGCGTCTGGATTCACACGTCGATTGCCGGTGACCAAGCCGATCTGGTTTGCAGGGTAGCCCCATCGTTCTGCCGTCTCTTGAATCTCGGTAAGTTTTTGATCCGTCAGCGCTATCAATGGGGTGGTGTAATAGCATTTCTTTCCGGTTCGAAGCGCTTCGTAGATTGCAGCCTCAGCAATCAGCGTTTTCCCGGTCCCCGTAGGCGCGCAGACGAGCATCCCTTGGTCGCAAGCAAACCAAGTTAGCAACGCCTCTTCCTGGACTGGATAAGGTGGAAAAAGGAGTCGATCGAGGTACTCGGAAGCGAGTGAATCGCGGTCGACTGGTAAATTCAGATTGTCTTGCAGATTGCGATTGTCATGGTTCATGGCTCGGCATTGTAAGCTCGTTTCAGGCTGAACCGTAGCCAACGCCTGCTTTTTCGGCGCCGTCGACTACAACTTGAGGGCAAACGAGATATCGGCTTGACAACCCTCAAGAAAACGACCCTGCAGCGCAATTACGGCCATCCCATTTCCTTTAAACTTGAGCTTTCGGGCAAAAACCGCGCAAAAATGGGTGGTTTAGGGGGGATTTGACATACTCAATACCAACTGGATTTGACAGAATAGTTTCATGAGTTGAACCCGGAGACTCGATACTATCGTTACAGATTCACAACGACCCCGATGTAATACTGCTTGCGAAAAGCAGACGGCGTGTTCGTTTTGCTGTTTTTT
>JANLRK010000081.1:0-3317 GCA_031361585.1 Pirellula sp. | reverse complement strand
ACTCGACGCCGCTTGGCGAAGTGATAAGCGAACGGCAGCTGTACCGGCATCGCCAACGTGCCGGCAATCGCATTGGCGACGGCAAGACGGTCGACCTGCTGCGATACTGTGCGTGGATGCATGTAGTACGCCATACGCCTAAGCCAATATCGGATGTCGATCCGTATGAACGCATGAAGGAATCGGCTCGCGCCCGGAACGCTGCGCTTGCATTGGCCGGCAGAGACATTGGAGAACTACCAGCTGTGGAGAATCCGGATCGCAAGGAGAGGGCATCGCGAGATTTTCAGTACTTCTGCGAATCGTATTTCCCGTTGACGTTTCATTTGAAGTGGTCTCCGGATCACATCAAGGTCATCAACAAAATCGAGCAAGCTGTTGTGCATGGTGGATTGTTTGCGCTTGCAATGGCAAGAGGATCAGGAAAGTCGTCGATCGCGGAGGTTGCTTGCATTTGGTCCGTTCTTTACGGTCATCGTGAGTTTGTTTGTTTGATTGGAAGCGACGAAGGACACGCCTGTGACATGCTCGAATCGATCAAGACAGAGCTCGACGGAAACGACTTGCTACTCGCTGACTTCCCCGAGGTTTGCTTTCCAATCCATGCACTTGATGGAATTTCTAATCGAGCCAACGGCCAGCTATTCAAAGGCAGCCGAACTCATATCGGTTGGACCGCCAAAGAGATTGTGCTTCCAACTATCGCAGATAGTCCAGCCAGCGGAGCCATTATCAAAGTTGCTGGAATCACTGGTCGTATACGCGGACTAAAGTACAAAAGACCCGACGGTCGATCGGTTCGGCCATCACTGGTAGTCCTCGACGATCCACAAACCGATGATTCTGCGCGTTCACTTTCACAATGTGCAAATCGCGAAAGTATCCTTGCCGGTGCCGTTCTTGGTCTCGCGGGACCAGGCAAGAAAATATCCGGCATCATGCCTTGTACCGTAATCCGACCCGGCGACATGGCGGATACAATTCTAGACCGCGACAAGCATCCCGAATGGAATGGCGAACGGACTCGAATGGTCTACTCGTTTCCAACGAATGAATCCCTGTGGCAACGCTATGCAGAGATTCGAGCGGAGGGATTGCGAAATGGTGATGGCGGATCTTCTGCAACCGAATTCTATCGGCAGAACAAAGTCGCCATGGACGAGGGATCGATCATCGGATGGCCGGAGCGATTCAACTACGACGAGCTCTCTGCCATCCAGCACGCGATGAACCTTAAGCTACAGGATGAGGCAGCATTCTTTGCAGAATACCAAAATGAACCGTTGCCAACGAAGGTCGTGTCCGAAGGCGTTCTATCGGCCGACGAAATCGCTCGGAAAATCAATCGCATGGAGCGTTGCATTCTATCTATTGGGTGCAACCATCTGACCGCCTTCGTTGACATTCAGCAGAAGCTGCTTTATTACATGGTCGTCGGGTGGGAGGATGATTTCACCGGATATGTAGTCGACTACGGAACATATCCCGACCAGAAGCGATCGTACTTCACGTTGCGGGATGCGCGACTGACCTTGGCCACATCGGCGGAAGGAGCCGGACTCGAAGGATCAATCTATTCAGGACTGAATTCATTGACATCGGATCTACTCGATCGAGAGTGGGTTCGCGATGACGGAGCTGCCATGAAGATTAGTCGCTGTTTGATCGACGCCAATTGGGGACATTCAACCGATGTGGTCTATCAATTCTGCCGCCAGTCGAAACACTCGGCAATCGTTATGCCAAGCCATGGACGGTTTGTGGGTGCCTCGAGCATGCCGTTCAGCGAATACAAACGCCGGCCAGGCGATCGAGTTGGACAAAACTGGCGCATCCCAAGCGTTCACGGCAAGCGAGCGATTCGCCATGTGATCTACGATACGAACTGGTGGAAGTCATTTATCCACGCGCGACTGGCGGTTGCAATCGGCGATCGAGGTTGCCTGTCAATCTTTGGCAACAATCCCGAGCCTCACAGGATGCTCTCAGAACAATTGACAGCGGAATACTACGTCAAGACGGAAGGCCGCGGCCGCACTGTGGACGAATGGAAATCTCGACCGGATCAACCAGACAACCACTGGCTGGACTGTCTTGTGGGAGCTGCCATGGCCGCATCCATGCAAGGATGCGTTTTGTTTGGAACTGACGGAGGACGGAATGTTAAGCGGGGTGAGCGAGTTAGCTTTAAGGAGTTACAAAAAAAGCGAAGAGCGTGATTGCGACGAAGGCTCTTGCTTAGAGTCTAGCCTAATTCAAACTCAGCGCGAGTCGTCCAGAACTGATCTAATCTGTCGAGGACCTTTGTCCGAAAAGTCCCAGGAACTAAACGAATGTCGCGACCGGTGTGTCGGGCGAGGGTTTGCTCGACCACTTGGGGAGTCAACTCTTGGGGCGATGTCGCGATGGGAGTCAGTTGGCTTTTCTGAGTGAGACTGGTCGACGTCTGTGGCGGTACCCATGTTCCTTCCGAGGGCATGTAGATTGTGCCATTATTGAAATCGACGGCAAACGCAATAACGCCGGGCACGAAGAAGAACAGCAATCCTACCGCATCCAGCGCGACGACGCCCCAATCTAATCGACCTGCCGGTTGCCCTCTGCGCGCTGGGTACAGGATGGTGCCGCAGCCCACTGTAGAGACTTTGAGCAACCCCAATAAGGTAAGAGAAATAAATCGGGCACGCGAAATTCGACAAGTCATATGGATTCCTTGGCACGACGACGGGTAAGGGCCGATTCCTTTAGCCGCCGGTGTGCAGCGGTAGAAGCGAGTATCGAGGCGCAAACGGCAGGTATGTGGACCTGCGGATCGATGGGCGAACAGAAGTTATGGGGCGAACAGGTTTAGGTCAGTCTCAACGAACATGCCGCAGGAAATAGTCGAAAAAGAGCATTCGATCAATATCACTTTCAGGCCACAACCGTCGCGAAAACCCGAATGGCATTTAGTTATCGCTTTAGTTTCGCCAGTATCCGGAGTCATCACAAAGATACCGAATGGGCACCTTGGTCATGATGGTTCCGTTTGGAAAACTCAGCGTTGCTAGATCACCATCGATTGCAACCAAGATCGGCTTCGCGCCACGCACGTAATGGTGACTGAGCGGTACTTCCTGACCGATGCTTGCACGAAGTTTTGCCACATACTGCTCAAGCTCAGCATCGAAGTCAATTTCTTTTGGCTTGTTACCCATGACGAATCCATCCTCCAAGGCGAATTCTGACCGTCCATTTTGACACGTTTGGTCATGCTTCATCCTCTACGAACTTGTCTTTGAGAATTTTTCCCCAAATTCTTCCGTCACTTTTACGTC
>JANLRK010000068.1:0-7182 GCA_031361585.1 Pirellula sp. | reverse complement strand
CTCGATATCGCTGAGCTTGGCTGGTACAACAAAACGAAAAATCGCTGGGGTAGAAAAAGATCACAAGCATCTGCTTGCCAACGTAATCGCGGGAGTCCAACATCTTGCCTTGATCATCCAGGCACTGAAAATCTGGAATTGTGTCTCCAACCTGTAGACATTTGGAGTCATCGCCAGAGGCGGCCCCCACCAACAGGGATACGCTCCACAGAGACACGCTCCACAGACTAGTACTCTTGAGAAATCGCGTAACGTGCCACATAGTACAGTTCCTCGTATGTGAATTGGTTATTACCGGTTGAAAGAAGCTCATAATGAACAAGTACATCGGTTGCGCCCATCCACCTGTACGCAATCGGGGAGCGTATCGGCTTGGAATATTTAGCCTTTCGATACGCTTCGATGATGATCAGGTAGAGTGCTAATTGTTTTGTGAAATTTAGAGAATGCGTAATTCAGGAAACTCCGTTATGAAGTCTACTCTATGGGTTTTGGCAGCACTACCTGTCTTCGCTACGACAACCATGAACGCGCAACGCGACATGGACGCAACTACATCCCTAACGCAAATGGTTGGCGAGCTTTAATTACTAAGAGAAAACTCACCTGTCCAAGAAGACGTCGCGTACGAAACAACCATTGATAGGCTGACTTGGTTGCGAGATCACGGAACTTGGCCTGTGATCAATTCACCTGTCGCGATTTCTACCATCCAGAATACGAAATGGAAAATGTCACCCGATGAAAATGGCTTCCAGCAGACGATATCTTTTTCGGGTTCAGCGGGCCAGTGGTTGAGAACCCCAGGAACACTACCAATGTCGTTCAACTGGCAAATCGAGTCGGATCGAATAAGGCTATCGTATAGTTCCAACTACAAAGAAGCGTTTAGCTATCAGATAGTTGATCGCACCTACCAGTATCTGATCAACGCAAGAGTACTTACCATGAAACGTGGCGACAGCACGCTCCATTGGCAACTCGACTCCGATTTGAAATAGCTATACGTAATGCACTAAATACTGCGTCGTTGTTCTAGCGACGTGCGTGGCCTATCTGTTAGCTCCCCATATTAGCCGGTAGTGAGATTCTCGACTTGTTTGGCAGGCTGCAGACGGAAGGATTAACTCTTTCCCATCTGTCCTATTCCGACCGCTAAGCAGTTTCCATTTTCACGAGGATAGTCTACCGCATGTGAAAGCTTCGTCTTTGTTTTTAGACTCTAGGTGTGCCAACAACAAAAGCTTGCCAAGTCCGTTCCACGTAACGAGGCAAGCTTTTGCGGTGTTCTCCGTCATAACTTGGCTAAACTGATTTTACACTAGCGTCGTTGTGTCTGCTAAATCCAACGCCAGTCGATTAATGAATACTCTCGGCTATACATAGGTATTTAATTTAGATTGATCCATGCGGGTGTCAAAGTCACTTTTGGTATTACAAGCAATTGTTTTTGAATTTCGAATTTCGTGACTTTGTTGCGTTCAGCGGCTCATCCACTCGCTCCGATGCTTCTACCACTTGCCGGATCGAAAAAGCCGCCGATCGTCCTTTGTCACCGCAATCATCCGACCATCCCACCCAAAATGTGGAGAAAGCCGAGTGGGCTCAAAGCCACTTCCACAAGATGGTACTTAGCTACTGTGGACACCTGCTCCCGCCGACTAGTCTACTACCTCTGGATCGAAAGAGTCGCTTTGGTTCGCACCTACGCTACAAGCTTCCCATCCAAATGTGGACGCAGCCGTAGCCAGCTTTCTCGACTACGGCTGCATCAGCCAAGCAGCTTCTAAGGCGTATGCCCTTTCCAATCTCGAATTGTTTGCTTTCTTTTACCAACACTACGGCGATTGGATTCGTCTAACATCATAGTGAATGGATGCGGCGCCCCGGTTGGACAATGCCACTTTCCCGTAGCAAAAACAGTAAGCCGTTGAGAAATGGCTGTTTGCAACCGGCTAGCTGGCTGTTGCGACGGCGATTTCGACGAAGTGACGCTGTCCAACTATTAATGGACTTGCTTAAACCCTCGAGAGGCTATTGGAGAGAGCGTGTCAAAGATCGACGACCAACGCCTAATTGAAAGCCTTCATGAAGGTCGTTCGGAGGCGTTTAGCGAGGTGGTTCGCAGCCATTACGAAGTCATTTTTCGCTTCCTCGTTCACCTTTCACGCGATATCCATCGGGCGGAAGATCTGGTTCAAGAGACTTTCGGAACCGCGTGGGAGCGAATCACCTCGTTTCAGGGTAAATCATCCATGGAAACGTGGTTGCACAGAATTGCCTACACCAAATTCATCGATGGACATCGTGTAATGCAACGGGCGGCTAAATTGCGTGAGTCCATTCCGACTTCGGAAATGTCAGCTGTGGATCCGTTTCAATTAGTGTTGGAAAATGATGATGCCCGAAATTTGTACAGAGCATTGGATGAGCTTAGTCCTGCGAACAGAACACTTTTGGTTCTTCATTATTTGCAGGGATTAAGCTATCGAGAAATTGCTTTGGTACTGAACGAGCCAAATGGCACGATCAAATGGCGTATGGCTGAAGCTTTGAAATGTTTGCGTACTTTAGTAGTTAGGGAGGTTTCCATTAATGCAACCCGAAGAACAAGTTGACTTGGACGGATTTCCTGAATCACTGGAAAGGCGGTTGCGCAATCTACCACAGCTTGACGCACCTGATGGTTTGGAAGCACGGCTACTTGCAGCCGTCCCCACCAACGAATTGATCGCAATTCGAAATCGCATGCGCGCCTCTCGCGTGAATCGAAGGCTGATGTTTACTTGGGTCGCCGCATTCGCCGCCGCCTGCTTAGCAATGGCACTCCTTCGGCCAAAGATCGAAGATTTGGTTTCGATGCTATCTGTAACGGTACGTCCTGGCCAGAGCGAGACCGATCACAAGCGTTTAGGCGAACGACCGGATGAGGATCTCCAAATCGTATCCAGGTTTCAAGATCCACGATTGATAATGAATGTAGAAACGCAAAGTTTTACGTGGCCAATTCACCAAAAATCACCGCTTATGGTGTCGAGCAAAATTCCTGACGATCTGCTCGATTGAGAATCTTCGCTCAAGATTCCCGATCCCAATTCAATATATGACCGCGAAGGCCGACTCCCGGCTTTCGAACACTTTTTGAGAGGTACGTATGATGTTTAGCGCACTGTGTCTAACGACGACGGTAATGTTTCTCCCTTGGATAACTGTCTTGGTAGATCCAGCCGCGGATTCCAATGGCAACGCGGCACTGAAGTATTGGCAGGCATTCGCCACGTTGCCCAAGTTTACCGACGCTGAGAGTGTGATCATTTCGGACTGTTTGGTTTCTCCCCTGGACGAAACTACCCAAGAAGTCCTGAAGAATTCAAAGTACTCATTAACGATGTTGCACCGCGCATCCGCAATCAAGCATTGTGAATGGGGAATGAGCTTCAATGAAGACGGCGTCTATGTGCTGCTCCCACATGTGGCTGCATCAAGGCAATTGACTTCACTTGCTTGCTTACGGGCGCGTCAGCGTTTTCAGTTTGATCACGATTCCAACGGTGCTGTCGAAGACGTCCTCGCGGCCATGACATTGGGCCGCCACATTTCGGTCGACGGGTCACTTATAGCGGTGCTTGTTGGTTACAACATCGAATACCGTGCGATTGAAACTCTCGCCGTCGCGCTTCCTAAGCTCGACTCCAAGACAATCAAGGGTGTGCGGACTCGCTTCGACGCCATGCCCTCTTTCGGTAATGAGGCCACCGCATTACTAGCGTGCGAAAAGGTCACCATGGAATGGTTTATTCGCAAGGTCCAGCAAACGAAAGACAAGGAAGAACTGCTAACTCTCTTTGCTTGGATCGGCATCTCGGAAGACAAGAACGTGGATAGTGGCGGCAAAGCAGCAAGGTTTCTGGAAGAGTGCGGCGGCACAGCTGAAGGCGTGGTCAAATTCGCGGTCGATGCGCTTCCGTCATATGACAAAATGGCCAAGCACCTCATTCTGCCCCTCGACGCATTTGAAAGGGAATTCAAGCGAGACGGAATCGAGCACGCTAGTAACCCTGTGTACAACGTGTTCTTTCCCGCACTCGAAAAGGCTCGCCAAGCCAACGCACGAGCTGAAGTGCGCCGAGCCCTGTTTTCCGCAGCACTCGCCGTGCAGCTTGACGGGCAAAATGCGTTGACGACTCATCTCGATCCAATCGTGGGCGATCGATTTGATTATACCCCTTTCAAAATGGGCTTCGAACTCAGTTCCAAAATGAAGGGACCAGACGGCAAGCCTCTATCGCTCAGCATTGGTCGACGCGAATGACAAATAAATCGGTTGGCAGAATGCGTATGGGTTGGACGAAGGTTACCTCCCCTCCACATGTCGACTCCGCTCGATCCAGCCATCGGCCGCTTTTCCACAAGTTAGACTTAACACTGTGGCTACGGCGCTGGCAGTCTAGCTTTATCCTTTCCACAGGTTGGTGCAGGACAACTGTAGACAAAGCCGAAGCGCCAATTCTTGAACTAGACCAACCAATGTGGACGTTGGCGCTGGCTGCCTACCTCCGTCCTTTCCACAGGTTGGCTAGAAACTACTTCGGCTACGGCTACGGCGCTGGCTGCTTGCTGTAGGATGGATGCGTAGGATACTTGGCAATCCTTAACGCTGGTTTAGAGTTCGCCCCATCGCTGTCAATAGACATTGAAGTGAATCGACAACTTGGAGCCAACTACTGTCGAAAATAAGGCTAAGAAACGCAGCAATGAGTGCGGCGACGGATAGCAGTATGCTGAATACCAATATCCCGCTACCAAAATACAAGTGCAATCCCATTGCTCGCTGCATAATGGCAAGATCGCCTTGAATTCGTCCTAGTTGTCCATCCGATATGGATTGTTCGTCTGACATGATTTGCCCCTTACTGTTACTTTGCCAATTGACCGAAATGCTCAAGGACTTTGTGTACTCAATCTATTTGAGTATAAGGGTTGCTGCAATGTCGTCAAGAATATTTTCACAAGCGGAACTAATTCGCCATCCGTCGTTTTGCGCTGTGGCTTGTGCCCAAGTATGTCGTGGATTAGTCGCTCATGAGAATCATTCGCTCGGACGACTGGAACTGCCCCTGCCTTAGCTCCACTGGCGATATGGTGCAGTCTATGCTGTTAGGATGGATCGCTTTTCGTTATCCGACTCAAGACGAATGCACCGAAAGGTCAAGATGCACGAAATAAAGACAAGTCATCATTCCACTTTGCTTAGAACGCTTATTGGAAAATTGATTGCAAACACAAAAGATTACCTGGTCGTCAGGCCATTGCAGATACTTTTTCCAAGGAGTCGGTACGAGCAAAAACTGCAACTTATGCGATCATTGCCGGACCACACCGTTGGCAAGGACTTGGCAAGGATGCTGGATGAGAAGGGACTGAAACTGATTCCAGGATTTGAAAGACATGATCTAAATCACCTTGTTCATGGCTATGGCATGGAGCCAGTGGAAGTACTATGTATGCAAGCATATTTGGTGGGCAATGGCTATTACAAACTTCACTGTTGCCTTTTTCTAAGTTCCGGTCTTTTACTGCCCTGCTTGTGGAAAACACTTTTTGCTCATTACAAATTGGGGAAGCGGAGTGAATCACTTTCTTCTTTGACGCCCGCAGAATGCATGACTGAAAGAACTGAATTTGTGATTCGGAAGTATCGTACCGCATCTGCAAATGAAACCTATCCAGATTTATTGGAGAGCCTACATCACGGGTCTGAGTCACCAGATTCCATTGGAGGGCTCCCGCCCCAATCCCAGGACTTTCATAGTTTCTTTCGGATCTAGACATGCATGCGGAAATCTTGAACGAACCATTTCGGGTAACTTTACTTGGTTGCGGCGGGGAAATTGGTAGCGACGGCATCAGCGTCAGCGGCAAACGCTATATGGACAACATGTGGCAAGAGGTTCGGGAGCGTGGCGTCAAGACCAAGGGAATCAATCACTGAGTCTACCTTCCAAACTCAACCATTTTTACGGGCGTGGAGTTGGCTGAACCAACAGCTGATCCTGGAACGCTCGAAAAAATTGGCCTGTCGCTCGATCGGTACCTTCGGCATGTTCACAAGGGTGATTATTCGACGCTTCCTCAGATGCAGATCAGGTTGAGCAGACAATCGCCACTTGGAAAGAATCCGTTTCCACAAGAAGGCGGCGTCGAATTTAACGGTTGGGTATTTGTCTTGAGCGATTTTTAGAATCTCGGCGGGGACTTTGTCCAGCGCTATCGGTTGCTTAAGTTGATCAGCCGATTTCGAGCATCCGCAGGTCATCGCGATAGCTACGCAAAGTAAGACGTGCAGTATGCGCATCCGAAAGAACTCCTTTTTGGGTACGACTATTGAAATGAAAAATTAGAACTCGCCGTCAATGACTTCTCCACCAGCCCGCGTCGACAATGCTAGGTAAGTTCGGTAATCGAAGTTGCTTGAGAGGAAAGATACATGATGAAGGTGGGGGAGCTAGCCAGACGGTATGCAGAAATCTTCCGTGAGCCATGCCGATCCTGCAACAAGACATACCTCATGCGCCGGATCGCATGGCGACTGCAGGCCAATGCCGAAGGCGGACTCTCCGAACGAGCCAAACGCCGAATCGAAGAACTGGCGGATGATGCTGAGATACGTCTCACGCCGCCGAAGAATACTAAAGCGAAGGTGTCCACAGTTGGGACCAAAGTGCTTGCACCCGGACGAGACAAGCGACTGCCACCACCCGGCCTTTGCATCCAACGAGTCTACAAGGACAAAATCATACAAGTCATCGTTCTAATAGACGGCTTTGAATTCGATGGCAAGAAGTACAAAACGCTATCAGCGATTGCCAAATCAATTACCGGCTCCCATGTAAACGGATTCCACTTCTTCCAACTTGGGAGCTCCAAATGATCAAGTCAACAAACAAGAATCTCAACGCTCCTAGCAAACCCGCAATCCGTTGCGCGATCTACACCCGCAAATCCTGTGAAGAGGGACTTGAGCTAGAATTCAATTCCCTCCACGCACAACGAGAATCAGCCGAAGCATTCATCAAGAGCCAACAAAATGAAGGCTGGGTCTGCAATCCAGAACAGTACGATGATGGTGGATTCTCCGGTGGGAGTCTAGATCGACCAGCGTTGAATCGGTTGCTTGCCGAT
>JANLRK010000423.1:0-5324 GCA_031361585.1 Pirellula sp. | reverse complement strand
CGGAGATACGCCTTACGCCGCCGAAGAATACTAAAGCGAAAGTGTCCACAGTTGGGTCTAAGACCCCGGACCTTTCTACCGGACGAGACAAGCGACTTCCGCCACCAGGCCTTTGCATCCAACGAGTCTACAAGGACCGCATCATACAAGTCATCGTTCTAGCTGATGGCTTTGAATTCGATGGCAAGAAGTATAAGTCGCTATCAGCGGTCGCCAAATTTGTGACTGGATCCCATGTCAATGGATTCCACTTCTTCCAACTCGGGAGCTCCAAATGATCAAGTCAACTAATAAGAATGCCCGAGATACAGGCAAGCCTTCAATCCGTTGTGCCATCTACACTCGCAAATCCTGTGAAGAGGGACTCGAGCTAGAATTCAATTCGCTGCACGCACAGCGCGAATCTGCCGAAGCCTTCATCAAGAGCCAGCAAAATGAGGGCTGGACCTGCAATCCAGAACAATACGATGACGGGGGATTCTCCGGTGGAAGCATCGATCGACCCGTGCTCAATCGGTTGCTTGCAGACATAGAATCCGGCAAAGTCGATTGCGTTGTGGTCTACAAAGTGGATCGACTGAGCCGCAGTCTAATGGATTTCTCTAGAATCATGGAGACATTCGATAAGTACAACGCTTCATTCGTATCGGTGACGCAACAGTTCAATACAACCCATTCCATGGGACGTCTGACGCTGAATATTCTCCTATCCTTTGCGCAGTTTGAACGCGAGATCATCGGAGAGCGGATCCGGGATAAGATCGCAGCGCAACGGCGGAAAGGAAAATGGGCTGGTGGTCATCCGGTACTTGGCTACGATGTGGACCGCTCGACGCCGAATTCGAAGCTAGTCATCAATGCGAAAGAGGCAACACGGGTTCGAACGATATACGAATTGTATCTAACGCTCAAGTCGCTGACTCCGGTTCTAAAGGAAGTGGTTGGGCGCGGTTGGCTCAATAAAAGTTGGATTACCAAGAGCGGAGTCAAGCGCGGTGGATGTACCTTTGATAAAGCGTCCCTGCATATGCTCCTTACCAATCCAATATACGCCGGTAAGATCAAACACAAGGAATTGGTTTTCGACGGAGAACATGAAGCCATTGTGGACAGTACCTCAATCATCACGACGACGAAGCAATAGAGAATGAGTATATGCTAAAATCAAATCACATAGAGAACGCTAGCGTTTTGACCGCTCTGCCAAAAAACGAGATGCTCCCGAAATTGCTTTCCTCTTTCCTGCAAGCCGCAGTCTCTAAATCCGGTTCTCGGACTGGAATTCAAAATTGACAAACCAAAAGTAAATGCTCAGACTTTCAAGAACACTTGTCCCAAACCGGGATTTCCCCAAGTTCGCCATTCAGTAAGGATACACACATGATTCGGATACCCAATTGTTTGTTTACGCTTTTACTTGCCTTTTCCGCACACGCAGGCGTTTTTGCTCAAACGGGAGAGAACAATGGGACTCTTCAATCAGACAGTTTCTCACTTCGACTTAGAAATGCAAAGCATGTTGGGCTCAGCACCGACGAAAAACTATCGGGCTACGTCTTATACGTTTACCCGCCCGATCTTCGTGCAGAGAACCTTGCCTCGCTCGCTGCCTGTCGCGAGAACCAGGCGGAGCTCAATGCTCAGATGGAATCCTGGAAGAAGAAACGGATCATGGCATTCAAGAAAGCCCCTCGAACGTCAATGGATGAGATGAATGCAATTACGGGGGAAATGAACGACCTCGAATCCAAACGTCCCAACTCACCTTTTGCATCAACCATTTTACTTTGCGATGTTTTAAGCTTTGGCGTTGATTACATCGAACTGCGAGATGCAGAGAATCCCGAAGAGACCGTCTTGATCCCAATGTCGAGAGTTTGCAAGATCATCGTTAGATCTGCTCATGGTACAAAAACGAGCGAACCAAGCGTTAGTCAGAAGCCGCAATAGCTGTCGATAAACTGCGTGTTGATCAGTCTATACCAAACGCAGTAGCAGCCCGGGCTTACAGTATGAGGTTGGCCCCAAGTGGTGGACATGGGAAATCGTTGGTGGACGATGAACTAGGGCGGATTCAATTTGCCAAACTGTGGGCGGTGAAGCGGTCGAGGACGGCTGAATTGGCTAGCTACATGTCCACAGAGGGGTGCTGTCGTTAGGTGGCTAGTTTCTGTGAGATCGCGACGAACTGGTTAGCAGAAGTTGGTCAACACAAACGTGTGGAAATTGAAATCGGTTGGCAGGATACGAATCGTGGACGACGAGTTGAAGGCCGGTTCCCCACTGACAGCACATCCTCTGTGAACATGTCGTTCGCGTTAGGCAAGTTGGCAATTAGGTTGTTACAATCGTACCGATTCAGAATCGAAGTGCGAGCACCCTCTAAGCGACCCAAAAAATAAGCGACATGCTGGTCAAAAGAAGTTGGCTAGCTCAAGAGTTTGATGTGGGAATCGGTCGCCAAAGGATTTTGTGGTGCCGCTATGCTAATTGGAAATCCAGTCCTAGAGTCCCAATGCGAAAAAGATGATTTCAATCAATCGATTGGTCTGATCGAAAATAATTAACGCTTGCTGGTTTCCCCGTCAGTCTCGTTGGATTCAATCTTTTTTGGTTATTTCCCAAAATTCAATTGGGTAAATTCTCCCCGCTGACGACTGTCTGTGGAACTGACGTCGACTGCAAGATCGGCCTAGCAGCAACGAGCGTCTCACATCTAGGCAAGGCTTCGCTCATTCATTGCGCAAACGTCCGATTCCCAGCGACTAGTTGCTCCCATATCCATACGGATTCCTGGCACTTCCATTTTCCGATTGGGTGTCGCATTCCTGCGTGCATTGGGCTTAAATCTTACTTACGGCGCGAAATACGGTGCGAAGCCTCTTAACACCCCGCGGAGCAAATCATGCGAGCTATGTCACTTTGTCTTGCAATCGGATTATTTTCGGCCTCTTGCACAAATGCCTGTCCGCCGAACCCTGCGTATCAATTGAAGAAGATGCTGCGTCGGAACAAGGGCCCGTTCCTTGGGGCGGCTCTCATGCTGTTGGCGTTACTACTTGGAAAAGTCAGGATGGCGAGTCCATTTGCAGAATCAGAACGGTTGGCGCTGCTCGAAGCCCAGGGCAAGACCCAGCTCGCACTGGACACCGCAACGTTTGCCAACGAGCAAGTTCTGACGCGGCTGACGCAGATCGAGAAGGGCTACTCGATCGTGGTATCCATCTTCGACGAGCTGGGCCTTAACGAAGCAAAGGATGGGACCATGAAACTTGAAGACATCCTGGCGAAACGATTGGTTGAGGCGGCGCAACAACTGGAAGGGGAATCCTTCGGCAATACGCTAGACGTAGCATGGCTGCAGCTTAAGCTCGGCAAAACACTGATTAGCGTGGGCTATTCAGAAGACGCGGTCGTACTGATTCAAAAGGCAAATGAAACAATGTCGATACTCTTGGGCGCCGACCACCCCGCTACACTCACAAGCATGAACAACTTGGCGATGAGCTACAAGGCCGCCAATAAGCTCGATCAGGCCATTCGGCTCGGCGAAAAAACTCTGATGCTCACGCGGACAAAACTGGGAGACGACCACCCCGACACGCTCCGAAGCATATTTAACTTGGCGGCATCTTACGGTCAAGACAAGCAATTCGATAAGGCCGAGTTACTATACAGAGAAATAGTGGCATCGGTGAAAAAGAAATCGATTATCGATTCACCGATCTATGCACATGCACTGGTCGCATTCGGAGCGATTCTGATGGACCAGAATAAATGGATCGACGCGGAACCGTTTATCCGCGAAGCGCTGGTATTGCGAGAGAAGAACGAACCCGACGATTGGCGGACCTTCAATGCGCAGTCGTTGCTCGGTGGAACGCTGTTGGGTCAACAAAAGTTAGCCGAGGCAGAGCCGCTGCTGCTAAAGGGTTATGAGGGTTTGAAACAAAGGGAGTCGACGATTCCGCCCCAAGGCAACACGCGTATTCCAGAAGCCCTCGACCGACTAATCGACTTGTACATGATCAAGGAGAATCCCGACGAAGCAAAGAAGTGGCAAGCTGAGCGGGCATATACAAGCTGAGCGGGCATATATTCGAATGGCACGCCACCCTAAAGGCCAAGGCTGGGCTTTTGATTGGAAAACAGAATTGCGACAGCACATTCCTGTGGATATTGGAATCGGCTAGATTCCTACGCCGCCAGTCGCCTCCGTTCACAGGTATGTGCTGACCAACTTCCGTTACGGGTTTTATCGCTTTGCGACAAACTGGTTAACAGAAGTTGCCTAGTACATGCCTTTGGAGATCGGAGTCCGATGGCTCATAACATCAAGGAAACTGGGAATTCGATGAATTGGAGAACGCCGGTTAGGTCGGATCTAAATCACCACCACTAAAGTTCTAGTCCGCGTCGCTCATTTTCTTGTTCGCCTAGTACGAGCAATCATGCACTTCATCCCTTTCGTTAAATTTAACGAGCACGAAGCCGCTCAGTCCCCATACGTTGTACCGCCAATTACCATTTGGGTAGATATAGTGTGGCTCTCCAAGCTTTTTGACAAGCTCATTTTTGCTCATTCCTCTCATTTCGTCTTGAATATTCTTTGCCGCTGTTGCAGATATTCCATTTCGACAAATGACCAAATAGAAGATGAATGCAACCAGAATTACGGATGCGGCCGCGATCAGTGCTCTGACCGGATACCGAATTGGGAAAGGTGCGGTAGACATTCTTGGGTACAGTTTTGGTTTGTTCGAAGGAAAGTTTCTAGAGATCCACGGGTGCTGTCGTTGAGGTCTAATTCTAGCTCCATCGCAACTAACCGGTAACAGAATCTGGCAGCCCAAACATTTGGATATGCCCAAACCTGTGGACAATAACGCTACTTAGCTTTCGTTGCCTCTTTACTTTGATGATGACGCGTCCGGCTTTTTGACCGGCAGACTCATGGCGACGCGGAAGCCCAAGAAATTCTCCTTAGTCGAGGGCGGGCAACTAAACCGAGACGCCGACCGGCGTCTGTCAGCAACCAGGCCAAAGCAGCCGCCCCGGTATACCCGGTTCGAGCCCTGAATAGGCCCTTGAGGATCGGTTGCCGCACTTGATGGGTAAGATGCAAACCAATCCTGGCACCACTCACAAACATTCCCGTGCATATCATACAAGCCCCAACGGTTTGGCTTTTTCAATCCCACGGGATGAGGTTTAGCTTTAAGATCTGTACCAAACCAGTCATACTCCCCATGCGATTCCGCAGAGTTTCCAAAGCAATATGATGTGGTGCTAGCAGCGCGACATGCGTACTCCCATTCCGCTTC
>JANLRK010000003.1:0-8183 GCA_031361585.1 Pirellula sp. | reverse complement strand
AGTAGTAATTAGTCCAAGAAGGCAACGCGACTTTGCAAATGGCATGAGAGAAAACTCCCCAATCGGAAAATGGAACACGAAAATCCAGCAGCTCGAGTACGTGGGACACGATCCTAAACTGTCAATGCATCTCAGTCAATCACTGGAAAAATAGCGCAAAGTCTTTCTCGGCAAGAGTGACCTACGGTAGGTCGCACCTGCCGGGTGCGACTGAGACGAGCCAAGGAGGAAACTCCCAATGATTTCATTGGCGAAAATACTTAACAGCAAGGCTCCGCTGGACTCTCCCAGAAAAGCGCCGACGGCCCACCTTGACCATTTCTGCGCCGGACGCGGCGATAAACTACTTCCCCTGCATCGCAGGGAACATCTCGCGGGCCATTTGAATTGCGGCTGGGCCGACGAGCACGACGAATACGCCCGGAAAAATGAAAAGGACCAACGGAAAAATCAGCTTCACCGCAGTCTTGGCGGCCTTTTCTTCGGCGATCTGCTGTCGCTTGATTCGCATCGATTCGCTTTGGACTCGCAACGCTTGCGCTACTCCGGAACCAAACTTGTCCGCCTGAATCAATAATGAAGCCAGCGTTCTGAGGTCCTCCACGCCTGTTCGGTATCCAAGATCCTGAAGTACCGCAGCCCGCGCTCGCCCCATTTGAAGATGCAGAGTACTTAGTTGCAATTCATCAGAAAGCACACGATAAGAAGTACGCATCTCATCCGAAACTTTCTTGATGCCTTGATCCAAGCCCAAGCCAGCTTCAACGCTAACCACCAACAAGTCCAGAGCATCAGGCAGTCCAAGCGTAATTTGTTTCTTTCGGCTTGAACGCATGAAATCCAAAACCAACTCCGGCAGGAAAAAAGAAATGCCCCCGCCCAATACAGCTCTTAGTAAGACCGCTGGCCCCAATCCGAGAGTGAATGCGGTTACCCCTCCGGCAAGGAAAACGCCGCCAAGGGCTGCGAAGACTTTGATGGAAAGGAACACTCCGCTGGCGCCCTCCGTTCGAAATCCAGCTTCAGCCAGTCGCGATTTCAACTTACTCACCTCGGCTTCCGTCTTGGGTTGCAAATGCTTTGCAACGGAAGGGGACGCCTGTTCAAAAACGCGTGCCAACATCTCCTTCTTGGACTCTTTGGATTCACCACCCTTTCGCATCGAAACATTCATCATATCGAGGCGGTTCTCAGCAGCAGCTTTGTCGTCTCGATTGAAGACATCCATCGCAAACCAAACCAACGACACGACCGCCAAAAAAACCGTAACTGCAACGATGAGTCTGAGGTCGACAGCTGCCAAGATCAACACGGTAAAAAGTTCCTGCTAGATAAGGCTTAAGGTATAAGGTGTAAGGCTTAGGCGAGCGGCGGCATGAAAGTACCGGTAGCACGACGCGCAAGCTAGTGAATTGGGTGCAGGAATCACTAGCTTGCGCGTCGTGCTAGGTATATTTAAACATGCCGCTCGCCTTAATGGGTATGGTATTAGGAGCACAGGATAAGGTTCACACTTTGATGTCGATGATCTTTCGAATCACAAGTGCACCAAGGAATTGCATGACAATAGCGCCACCCAACAGCCATTGGCCCATCGGATCTGTAAAGAGCTTCATCACATAGTCTTTGTTAAGGAACAGCATCGCCGTGAATAGACCAGGCGGCAACGCGAGCAACACGATACCCGATAGTCGGCCTTCCCCAGTTAAGGCTTGGATCTGTCCAGCCAATCGGTAACGAGCTCGAACTAGATTTCCAATCTTGTCCAAAATCTCAGCCAAGTCACCACCGGTTTGACGCTGCAAAATGACGGCAGTTGCGAAAAACCGCAAATCCAAGTTGGGTATGCGTTGCGTCATCGACTCGAGCGACTGCTCAAGGGAAACACCAAAATTCTGCTCCTCAAAGCAGCGACCAAATTCCCGAGCAAGTGGATCGGGCATCTCTTCTGCAATCAATCCAAATCCCGCACCCAACGAGTGCCCAGCCCGCAACGATCGACTTAACATCTCGAGCGCTTCAGGCAGCTGCATATTGAATTTGTTGATCCTCTTCTTCTTCATCATCTTGACCCAAAAGAAGGGCAAAAAGAAGAGAATGAGACCTGCTACCGGCGCGATAAACCATGGGATTGGAGCAAACAAGCAACCGATTGTTCCTACCCCCGCCAACCCCATGCACAGCAGCGCAAACTTGGTCAACGGCATCTTCATTCCTGCTTGTTCCAACATGACCTTCATGTCGAACTGACGGGTCATCCACTGCTCAATGAAGTTCGTCGTTCCCTCCAAGGGGCTGCGCAGCAATAGTGAGTCATCATCCACCCCCTGGTTTTTTTTGCCATTCTTTGAAGTCAATGTGGACAATCGATCTTCAGCAATAGACGCCTCGTCGCCGCGTACCATTACTGCGACAGCACCAATGATGGCGGCAACGCAAAATCCTACAGAGGCGGCAATTATCAATACAATCATCTTGCTAAGCCCTCATCATGATCCGCTGGCGGAATGCACTTGCTGGCAATCGTATGCCAGCCGACTCTAATCGAGGCATAAACGAAGGTCGAACGCCGGTCGCTTCGAAGTAACCGTGCGCCTTTCCATTTTCGTCAACACCCTCTTGCACGAATCGGTAAATGTCTTGCAATACAACGGTGTCCTGTTCCATGCCTTGAACCTCAGTGATATTCATCACACGTCGAGGCCCACCTTGCAGCCGATTCGCTTGAATGATCACGTCTACTGCGCCAGCAACCTGCTGGCGAATTGCTTTGATTGGCAAATCGTAGCCGGCCATCATTACGAGCGTTTCAAGTCGCGCAATCGCATCGCGAGGGGAATTGGAGTGTACCGTGGTCATCGAACCATCGTGCCCCGTATTCATAGCTTGCAACATGTCCAGCGTCTCGCCCCCTCGACACTCGCCAATGATAATGCGTTCTGGTCGCATTCGGAGTGCATTTCGCACTAGGTCCGTAGCGGTAATCGCCCCCGTCCCTTCGATGTTTGCCGGCCTTGTTTCTAGTCGTACAACGTGCTCTTGTTGAAGCTGGAGTTCAGCAGCATCCTCGATGGTGACAACGCGTTGATCGTTTTGAATGAAACTACTCAGTGTATTGAGCAGGGTCGTTTTCCCAGAACCGGTGCCGCCGCTGATAATGATATTCAGTCGGGCCTTGATACAACCCTCCAGCAACATCACCATTTCCGGCGTGAAGGCCTTGAAATTTAGCAACCCCTCCAACTTAACTGGGTTGGAACCAAATCGCCGAATCGAAACGCATGCACCGTCCAATGCAAGTGGCGGAATGATCGCATTGACTCGCGAACCGTCTTCCAATCGAGCATCCACCATCGGACATGTTTCATCAACCCGTCGACCAACCTTCGATACGATTCGGTCGATGATTTGCATCAAGTGAGCATTGTCGCGAAACTCGACTTCGGTCTTGACTAGCTGACCGCGCCGTTCGACAAAGATATTCTTAGGCCCATTGATAAGTATGTCGCTGATCGACGGGTCCTTGAGCAAGAATTCAAGCGGGCCAAGACCGAGTGTTTCGTCGAGTACCTCGTCTACGATTTTGTCTCGCTCGGATCGATTGAGAAATGTATTCTCACTATCGCACAAATGCTCAACGACCAATCGAATTTCACGGCGAAACGACTCACCCTTGAGATCTCCCACTCTAGACAGGTCGATCTTGTCGACTAGTCGCTGGTGCATCCGACGTTTTATGGCCTCAAACTCTTCTTGTTTGGATTGGTCTGAGGATCGTGGACTTGGATTGGCTGGTTTCATGGCTTCCTGCGCATTTGGACTCGGTCCATCTCGAGAACGAAAAAACTTAGTTTCTCGTCACGAGCCGAGCAAACAATCAGCCAATTGACCGACGCTGCTGCAGATCTGTTTTGCGCCTGCAGCTATTAGCTCACTCTCGGGACGAAATCCCCATGTGACTCCAATCGCATATAACCCACTACCCAATGCAGTTTTCATGTCGGTGTTCGTATCACCCACATAAGCGATACGATCGATATCGCCCCCCAATTGCACCGCCAACCAAGCTGCACTCGAAGGATCAGGTTTGCGGGGAAATCGCTCTGTCTGCCCCAAAACCTGATCGAAACGGATGTTGTTGAAGAAGTGTTGAACGCAACGCTTAGTAAATGCGTCCGATTTATTCGACAGGACCGACAAACTCACCGAGTGTTCGCTCAGAATTCTCAAAAGGTCCAAGATCCCATCGTAGGGCCTTGACTGATTATTCCAACAGTCGCTATACGCCATCTCGAAGCGTTGCATGCAGTCTGCTTTCAACTCCGGCTGGCTTTCGCACTCCGGTAATGCCCTTTGAAAAAGCATCGCAAGACCATCGCCAACCAACTCTTTGTATTTTGAGACTGGATAAGTCTGCTTGTTCAAGTCCGCTAGGACGCGATTGGCTGCACTCGCTATATCCTCCAACGAGTCGAGTAGTGTGCCATCCAAATCGAAAATCACTGCATTAAATTTTTTCTTTTCCATCCAATAGCCCCTTCGAATCGCAATTGCTGTGTTGCCTCGCGATGATATCGTACAGATCCAAGTCCTGCCTGCCTGCCAACATCCCAAACAACCGCCGAATGCTTCGAAATGCATTGCATAAACCGACCCCGGCACCCGTTTCGAGATCACCGCCCCTCAATTTGTAAAAGCCAGGCTCACGCGTTAAGAAAGCATCACAATCGTCCACCCCGTCTGGCTGAGTTTCAAATAATTCGCTTGATAGACTGCACTCTCTTCCTTCGGCCAAAGAAATGACTCCGTCGCATTGCATTTCAACAGATGAGTCATCATCCTTTAAAAATTTCAGAAGATACTTGCCTCCCTCGTTCCGCTGAATCTGCTCGACGCCCAACGATTCGACGATGACTATGTTGGGAGACGTCCTCCGACGGATTGCGGTCAACGCCTGACTGATATCACTGCTGTCATGCGTTCGGTCTGGGCGAATGGCCCAGGTCAAGCGACAGGAAGTTTCGTCGCCAAATAGCGTTAAATACTCCAAAGCAAACTGTGCAGCCCGAATGGATTGACCCGCCAAAAAAACATGTTTGCCGACTACCGTTTTCGGATCAAACTTGCGATCCAAGGGAGTGTGCAACAGAAACGTTTCGCGAACTGCATTTTCGCCGATCGCGAGACCTCCACCGGGCCCAATTCCTGACTGCTTTTGCTTAGCACCGCGACAATCGATTACCACATCCGCCCGTGATACCCATGGGCCTCGGTGGCGCCCCTCTACCAGTATTCGAAACTCATCGTTGCATCGCTCTTGCATATCGATCTCGTCCGTGATGAAGGTACGATAGCGAGAAACGTCAACAACCGGACTCAAAAAATGAATATCGTCAAACAGCAAGTCGGTTTTGGCCAGCGGTAGCAAGTATTCCTCGGCGTAAGTTCGACCGGTAAAAACCTCCTTGGGATTTTTCCGAATGTATTCTGAATTCTGCGCAGCGATCGCTGCGTGCCCCATCGATGTGGTGCATTCATCGACCGTCACAGCGAGCGGTCGATCATGCCAATCCAACATTCGATGAGCGACCCGCCGTTGTTCGAAGATGGAAACAAAGTAGCCGAGAAACCTGGCATAAATCGCAGCCTCGATTCCAACCGGTCCCGCTCCGATGATGGCGATCGTGGCGGGAGCTTCGACCTCGGGGTCCCATTCAAGTTCCATCAAGGTAGCGGCACGTCTTCCAAAGTAAATTCTACCGTTTGATCGACAACACTGCCCGGTGCCCGATACATAAACTTACATCCGTCAAGCCCCTTTTCAATATCGAACAGATAGGACAGGCCGATCTCTTTGTCGTTCATTCGGGTCGTCGACCAACCTACATGCTCGAGTCGTTTATTGTCGCCTCCAATCAAGAATGCTTCATGGGTATTCGTCCAGCCTCGAAAGGCTTCCGCAGTTTGCCCCTCCAAATTGAGCGAAACACCTACCAACACTTCATAGATGTCTCGATTCTTGCGAGCTTTCTCCAATGTTACCTTTAGGTTTCCAACGGTTGACGTTTTTTTCCCCTCCTTCATCAGGTCGTCGAATTCCAGAGTGGCCGGTTTTCCAGGTATCGAGACAAAGACCTTTCCTTTCCATCGAACGATCTTTTTGGCCGTTCGCTCCGGCAGAACATAATTCAATGCGACCTGCATCTGCGAACCACCTGACGGCACGAATTCTGTATCTTGCACCGTCATCTTCGACTGCAATACCTGCCCATCATCGCAAACCAGCTCCATGGATTCCATCGGAAACTTGACGAAGACCGGGACAAGCCTTGGCTCCCAAGACAACAATGCCTGCAATTGCAAAATACTCAATGCCGGGTCCTGTAGATTAAACGTCTTTTGTACAGTCAGCGGCTCAATACGAAACACACCTGAATAGCCTGCAGCTGCAATCCGAAGTGGAGCGTTGGCTGCACGTGGAACCAGTTGGATCGTCTCGCCATCGCCACTTAACACGGTTAGTTCAAGCTGATCGAGCACTTCATCAAACGCCTCCCAAAAAGGGGTAGAATCAAAATCCGTAACGACTTCCCTTTCGAGATTTTGCGATTCTCCAAGACCAATGGTGTTACCGGTTTCCTCTGCAATTTTTGTCAGCGCGTCGCGCCCAGTCATGCTGCCGCTTAGAGTCACTGTCGAAGGCAATGTAAACTCATCCGTTTCCAACTTATTCAGCGTTTCGCGAAGACGTTGGATTCGCATTTTCCAATCTGGAGAAGCGTCCGTACCTGTGGCAGGCAGAAACTCGATCGCAGACGGACCGAGAGCATTCAATTCGGCTTCCGCTTGATCGCGCGTGGCCTGCTTTGCGGCGTCTAAATCCTCGGAAAGTTTGGCGACTCTCTTTTCGAGTTCGTCGCGCTCCATCTTGGGTTTGGAACTTCGCTTGGGACCAACTGTACGAGGACCAATTGCCTTGTCTTGACCAAATGCCAATCGCGGAACCGCAGTCGAAACCACAAGAACCACCCAAAAAGCAAAAATTAAGGTTATGAAAGGATAGTTGAAAAGTTTATGACGTTTCATCGTTCGACTCATCAATTGGTTTGGATCGAGAACAACCCTGACGCAACGCATTGTACTCCAATCCTTAAAACGAATCCGAAGCGTCCCATATCCAGCTCTCGAATTTTATGATGTCCGCCACATTTCCATCTCATTGCATTTAGGTAAGATTATCACTCCGATTTTTTAAGGGCTTTACTGGAGACCATTATTATGAACGCAATTGACATCTTGGGGAGCTTGCTGGGTGCAGGACGATCCGGGGGCGGAGGCGGTGCAGGCGACATTCTTTCTGACATCCTTGGCGGTCGCGCCTCACCGATTCCTCAAGGCAAACAATCCGGCTCGCGTTCCGATTCGCCGATGAGCCCAGAACAACTTGAAGACATGCTCGGAGTCGGACGAGATTCGGGTAGTTCTCGACAAGCTCCAAGCCAACCACAGTCGCGTCAACCGCAACCACAATCACAACCCCGGTCGGCGCCACCCACACAAAGCACTCAACTGCCGACCGATATTTTCGGACAGCGTCAACGCCAGGAACCAAAAATCAATTTAAGCGTGCCCAAACCAGCCCCGTTATCACAGAACGATCAAGCCGTACTTCTGATCCGCGCAATGATCAACTCCGCTAAAGTCGATGGCGAAATCTCGGAAGAAGAACAAAAAAACATTCTCAGCCAAGTTGGCGACACCAGCCCTGAGACTGTCAAATTCCTTCGCGCCGAATTTGCCAGACCTCTGGACATTGATGAGTTTGCCGAATCCTTGCCCCTCGGAATGGAACAGAAAGCATATAGTATTTCACTAATGGCAATCAAACTTGACACCAAGGAAGAAGCAGACTACCTGCGCGGTTTGGCCCGTGCTTTGCGCATATCTCCCGACGAATGCAACCAAATCCATCAACAACAAAACGTTCCGCTTATGTACCTAGCCTAGCAGGCGGCTGTCATTCTTAAACGTAGATTTACGTCTTTTGAGAAACACACGTTCTCTAGAAAAGATTATTTAAAATGCTTTGCAATAAGAAGTCTGATCGGATAGTTCCATGTTTCTTTTTCGTCGCATCGACGATTTTGTTCGATTGCTTTGGAAACTCTATCGCTGCATTCTCG
>JANLRK010000419.1:0-16825 GCA_031361585.1 Pirellula sp. | reverse complement strand
CAAGGAGTCGACCAGTTCGCTGCAGAAGCAAGGAAACGCCAAGAAAATTGGCTTGCTAGCTTTGCTGGTGATTGTGGCGTTAGCGGGATATTGGCTGCTTGGTGACCGGCTGTCATTTGAGTACTTGGCGACGCAGGAATCAGCCTTACGCGAATATCGACAAAGCTACCCGTTCTGGGCGGCGATTGTAGCCATCGCCGTTTACGTCGCTGTGGCTGGATTCTCGCTGCCTGGAGCGGCTGTGCTAACTTTGGCCTGCGGCTGGTACTTTGGATTCTGGCAAGGCTTGCTAGTCGTTAGCTTTGGCTCGACGGGCGGAGCGACAATGGCTTTCCTCATGACGCGATACTTATTGCAGAGCTGGGTTCAGCAGAAGTTCGCACGTCGCTTGGAGTCCATCAACGAAGCTTTTGATCGCGAAGGAGCGTTCTACCTCTTCACCCTGCGATTGATTCCTGCAGTCCCATTTTTTGTCATCAACGCAGTCATGGGACTGACCAAAATTCGTGCGATCACGTTTTGGTGGGTTAGTCAACTTGGCATGTTGCCGGGAACCGCAGCCTACGTCTACGCAGGTTCGACGGTTCCAAGTTTGAAGCAACTTGCGGAAGAAGGTGTCGGCAAGGTCATCAGTTGGCAGTTGCTGCTCGCGTTTGCGATTCTTGGACTGCTACCGCTCGTTATTAAACGCGTCATGTCCTTCTTCGCCCACTACCAGTGTGATTGCGAAGAGCATGCAGAAGATCCCACGGAAGCCAACACCAACACGGAAAGTCAACCATGAGCTATCTCGAACAATTGAAACCAACTGACCAATACAACCAGACGCTGCAATCGAATGTCCATCCAATCGACTGGGTTAATCCGGTACCTGATGGTCGATACAACCTCGTCGTCATTGGCGCGGGTACTGCGGGGTTGGTAACCGCTGCTGGAGCCGCTGGGCTGGGAGCCAAGGTCGCACTCATCGAACGCGGATTGATGGGAGGCGACTGCTTGAACGTTGGCTGCGTTCCTTCCAAAGCTCTGATCTCGGCGGCGCGCCATGCCGCGACCATACGCGACGCGGGACATTACGGAGTTCAATCGACGTCACCGAATGTTGACTTCGCCGAAGTCATGGAGCGAATGCGCCGACTGCGAGCCTCGATCAGTCCCCATGATTCCGCGAAACGGTTCAGTGAGCTTGGAATCGACGTCTACTTCGGCCAGGGTACTTTCACGAGCAGCAACACGGTGGTCGTCGGAGACCAAACGCTGTATTTCAAGAAGGCCGTTATCGCCACAGGAGCAAGAGCTGCCGAGTTGCCGATCCCAGGCTTGAAAGAAACTGGCTACCTCACCAACGAGACGCTGTTTTCGCTGACAGAACTGCCCAAGCGACTGATCGTCATTGGCGGCGGTCCGATCGGCTGCGAGATGGCTCAGAGTTTCGCTCGCTTCGGATCGCAGGTTACGCTGATCGAACAGTCGTCGCACATCATGAGTCGTGAAGAAGATGATGCCGCCTTGATCGTCCAAAACGCCATACAGAAGGATGGCGTCGAGATCCTACTTAACGCAAAAGTGATTCGTGTCGAAAGGGATGGTTTGGACCGCGTGGTTGTGGTGTCACGAACTGGCGGCGAAGAGCGGATCAATGGCGATCAGATTCTGGTCGGCATTGGACGAACGCCGAATCTGGATGGACTCGGACTTGAGGCAGTTGGTGTGGCATCGCATCCACAACATGGCGTTGAGGTCAACGATCGATTGCGAACGACTAACTCGAACATCTATGCGGCGGGCGATGTCTGCTCCAAGTATAAGTTCACGCATTCGGCAGACTTTCTAGCTCGAATTGTCATTCAGAATACGCTGTTCATGGGACGAGCAAAAGCCAGCAAGCTGATCATTCCGTGGTGCACGTACACATCGCCGGAAGTCGCGCACGTCGGTATCTATCCCAATGAAGCGACCGACAAAGGTATCGAGTTAAACACCTTCACTCAGCCACTCTCGGGCGTCGACCGGGCCATACTCGACGGTGAAGTCGATGGTTTCGTTCGTGTGTATTGCAAGAAAGGCTCCGATCAAATCCTCGGTGCGACGATCGTGGCTACACATGCCGGCGAAATGATTGGTGAAATCGTCATGGCCATGAAGCATCAAATCGGTCTCGGGAAAATCGCTGCCACCATTCATCCCTATCCAACTCAGGCCGAGGCCATTCGTAAGCTAGGCGATCAGTTTAACCGAACGAAACTAACGCCCACCGTAAAGTCGCTGTTCAATACGTGGTTACGTTGGACAAGATAAATTGAATAACCGCGTGGGCAACGCCCCGCGCTAACACCAAAATTGTGACACACAAACGCGGCCCGCCAGACTGGACGCAGACGAACGTAAAATAATTGAGATTCATCCGGGAGTTGGCGAAGACTGCCTAAATGCAATTGCAGAGCGAACCCGGTCCGCGAGCCCGTTCCGACCGTCCCACTCGTCGATTCAATGGTTTTGCCTTCCGTAACGATAGTGCAAACGGCTATGCAAGCTGATCTGGCGATCACATTCTCAAGCACCTCGTCAATTTGCAGAATCTGGGAAGTCTGTTAGGTTGCTCACATTCCGAAAATCTCTAACGAGATACATTCCAATGAATAGGCTTTTTTAAAACCACTCTTCGAAATGGAATCATCATGGTCAAAAAGAACAGTCGAATCAAACAGACTCAACGTCGTTTGCTTGCGGAATCGCTTGAACGCAGGGACTTGATGGCATCGGTTCCTATCCAAGTGAGCATTGAAAATCTAAGTCCCGTTGGTGGGTTGTCAGCAACGCCAGTCTGGGTCGGATTCCATAACGGTGATTTTGATGTGGGACGAGAAGGTAGGCGAGCCGTGGATTTTCCTGGTCTCGAATTGCTTGCTGAAGAAGGTGATACACGCGAGCTTGGTGCTCGATTTGACGCAACCAGTACTGGAATTGATGCTACCATCGGAGCTCCGGGTGGCTTTGCTGGTGCTCCTGTCATCGAACCGGGTGAGGTCGCAAGACAAGTTGTCAACGTCGATAATACGAGGCAGAACCGCTATTTTAGCTACGCCAGCATGGTGATCCCGTCGAATGATGGCTTCGTCGCTAATCTGAATTCAAAACAATTTGAACTCTTTGATCGAGCAGGCAACTTCAAAGGCCCTATCTCGATCGATATCTATGGTGGAAACGTCTGGGACGCTGGTACCGAAGTCAATAATCCAAGAGGCGGTGCCGCATTTTCTACAGAGGGAGGAACATCGGTCGATGAAAACGGCGTCATCGCACGGCACGCCGGATTGGACAATTTTGTCGGAACAGGTCTTCCCACTGGAACCAATGTGCAGAGTGCATTTCGATCCCAAACGCCTTTGTATCGTATCACCGTCAATCGGGCAGATCGCCCCACTGCGCCGATTGATCGCAATGGGCCAAGTGCCACTTTAGTCGCTTCGGATGTTCTTACGACAGGAGCGGCATCGCATACGATTCAAGTTATTTACGCCGATCCATCTGGCGTAGATGTGTCTCGCATAGGTACCAACGACCTACAGATTTTCGGTCGCAACGGTCGGCGACTCAACGTTAACGGAGTTACTACCGATGCAGTTCCGGGAAGCGTGTCTCGAACCGTCATAGCAACCTACACGATAGCCGCACGCGATGGATCCTTTGATTTCGATGACAACAGCAGATACACCATTGAACTTCTCTATGGGGCAGTAGGTGATTTAGTTCGAAATTCAAATGCGTATTCCCGACTAGGTGACATCAGTGTTGATGTCGGCATAGGTCTACAAGTGGCGATCGAGAATCTATCGCCCATCGGAGGACTTGCGCAAACTCCCTACTGGGTTGCTTTGCACGATGGCGAATTCCAAGTTGGACGCGAGGGACAATCGGCTAGTGGATTCGGTGGTCTAGAGCTTATCGCTGAAGAGGGGGACACCTCCGAACTATCAGCCCGTTTCAAAGCGACGTCAACCGGCATCGACACAACTATCACAGCTCCCAGCGGTTTCGCAGGCGCACCCGTCTTTGAACCAGGTGAATCGTCCTCTCGGTCGCTCGACATTCGCAACCCCGGTCAAAACAGGTACTTCAGCTACGCAAGTATGATCATTCCATCGAACGATTCTTTCGTGGCAAATCTAAACTCGAAAGCATTTGAACTTTTTGATCGGTCTGAAAACTTCAAAGGGCCCATTACGATCAATATCTATGGAAGAGATGTTTGGGACGCAGGTACCGAAGTCAATAATCCACGCGGTGGTGCCGCATTCTCAACCGAGGGGGGGGTAGGTATTGCCGAAAACGGCCGAGTCAGTCGTAGCACCGGCATCAACAACGTAGTCGGGACCGGCACACCTATTGGCACCATTCAGAGTGCCTTTATTGGCCAAACGCCACTAGCCCGGATTACGATCAGCCTAGCTCGCAATCCATCCTCGCCGATCGACAAAGCAGGTCCGGAATTCCTGCTAGCAGCCCAAAATTTGACGACTTCGGGAGCTGCATTCCATGAAATTAGAGTCACGTTTTTTGACCCTTCGGGCGTCAATGTATCGCGCATCGACACGGATGACTTGTTCATCATCGGACGCAACGGTCGTACTTTGAAAGTGCTGTCGGCAACTACGGACGCTGCCCCCGGCACAAATCCACGAACCGTAACGGCAACCTACCGAATCGCCAAAAACTCTGGGGCTTTCAATAGTTCGGACAATAGCCGGTATTCAGTTGCGTTAAAGCACAATACCGTTGGCGATCTCAATGGCAACGGAAACTTCTACACTCAGATAGGTGAATTTTCGATTTTGACTTGAGGTATTGGATTCGAATTTGCTTGATCCATGAGCTCTTGACTTCTGAACCGACCGGGTCCATCGACGTAGCGATTCGACGGATCGCGTTGTTAGCCGATGAACCCGAAAACGCTCGAGTGGATGCCGTGTTCATTCGACCTAAGTAGCAACATGCGATCAGCGCTATTAACGTTTATTCCGAAGGACGGCGATGATGTTGTTCAGACTCGGCGAGATCGTCGTTCTTCCCATCGCTTGGGCAGCACTTGTTTTGGGATCGCTTCAGTCCAAACTACTTGTCACGGCGTCAGCCCATTCCGTTTGTGGCCCGTGGGGTTGCGGTCCGGAAACCGCAGCACTCGTCGCCATGCACGCTGGATGGCTGGCCGTCATTGGACCACCGTTGGTCTACTTCCCTTTGAGGTTAAAATGGCCAAGTGCGGCCATTCGCCGGCTATCGTTTGCACTGTTCTCGGCAGGGCTAGCCGGGGTTTTAGCGATTGTCGCTTGGCAGTGGTTGGTTTGGTTGCCACAGGCTGGGCCATCGTCGAAGGACTACATTTGGCAACGGTGCGGATTCGCCGTCCTAACAGAGGTTGACTTACCTCTGCTTCAACTACTTCTACTTGCAAGCGTTTTATGGGGTACAACAGCATTCAGAGAACCCGCCAGACGAACTCAAGTCTTTAAATAAAGACCCGAAACGATGTTGGCGATGCTGCCGCCAACTGAAATTTGCGTAGATGACCAATTGACTTCTGTACCAAACGGTCCAATAATGAAGAAATGACAGGCAGACCAAAGAATTTTGACCAGCAAGTCGCGTTGCAAGCCGCCATGGATTTATTCTGGCGTCGAGGCTACGCAGCAACGTCGTTAGATGAATTGCTGGGCGTCATGTCGCTTTCAAAAAGCAGCTTTTATGCTGAGTTTAAGAGTAAGGATGCGCTGTATCTCGAATGCTTGAAAAAGTACCAGCAAATGATCGTCGAACACCTGGAGCAAGTGTGTCTTGCATCGAGTTCGATGCGTGAATTTCTGGAGGCTGTTTTCGAGGAAGTGATTGGCGACACTCATTCGGGAGACCCCAAAGGCTGCTTGATCGTGAATTCTGCCGTGGAGTTTGGTCAGCACAAGTCGCAGTTCTCCGAGCAGGTGCGTTGTGCACTGGCGGCGGTTCAGGCAGCGTTCGAGAAAGCACTGCGGGTTGGGGCGAGAGACGGACGACTTGCATCTGCGGATTCTCCGAAATTGACGGCAAAGTACCTTACGACATGTATCAGCGGAATCCGCTCGATGATCAAAGGAGGGATGACCGTCAGGGACGCTAAGTCGGTTGTTCTTAAGATTCTCGATTCGCTCGAGAAGTAGTTTTAGTTGTTGCGATGTTCTCATTTCCAATTTCTAATTCCTGTAAGGCATAAAGATGATTTTATTTCGATTCACGAGTGTTCTCGAGCAGATTGTGTTGGCGATTGTTTGTCTAGCCCCGACTGTCGCTTTGGCTCAAACCGACGAAACGGAAGCAATCGTCCCGCAAAACTTGCTAAAGCTAATCCATACATCTGAAGTACAACGTGAGCTCGGGTTGGAAGGTGATGAGAGATTATTGGTCCTACTTAAAGATCTAGATCGCGTCTGGTGGCCCGCTCGCATTCTTCCTGAAGCAAAGCAAGTGGAGACAATCAACGGACTGGAAGCAAAATTGCTCGATGCTCTTAAAGCCATACTTCCGCCTGCAAAACTTCGTCGACTTCGTGAGATTGAAGTTCAATCACAAGGTACCCGATCAATCATTCGTCCAGAGATTGCCAAAGCAGTCGGGCTCAATAACCAGCAGTTGATGACCATTAAATCAGCCTTTGCTGAAACAGACGCAATCGCAAGAAAGCTAGCCGCGAAGACGGGTGGCGACCCGGATCTTGAGAAGCAATTGAAATCTGCTCGAGACGAAGAACAACAAAAAATCAATGGCCTTCTTACTGCTTCGCACCGCCAAGCGCTTGGTAAGTTGGTTGGCGAAGCTTTCGATACAATGTCGTTAAAACGTGTCTACCCCATCGCACCCGAGCTAACAGACTCCGGTGAATGGGCTGGAAGCGGAATCGCATCTCTGGAATCCGAGCGTGGCAAAGTGGTGCTGGTTCACTTCTATGCCTTTCAATGCCACAACTGCGTAGCAAATTTTGATCACTACAAGCGTTGGCACCAGGCCCTTTCGAAGAAGGGGGTATCCGTGATCGGCATTCAAACACCTGAAACTCAAGCAGAACGCGACGCGACTCTCGTAAAGCAAGCAGCAACGAAGAAGGGATTTGAATTTCCCGTGTTGATCGACTTAAAGAGCACCAATTGGGACGCTTGGGGAAACACCATGTGGCCGACGGTCTATGTCATTGACAAGAACGGATACATTCGATTTTGGTGGCAAGGCGAATTGAACTGGCAAGGTGCCACGGGCGACAAGACCATTGAAAAACTTATTGATGAACTTTTAGCAGAATGAGGATTAGAGAAATGCGACGTTTAGTTGTCAGTGGCAGTAAACCAGGCCGGGTAACTCGGAACCGCGGGTGTGTCTCCCCTGCTTAATCGTTTAGGAATTGCCACGCTTCCACAACACATGCAGACAGTTGCAAACATAAGTCGAGTCGTGAATCATGACTAAACGAACTATGATATGCGGCATCATGTTGCTGGTCGCAGTTCCGATTGCAGTGTTGATAGATCGAGGTTCGATCCGATTGCGTTTCAGCGCCAAAGACCAACCGCAACTACTGGAATCCACGCAGGTACAGCAGCGTCAGCCCGCTCCATTCGACCTACGAGACCTGAGTATTCCTGCAGAGGAAATACGCGGCGGTGGTCCACCCAAAGACGGAATACCCGCGGTCACCAATCCCAAAACCGTAAAAGCGGCTGAAGCTAGATTTCTGAAGGACATAGATCGTGTCGTCGGGGTGATCCTGTATGGTCAAGCTCGGGCTTATCCGATCTCGATACTGACGCAACACGAAATTGTGAACGACGAGCTTGGTGAAACGCCTGTCGCAGTTACCTACTGTCCCCTTTGTGATTCCGTCATCGTGTTCGACCGAACGACGGATATTGGCGTGAAGGAGTTCGGCGTTTCTGGATTGCTCTACAACAGTAATGTGCTGATGTACGACCGAAGTGAAACGGAAAGCCTCTGGTCTCAGATGAAGATGGAAGGTGTCTCGGGGCCAGCCAAAGGGGTCAAGCTTCAAACGCTGCCTATGGAGCTGACCAGTTGGAACGGGTGGCAGGTAAAACATCCGGAAACCGACGTGATGTCTACAGATCTCGGATTTCAGCGAGACTATCGTAGGAATCCCTACACCAGCTACTTCAAGCAGCCTGGGCTCATGTTCCCTACAAAACCACAGAACTCGAGCTTGCCCCTCAAAGAACGTGTTATCGCCGTCTGGGACGGATCGGATTCGATCGTCGTTCCCACGTCCCATTTCCGAGGAAAGTCGGGGACTGCTTCGGTCGTCGTCAATGGCGAGCAAGTTGAGGTTGCGTATGAAGCATCGATCGATTCGCTCCGCGTGATCGCAGCCGGCGAAGGCGTCCAATGGGCAAACACATTTTGGTTTGCCTGGTATGCCTTTCATCCGTCAACAAAGATCTTCCAAAAATAGAAGATGGCTGTGATGGTTCGCACAGATCACAAAGGCCCGTCGGAACGATATTGATCACAGACGCTAACTGTCGCCGTTCGCTCCGCGAAAGTAGCGACTCCCCGGGATCGTTCGCTGAATGGACAAAGACGCACATAATATAAAGGAAAAAGCATGCAACGGAATGTTATTCAAGGAATTGCCGCATCATTGACATTGCTGTTCGTGATGGCAAAGTCAGTGGACGCCCAAGAACGGAAATGGTTCGACTCTCCAGCTGAAGCTGCTAATGTTGCTGCTCGTTCGGAAAAAATGATAGTGATCAGCGTGAGAGCCGATTGGTGCCACTATTGCAAGAAAATGGACCGGGAAACGTGGTCAGATGGAAAGGTCCAACAGGCAATCAAGCAAAGCTATGTACCTTTGAAGCTAACTGACGAAAAACACCATGAGCTCTTGGCAGCAATGCGTGTGAAGGCATTCCCAACAACGTTAGTCTTCACATCGGACAGAAAGTTCCTTACGAAAATGGAAGGTTACGTGGACGCGGAGAAGATGGCTCAACTGTTAGAGCAAATCCGAATCGCGGACAGTCAGCGACCCACGCAAACACCACCAATCCGTTAAACAAGGAAACGATGCAAATGTTACCAAAAGACGATGCCGGGTGGACGCCTTGCTCAGAGGGTGCCCTCTCTTCAACAATCGAGCGAGTACGATCCAAGAGGCGACAAACCAATATTCTCCGATTTGGCGCTAGCACTCTGGCTGGTACGTTAGTCTTGGTCCTTGTCTCTGTCTACTTCTCACCAAATTCTGTCGACGTAGATTGCCGTCATGTCGTTAGTCTTTTGGCGGATTACGTGTCGGGAAGCTTAGACAAAGAGAACCGAAAAACTGTTGAACGGCATTTGGCTAGCTGTGAGAAGTGTCGCAAGAAGATAGAAGAAATGCAGGCAGGCGAAATGGCACTGCAGACCGTCGTCACGCTGCCCGCTTCGGTGTTTCAAGAGAACCTAATTTTGAGTGCTATCCAGACCATGCCAATTGCGATCGACTGATGACGCCAATCGCCAAATGTCTGTGAGTACAACGCTTTCTCGCTTACCACCAATCATGCTACTCGTCGCCCGCAAGTTCGTCTCCAGCTTTTCCATCAGGCAGTTATCGAAGTAGTCAGCCACTAAGCGGCTACTATCAAGGCTCGAGCGTCAACAGCACGCGGGTGCAGTCTGGTGTTTCGTACGGCCAGGGACAAACTTGTCATAATGGCAGCTGTTCGACGCGAAGCGCTGCATATCCTGTTGTGTCGTCGGCCGCCGCGCCAATCATTAGTCACTCGACATATTCGGTAGCCCAGTATCCGGTGGTTACAAGTTCAGCGCAACCAATTCACAACGTGTACTACCCACAACAGAGCTCAATGTCCTATTCTCCGTACACAGTGCATTACGGTGCAGCTCAATCATTTTCAACGGCACCCGTTAGCAGTTGCTCCGGTTCGGTTACTAGCTATGGACACAGTTACCGATAGCTTAGAAAATGTGATTGGAGTTCGGCTGAATGGACTCAGCCGAGCTGCCGCTTGATGGCATCTTCGAACCGAGCTTTTGTCGCGGACGGCATTGGAGAAGAGACAGTGTCCGCTTGATCAAGGAAGGCTTTTGATTCACGGACGCGTTTGCGAAGTTCGATGATGTTGGAACGGAACCGTCGGCACATGCCACACATCATGATGTGAAGCCAAAGCTCCATGCGCTGTCGCACCGATAACTTTCCTTCCAAAGAATCGGAGATTAGTTTTGTCATGTCTTTGCAATTGAGCATTTTAGGCATCCCCCATCGCCCATCTCGCACGTATACACTCAGCCAGGCGAAGCCTAGCTCGATGCATGAGCACCCATAAGTTTGTCGAACTTACACCAAGTTCCTTACACAAATCTTCTGGCTTTCGCTCACTTAGCTCGCGACCAACGAAAACGGCAGCTTGATTCGGCGGCAGGCCCTTGAGGCAACGCTTCAGTATTCCCATGAATTCCGATTGTTCAAGGGAGTCGAGGCGAAGCGGGTCAGCCGCCCGGGCCGCCTCAGACCAATTACCATTTCTGTCAAAAAGATTATCGAGAATTGGGTCGCTGTCACCTGTGGCGGTATCACCTCGCGTTGATTGGCGCTGTCGATCCACGACTTTCTTCTTCAGAATTCCCATCAACCAAGGGCCAACATCGCTCTCCGGAGGAAAATGGCTCAAGTTTTTCAATGCCCCGAGCAGTGTTTCCTGAACGGCATCTTCTGCCGCATCAGCGTTCTTCAGTCGTGACATCGCGTATGCGTAGAGGGTCTCTCCGTGTTCGGATACCCATTTACGAGGGTCTAGCTTTGGTAACTGCTCTTGCATATGCGAGGGCACCTGGAGAACCGGGGACTGGTCACTCAACCCAACGTTTTGGACCATGTGGTCCCAAATTTAGCAATGTTCACACCTTTTGGCCAGACGAATTGGTGGCACTGCTCAACGTCGTTCGCGTCAAATCCTACTCGATCGAAATCAATTTGACAAAGCAACGCAAGAAACGACCGTTCAGTGCGACACACGCAGAATTCAAGTTGGAGTAGAATCGTTGCTTGTGAAGCTGTGCACTGCAGAAATGGTCTATGACCGATTATGCGCTAAGCTTGGTGAGGAAAACTCAAGAGGCAATACCAATGAATGAATCTCCAATGGCTAAACAAAGTGATGCTCGTCGAACCATGATTTCAGTTGCTCATTCCATGCTCGGGATTTTCCTTCTGTTCGTTCTAGCGGAACCAGCTAACGCCAACGATGGCGATCCGGTTGCCATCCGTTACTGGCCGGGCGGTTGCTCAAGTATTGAATCGATGTGGAATATTCATGTCGCCATCGGAGTGGACGCTGGGAACCGAGCGGCCTTGCCACGCTTAGCAGATGTTGAGTTCGTAGACGATTTCTGGGCAGCTTCCGGGAGTGACAGCCTGGTGCTCGACCGAAAGCCGAATGAACCCAACGCAATGCTCAAGCCCAGAAGCGAATGTCCTAACCCATCGCGCAATGCGATTCGGTTTGCACGCGTGGCCTTAGAGAACGAAGCGACCCAAAAAACGCTTTTCGTTAATGTGCTTTTTGTGGATGGAGTTACGATTCTTGATAGCAACAAGAATTCAGTCGGTGATCTTCTCGCAATTCTGAAAGAGGTTAAGGATCTTCCGAAACAGATGCAAACCATCGATGCCTTTTTGATCGATGATGCGATTGCAGATCCAGCGAGTTTCGAAACGCTTCGAGGAATACTTAAGCCGCGATTGATGGTACTTCGAAGCGCAGTGAAGTTCGACAAAGTTGGTGATGCTCTCGTGGAAGCTATCGGACACAACACGCTATCGGTTTCCAGATCGGAGCCGACAAGCACATCCAAGTGGGTCAAGCTGAGCGAAAACCCTTGGTCGATGGACGCAGCCCTTGGGGATTTGTTTGACAAGAAAGAGGCCGCATGCAAATCTTCGCGGGCGGTGTTCAAAGAACTTTCCGTGAACCAGTTGAATTTTCGGCCCAGCAATGGAACGCATACACCGCGATGGAACACCGAGCACATGATGGGTCGTGAGTTACTCTTTTTTTCTCAGATCTATCATGCCATGGATTCGAGCATCCCTATTTTGGATCTAAATCCCAAGCAGATGCCACCCGACTATCGCCCCGCACATGAAGACTGGACTGGCCTAGAAGAGTCCATGCAAATGGAGCGAGTGGAATCTTTCACTCGACGGTTTGCCTACTTGCTCAACGGGATGGATCTCAACAAGACCGCCAAGGGCAGCGCCTTCTGGACTCCGAAAGCTTTGCTCAAGCAAATGGAAGCTCACTACAAGGAACACACGGCCAATGTGGTTAAGAAGAAGGATTTGCCGGATTGGCCTAAGGATTGACGCCAAGCGCCCATGGACTTCTTCTCTTTCCTTCGGACTGGCTAGAACCTAGATTTTGCATTTCCGCTGCTTCGGATCGAATATGATGCTTTGGATGCGTTTCGATACTCTTCAGTATCAACTGGGTTGACTCCCAGGTCGCGATGACAGTCCCCCTTGGCTTTTGAGGATTCCAAATGATGATTTACCGCAGGTCCGTTGCACTCATGGCTTTTCTAGCCGTTTGCGTAATTGTTTCAAGCTCCGATGCACAAGAAAAACAGAAGGGCGGTGGACGCAGTCAGGCTGCTCCGGGAAAAGAGCCACCTCATCCACCTAAGGTAGGTGACAGCGCACCTGATATCGAACTCAAGAACGAAAAAGGGGATCTTGTTTCGTTAAAAGAACTTACCCGTGAACATGCTGTGGTGTTGCTAGTCTTGCGAGGTTGGCCAGGCTACCAGTGCCCTATTTGCTCTCGGCAAGTGAGTGAGTTCATGGCCAAAAAAACAGAATTGGAAAAAGCTGGAGCACAGGTTCTGATGGTCTACCCTGGACCGGCTGAGAAGCTCGTTGAACATGCCAAGGAATTTGCGACACAAGGCAAGTGGGAATTCCCATCTAACTTCCATTATGTCACTGATCCTGATTACAAGTTCACGAACGACTGGGGCTTGCGATGGGAAGCTGAACGTGAAACGGCTTATCCCTCAACCATCATCATCGGCAAGGATCGAAAGGTTGCTTACCTGATGACCAGCACGTCGCATGGCGGCAGGGCAGGTGTTGCGGCCGTTCTCGATGAACTTGCAAAGCTAAAGTAGTGCAGAGCAACGACGATAGACTTCCCACCTATCGCCGTGGTTGCGTATGGTCATTGTTTTCAGAGCTGCTTGCCGGCAGAGTCCATCCCCTGGAAAATCAGCAGCAATGCATAGCGGTCGGACGCGTAGTGCATACGCTGCAACGAACTCAACTCGTCCACATATTCTGCCAAAAGCTTGTGATACCGCTTCTTCGACTTGTAAAACGGCTCGACTCGCGTCGGCCACTCCTTCAGTTTCACGTTTTCTACTTGTGGCACACGAAACGCCTCAGTATCGATTCTTGTTTTCATGCTCCTGTCCTTTCTATCGTGGCAGAATTCCACAAAGCGATGGCTGGTATGGGTGATTTGGGCCGACGAACTGACCGAGAGGCCGCCAAAGCCCAGAAATCAGAGTTTCACCCTCCGCAGACGCAAGGCATTGCTGATGACCGAGACGGAACTCAGGCTCATCGCGGCACCGGCAATGATCGGGCTTAGCAACAGGCCGAAGAACGGGTACAGCACCCCCGCAGCTACGGGGATGCCCAGTGCATTGTAGAGAAAAGCGAAGATCAGATTCTCCCGGATGTTCCACATCGTGGCGCGACTGAGACGTATTGCTTTGGCAATGCCGCGGAGGTCCCCTTTGACGAGGGTGACGCCCGCGCTCTGCATAGCTACATCCGTGCCGTTGCCCATCGCAATGCCGACGTCCGCCTCAGCCAGGGCGGGCGCGTCGTTGATGCCATCGCCCGCCATCGCCACGTGTTTTCCTTCCGCGCGCAGCTTCTTGATATGAGCCACTTTTCCGGCGGGGTCGATTTCCGCTTCCACCGCATCGAGGCCGAGTTGCTTGACCACGGCGGCGGCGGTACGGCGATTATCGCCGGTGAGCATGACAATTTCCAATCCGAGTGCGTGGAGTTCTTTGATTGCATCGGCGGTCGTGGCTTTGATCGGGTCGGCGACGGCGAGAATACCTGCCGCCTTGCCATCGATAGCGACGAACATCGCGGTCTTGCCGTCTTCCTGAAGTTTCACCGCCAAGGCTTCCAGCGGTTCGAGGACGGTGATCTTTTCGCTCCGAAGGAAATCCGGTTTGCCGACCATCACCGCTCGACCGGCGACAAAGCCGGCAACACCACCCGCGGTCACTGAACGAAAGTCTTTGACGTCATCAAGGGTGAGGCTCTGCTCTTTTGCCCCTTGCACAATCGCGGCGGCCAGCGGGTGTTCGCTGTTCTGCTCCAGCGAGGCGGCCAGACGCAGGAAATCTTTCGCGTCGATTCCCTTTACAGGCAGGATATCCATGAGATTGGGTTTGCCTTCGGTGAGCGTGCCCGTTTTGTCGACGACGAGCGTGTCAACCTTCTCTAGCCTTTCGAGCGCCTCGGCGTTTTTCACCAGCACGCCTTCTTGCGCACCCCGTCCGACGCCGACCATGATGGACATGGGAGTAGCCAGCCCGAGAGCGCACGGGCAGGCGATGATCAGGACAGCGACGGCGTTGACGATGGCATGCGCGAGTTTAGGCTGCGGCCCCAGCCACATCCAGAGGATGAAGGTGAGCACGGAAACAGCCAGTACCACGGGTACGAAGATGCCGGCAACCTTATCGGCGAGCCCTTGAATCGGTGCACGGCTTCTCTGGGCTTCGGCTACCATGTTCACGATCTGCCCGAGCAACGTGTCGCTACCAACGCGCTCGGCGCGCATGACGAAACTACCGGGACCATTTACGGTGCCGCCGGTCACTTTGTCGCTGACGGTCTTTTCCACCGGGAGCGGTTCGCCGCTGATCATGGACTCTTCCACGCTTGAATGACCTTCGACCACCTCGCCATCTACGGGCACCTTGTCTCCGGGCGCGACGCGCAACCAGTCACCGACCTTAACCTGGTCGAGTGGAACTTCATGATCGCCACCCGGTGCGACTTGCCGCGCCGTGGGGGGCGCGAGGTTGAGCAACGCTTTGATAGCGCTACCTGTGCGGCTCCGAGCCCGAAGTTCGAGCACTTGGCCGAGGAGTACCAGTACCGTGACCATCGCGGAGGCTTCAAAGTAGATGCCGACTTTGCCGTCGTGCTGCATCGTGTCCGGAAACAAGTCGGGCAAGAGCATCGCAACGGCGCTGAAGACGAAAGCCGCGCCAACGCCGATGGCGATCAGCGTGAACATGTTCAAGTGCCTCGTCACAACAGAGCGCCAGCCCCGGACGAAAAACGGCCAGCCCGCCCACCAGACCACGGGCGTGGCGAGTGTAAATTGTATCCAGCGTGAGACGTTGCTATTCACCCAGGACTGTCTGCCCAGAACCGGGATCATATGAGCCATCGCCAGAACAAACACCGGCAAGGTCAGCGCTGCACCAATCCAGAAGCGCTTCGTCATGTCGCTCAGCTCAACATTTTCCTTGTCATCCGAACCCGCTGTCACCGTCTTCGGTTCCAGCGCCATGCCGCACTTTGGGCAATCGCCTGGATGGTCCTGCTGCACTTCGGGGTGCATGGGGCAGGTGTAAATCGATGCGCCCGGCGCGGGTACGATTTTTGGGTCGTGCTCCACCATTTTATCCACAGCAGCCCCAGACTTACCCTTCGGCTTGACGCTGGCGGGCGTAGACAGAAACCTTTGCCGGCAGTGCTCGCTGCAAAAGTAGAACGTCTTGCCATCGCGTTCGGCGTGGATCGCGGTGGCTTCGTCCACGGTCATTCCGCAGATGGGATCTTTGGTCACCGATTGCGTTTCTTTCATGGTCATCTTTTTTTCCGCTGATGAACGGCCAGCAACTCGCGACCTTGGTCCCGCTTCGGCTCTACCGCCAAAGCAACGTCGACAAACGTCTGTGCTTCCTCCAGGATGCCGCGTAGATGATCCGCTCCCCGGAAGCTCTCCGCATAAATCTTGTAGATGTTCTCGGTGCCTGACGGGCGGGCCGCGAACCAGCCGTTCTGGGCGATGACCTTTACGCCGCCGATGGGAGAACCGTTACCCGATGCGTGAGTGAGGATATTCACGATCTTTTCGCCCGCCAGTTCGGTGAGTTTGACTGTCTTGGGTGAGAGTCTCGCCAACTGAGCCTTTTGCTCCGGGGTGGCTGGCGCCTCAACACGGTCGGAAACAGGCTCACCGAACTCACGCGTGAGTTCCTGATAAAGCTCGCCGGGATCGCGCCCCATTCGGGCAGTGATCTCCGCTGCGAGTAAAGCGGGGATGATTCCATCTTTGTCCGTGGTCCAAACGCCGCCGTCAGGTCGAAGGAAAGACGCTCCCGCGCTTTCTTCTCCGCCAAAGCCCAATGAACCCTCGAGTAGGCCGTCAACGAACCACTTAAAGCCGACCGGTACCTCGTAGAGTTTCCGTCCGAGCTTCGCAGCGACGCGATCAATCATCTGGCTGCTCACCACCGTCTTACCGATCCCCGCATCCTTGTTCCATTTCGGTCGGTGTTGGAAGAGATAGAAAATGGCGACGGACAGATAGTGGTTGGGTGGCAGCAAGCCTGCGCTGCGCGTCACAATTCCGCGCCGATCATGATCGGTATCACAGGCGAAGGCGACGTCGAACTTGTCCTTCAGGCCTATCAGCCTCTGCATCGCATAGGGCGACGAGGGGTCCATGCGGATCTG
>JANLRK010000418.1:0-3840 GCA_031361585.1 Pirellula sp. | reverse complement strand
ACTCTTGGTCGTCCGCAGCCTCGGTATGGGGGTCTGCCGGTACAGGGGGTTGGATCAAAATCGACGTTGGCAGCACTGTCAACATTACCGATACCGACATCGCTCCAATTCCGTCTTCATTCGAAGGTTGGGGAGTGAGCTCTTTAAATGGGGCGAAGCTACAGGGTTCGCTAGACGATAGTGCATGGACTGATATTGTGACTCTGAGCGGTCATGCAGACAACGTTAGAAAATCCTATACGGGCCTCAGCGGATCGTATCGGTACTTTCGAATCTATATGGCAGGGGGCTATCTCGGAATTGGTGATTGGCAATTGAACTATACAGCCGGGGCGACAGGAAATCGACGACGACGAACCTTATTGAGGACCAGATAGAATGCTTTACGCAAAACAATCGACTGCAATAACGATCATTGTCGGTCCGGTTTTGGATTCAGCTGGTGCGGAATACGCATCAGCGGTAATCGCAGATCTATCGATCAGTAAAAACGGCGGCACATTAACCGCAATGGCGTCTGCGGCCACGCTGACATTGATTGCAAATGGTTTGTATACGCTGGTATTTCGAACCTCCGACGTAGATACTCTCGGTAGGGTACAAGTGTTCTGCAACAAAGTCACCTACCAAATGCCGTCCGTAGAACTGATGGTTATGCCAGCCTCGGTCTACGATGCGCTGATTACGAACGCGGCGGGCGGGGCCAATGGCATGGTGCTGTCGCTAGCCAGCAATCAAGTCAATGTAGGTCAATGGCTTGGTACTGCAGTCAGCACACCAACGGTACCCGGCGTTCCGAACGTCAATGCAAAAACGTGGAACGATCTCGCGACGGTCGCATTGCCTTTGATACCGACGACAGCGGGTAGAACCTTGGACGTATCGGCCGGTGGTGAAGCCGGGTTGGATTGGGCCAATGTTGGTTCGCCTACGACAACTTTGGCACTAACCGGAACAACGATCGCTTCGACTCAAAAAGTAGACGTGGAAACGATCAAGACCAACCCCGTGGTCAACGCGGGTACGATTACGTTTCCGACCACGGCAACTCTGGCTTCGACGACGAATATTACAGCCGGTACCATTGCGACGGTAACTGCCGTAACGACCGTCAATGGTTTGGCTGCCGGAGTCATTACTGCGGCAAGCATAGCAGCCGATGCGATTACTGACGCGAAGGTGGCAAGTGACGTTACGATCGCCTCCGTGACCGGTTCGGTCGGTTCGGTCACTGGTCTAACCGCATCGAACCTTGATGCAAGCATCAGTTCACGGCTCGCATCGGCAAGTTATACAGCACCATCCAATCTTACCGCAGCGCAAATTGCCACGGGTGTCTGGACCGATACGGTGGCAAGTGATTTCACAACGGCGCTGTCGGTGGGTAAGTCCCTCATGAATGGTGTTACGTTAGGTACCGGACTAACCGTTGCCGTCGTTTCAGGTTCGGTCGGTTCGGTTGCCGGGAATGTAGGCGGAAACGTGACCGGTTCGGTCGGGACGGTAAATGCGTTAGCTGCGAACGTGATAACTGCAGCAAGTATCGCAGCAGATGCGGATGCAGAAATCGCTAACGCGGTTTGGGACGTCGTATTGTCAGGACATTTGACCTCAGGCACAACCGGCAACGCACTCAATGCGGCGGGTGCCGCTGGCGATCCCTGGTCGACAGCACTGCCCGGTGCATACGGATCTGGTACGGCCGGAAAGATCATCGGCGACAATATCAACGCGACGATTGGATCGCGGGCAAGCCAAACATCGCTCGATACGGTGGACGACTACCTCGATACCGAGATCGCGGCTATCAAAGCCAAGACCGATCAGTTTGTGTTTACCGTGACCAATCAAGTAGATGCAAATCCAAGCGTGACGGGAATCCGAGCAGCCGTCGGATTAGCGTCTGCCAATCTCGATACCCAGCTTGCATCCGTGAAAAATATGGTGATCGCGCGATCTTAGTAATCCCGAACGACTCGAAAGAACTTAAAGAACAAAAAGCGAATGAGCTTAGAACTACAACTACCACCAGGAAAGACGACGCTGATCCAACTCTTAGAGAGAGTATTTGGTTCGGACGTTCCTGGTGCGCCCGTTGGTTCTTCGATTGCTGGCGTTCCTGACGGGATGGATCCGACCATCTATCGATATTCACTTGGATCCTATGCGACTGGGGACTATTGGGCTCAGTTGTCCGGTGTCTCGAATCCAAATGGGTTGCCGTTCCCGTTGCGAAACGGAGTCGCTTATCCCGGGATCCCTTGGTCGATAATCGACGCAACTATATTCGTCCCACCGGTGATCGCGCCGCCGAGCGTTGCCAATGTTTGTCGTGTGCAGCTTCGGGCTCGCCGCGGTGCAGAGGCAATTGCCGCGCGTGTAGTGATCACCTGCGGGACAGCTGGCCGACTTGCTGAATCCGCTTTTTCATATGTCGCCTATGATGGCCTATTAGACGACTTCGGATTGTTATTGGTGGACTTGCCTTGGTCAAGCGTACCCGGAGTAGGCAAATACCGGTTTCGATTAATCGATCTAGTCACCGGCAAGACGCTGCATGACCGGACTTGTACCGTCCCAGACGAGGCCAACGCTGACTATGAGGACCTCATATGACAATGCCACTCATCCTTGGACTTTGCGACAAAATCGTCGAAATACTGAACGAGGGTTCGAAGAACGGCGACTATGAAATGCGCTTCGAAGCCGTTCGCCATTTTCAACCGAAATTCACATTGCCGGAACTAGAGGAGGGAGTGAAAGTTTGTGTGGTGCCAGCTGAAGTCGAACGGAGTAACCTAACCCGATCCATCAACCAGCAGAATTCCATTATCCATATCGGCGTTCTGGCTAGGGTTGAAACGACGCTTGAAGGTATCGATCCGTATGTGGCACTGGTCGATGCGATGTCGCTCAACCTCGACGGAGCACAATTGGACAACGTATCGTGCATCCTGGAGGCCAAGATTGCACCCATCTTCGACCAGCAGTTACTTCGCGACAACAAGCAATTCACATCGATCATCTCGGTTTCAGTGAGGTCGTTCCTATGATCACAATGAAACCTGCTCAAGCCAAGAATTTCTTCTTTGATCGCGCCTTGGTAACCAAGTACATGGACAAGAAAACCGCTTCGGCTCTTGCCAAAGGTGGTGGCCTTATTCGACGCATTGCTCAAAACAGCATGCGGTCCCGCAAGAAGGCTTCGGTGCCTGGTACGCCTCCATCAAGGCACCGACCTCGCGGCCAAGGACTTACGTTCATCCTATATGTTTTCGATCCGCGAACCAAGTCAGTGGTAATCGGTCCCGTCCTATTCCCCAACACGGTCAATGCAGACGGAACCACGGCGCCCGAAGTAAACGAATTTGGAGGCCGCATTAAACGCCGAGCCAAACGCGCACAAGGCCATGTGTTTTCCATTGGAGAGCGTGGACCCATTCGGGAGATAAGCCAACCTTCACCTAGATCGAAGCGTTTCGCAAGACCCATTTTGGTATCTGCCAAGCAAGTCGAGCGAGCACAACGGATCCACGATGAGTATGTGCTATTTCGAATTGCGGCCACTGGAGGCGTTGCCAACTATCCGAAGCGCGCCTTCATGGGACCTGCCTTGGAAGTGGCGAAGCCGAAACTACCAGACCTGTGGGCGTCCGCCGTCCAGTCCAACTAACACTGATTGATACTTGAAAAGGAGTTTATACAAAGATCATGGTAAGACTCGGACTCAAAGCCAAGCTCTACAGAAATACGGGAAGCTACTCCACCCCTATTTGGAAAGAGGTTAAGAATGTCAAAGATGTGACCCTTACTATTGAGAAGGGAGAAGCCGACGTAACT
>JANLRK010000825.1:0-2421 GCA_031361585.1 Pirellula sp. | reverse complement strand
TTCGATCAATGGCAAGACGTCGCTTCTGAGTTGCAAGAGCTAGTCGAATTGATGTTGAGATTTCCAAAACCGATCATCGCCGCAATCGATGGGTCAGTCATGGGGATGGGAATGGCATTGGCCTTGGCGAGTGATTTGGTCGTCGCCAGTCCGGCTTCGCGATTTGAATTGCCGTCGGCTAAACATGGACTAATCTCCGGCTTGGTTGCGCCACTATTGTCATTCCGCTGCGGTGCAGGAGTTGCTGCTAGGTTGCTCTTGGGTGCAGAGAGTTTCGATACGACCGAGGCGCATCGTGTTGGTATCGTTCATCAAGTGGTCGCATCCGAGTTGGTTTGGGCGAAAGCCCACGATATGTCTATGAGGATTGCGGCTGGCTCAGCCGAATCGATTCAGCTAAGCAAACGCTTGCTCAACGAAATGATCGGCGAAACGCTTTTCTCGCACTTGGTTAGTGGAGCGGCGATGATGGCAACGGCATGCAGTACGGATGCTGCAAGAGAAGGGTTGCTGGCATTTTCTGAAAAACGTCCGCCCAAATTCGTTTGACGGTAGGTCGCACCTGCCGGGTGCGACTGAGAATTGCTAGCGAACCCTGTAGTTCTGGATTTCCGAAGGGTAGATCGGGGTGATGAAGGATGCGGGCTCAACCATTGGCGCGACATGGAGCTGCCTCGGAGCAAGCGGAGCAGGGAGGATTGTATTGGAATCAGCGTAGCCGACTGGATTGACGAATCCATCGTCCGCCATGCCTCGATTGGCGCGAGCCCGTGGGTAGTGATGTGGGCAATTACGATCGCGGCAGTCGGGTGAATGCGGACCGGCGCACGAAACCTGTATATTGCTTAGGTTTGACTTCTGTTGTTCGAGTGCAATCTCTTCGCGGGGCAAGCCTATAGAAACAATTCTTTTGAATAGTTGACCTGCATTAAACACAGACCTCTCGCCGGTGCAGTTAGGTCGGTTTGCTTCCTCTCTCGCGATTCAAGTGCCGTTATCATCCAACGTGGGCCATATCGATCTGCCCCCACGTCCCGCAAGGTGCCGACGATGTTTCGCACCATGTTGTATAGAAATCCATCCGCTTCCACTTCGATCCACAAGTCGAGACCGTCTATTGACTGGATTGTACACACCTCGAGCGCATAGATCGTCCGTGTCGTCGTTATACGCGGCGAACCCGGAGTCTCAAAGCCTTTGAAATTGTGGGTTCCTACGAGGTACTTTGCCGCCTCCCGCATGGCAGAATGGTCGAGCAAGTTCGGTAGCCACCAGTGATAACGGTAGTGCATAGCATCCGCAACTTTTGCATTGCGAATCGTGTAACGGTATCGCTTGCTGCGAGCATCTCGTATCGGGTCGAACGGGAGAACAACCTCCCGGCACTCTCGCACCACGATGTCTTCAGGCAAGTATCGATTGATCGCTAACGCTAATTTGTCAGAATCATGTTTCCAATTCTGCAGCACAAATGCAGCGACCTGACCAAGTGCATGGACTCCGGAATCGGTACGGCCACTACCCTGCACATGGGTCGTCTCCTTGGTCGCCTTAGCAAGTGCCTCAGTCAATTGTTGCTGTATCGTGTTTGCATTAGTCTGAATTTGCCATCCACCATATGCAGTCCCATCGTACGCAATCGTTATCGCAAATTTCCGTGGCATTGTTGCTAAGTTTCGAGTAATTTAGTGTTGTCATGCTTTGCAGTTCTCAGTCGCACCCGGCAGGTGCGACCTACCGTAGGTCACTCTTGCCGAGAGTGACTTTGCCCTCCAAGTGCAGTGTCAAAATGTTTCACGCGGCCCCAGTAAGCCATACGACAGGTTGATTCTTGTCGTCCGATTGCCTTACTTGCTTGTCGCCCAGCTTTCATCGACTTGCATGAACATGAGGTGCTGCCACGGGAGTCGGTCGTACTCTTTTGCTAGTTTGAAACCGTTAGCCGTGTATTCCTTTAGGATTTGAGCCTTTGTCATTTTGTGTTCGGCTCGAATGAGAACGGTCGGGTCTTCGGCCCGGAACTCGACAAGGGCGATCAGTCCATTGGGCTTCATCGCTTTCCGCAAAGCAGCCAGCATTTGAACGGGGTGCGAAAACTCATGGTATACGTCAACCATCAGTACCAAGTCGACCGATTTTTCTGGCAACTTAGGGTCCCACAGTTCACCCAATACCGTTTCGACATTCTCGAGTTTTTTTTCGGCCAGCTTTCTCGATAACTCTTGCAACATTTGCGGCTGAATATCGACCGCCATGACTTTTCCTGACGGACTGACCCGCGGTGCAATTTGCAGTGTATGGTACCCGTCCCCGGCTCCTAAGTCGCATACAACCAAACCGTCCCGAAGATTCAGCTGATCCAACATCTCTTGGGGGTTCTCCTCTTGGATGCGTTCCGGACGACTCAGCCAATTCATGTGC
>JANLRK010000812.1:0-3120 GCA_031361585.1 Pirellula sp. | reverse complement strand
TTGCTTCGACGCAGGGTACTGGTCAAGTAGCTACTCGAACAACTATCCTTTATTGTCTATTGTCGAGTACATCGACAGATGGCTTTCCAGCATTAACCTTAGGAATGAAAAATGAAGTTGACCGATTTTTACAACGAAGTTGCTAAACGCACGGATACTGCAAAGACGTCAATCAATGTCGCTGATACCAAACGCGTTCTTTCCGAAGCATTCCTGTTGCTTTCAAAAATGGATCCCGCTGATCTATGTGACACGCTTGCGAAAGGACTTGCACAAGCTCAGAAGAAAAGCGCGAGCAAGTAATCGGTCGGTGGTTCATAGCCGCCATTCGTTTGGAAAGAGATAAGCTGGTTGGACTGAGCCGATCCTGCAGTCGTACGCCATTTTCACGCGAGATGGTCCATTCGCTTGCATCCAGTCAACCAATTTGAGAAGCTTACTGACAGCTAATCTGGAAAGCTAGCAGCTAGGCACAACCTTGTGGAAATCGCTGAAACTTGTCGGAAGGGAATCGGACGTTGGCACAGTTGATACTGGTTGCGGCTAGGCCGATCCTGAAGGCGTCGTCTAGGCGCTCGCGGATTGGAATTGTTGATTCTAGTCGCTGCAGTCTAGACTTCTTAGCTGGGGTTCCTACTCAATCCTGAAAGTGTCTTCGAATAAATCCGGTACGTCTTGTCAAGTTTTGACTCTGAGGCGTCCAGGATGCCTCGCATCGACAGGTTGGATTCTAAAATCCATGACATTTCGCAGTGCGTCACGCCTTTGGCGATATTCGCTTGCCGACAACGATCGATCATCGCCAGAACGATTGACGCACCTGTGCGAGTGCTTTGGTGTTTTTTGCTAACGCCCATTAGCGGCACGCGTATGGTACTGCACGTTAATAATTTGATACGGTACAACAAACGAAGCCATCCAAACGGAAACAGCTTTCCGTCCAGGTCTTGAGTCATTTCGTTCAAGTTCGGAATCGCTACGATGAAACCCACTACTTCGCCTTCGATTTCTGCTAGCATTACGGAGTCAGTGTGAAACAGATGTTTGACCATGGTTGCCAACTCACCGACCTCGGCATCGGTCATCGGGACGTGTCCCCAGTTTTCGGCCCATGCTTCGTTAAAAATCTCCAGCAGTTTTCCCAAGTCTTCTTCAATGCGATGCTTGTTGACGGTTCGCAAATGGATGTTGGTGTTTTGCGAGGTCGCCTTTAATACCCGTTGAATGCGTTTTGGATAAGGAATGCGAATGTCCAGGAAATATGCGTAAACGTCGATCTCTTTAGCTAGTCCGGAACCCAAGAAAAGTTGATCGTAGTATGGCAAGTTGTGTCCCATTAAGATGAACGGCGGCCGATGAAACCCGTCGACAAGCAAGCCTGCTTCATCGTAAATCGAAAAATTGAACGGTCCGACCATGCGAGTCATCTTCTTTTCGGATAGCCATGAACCGGCGGCGGCGAAGAGTGCATTCGAGGTCGTTTGCGATGATTCGCTTTCGAAGAAGCCGAAGTGGCCATCGCCTGCACGTTGATGTTTCTGGGCTAGTTGACACACTTGGGCCGTGATGCGGCCAACAGGCTTCCCGTCTCGTTCAGCCAAAAACAGGGCGGCTTGAGCATGTTGGAAGTATGGATTCTTGCAGGGATTGAATCGCTTCCGAAGCTCTGCTAGAAGAGGCGGGACCCAATTCGGATCGTTGGCATAAAGTGACCACGGGAGGCGTAGAAAGACCTCGATATCCTTCGACAGTTCGATTTGGCGAACGGCAAGCATCGAAGTATTCCCAAAGGAACGCCAAGTTTCAGGTCGAGTCAGAGACGCTTGTAGTTATTCGACACTGTCCATAAGCCGACTTGATACAAATCATGGAGTGCCTAGCACGGCGGAGGGGAATCGGACGCTTGCACAGGCGACGCTACGTTGCTGCTAGGCCGATCCTGCAGGAGTACGACGCTTTCCACAGTTGATGTGCTTGCCGGAATCCCGCCTATGTCCAACCTGTGGAAATGGTAACTGCTAGGTTGCTGGCTAGACCGATCCTGCAGGAGTACGACGCTTTCCATAGTTGACGAGCTAACAAGGATCGCAGCTAGGCACATCCTTGTGGAAATCGCCGTAGCGAGGTGGAGGGAAGCGAACTATCCACAATGGAGGGTCAATGCGTCCGTACCCAGTTCAATAACGCGCGAATCTCGATGCTAGCGAATCTGGGAAGCTATCTGGCGTCCTGCAATTCGGACACGAGCATCTGGAAATCGGCGCGAGAATGAAGTTGGGCGAAGTCCGGATTCTGACGCAGTTGGTCGATGGCCGCCAACGCCCGAAACTGGCCCCGCTGATCGGCTCGGCGGAGAAGTTCGATCGCCCGAAGGCAGTATTCCTCGTGTAACTCACTTCGTTTCCTAGCAGCCGCTGACTCGTCTCGTAAGACTGCGTCAGCCGAGAGAGCGCAGGCGGCCGCCAGTCCCTGCATTTCGCGACCGGTCACCTCAGGCGCGTCGGCCACTTCAACCGCCTCGGCGACGGCGGCCTGGTGGTGGTCAGCGAGGGCTTGCACCAGTGCGCGGTCATAACGCAATTCGGCTGGCGGCGGTTCAAGACCGAGCTTCAAGGCGGCCGCGATCGCGACTTCGGCGTCGGCAGGACGATCGAGCCGAGCAAACGTCAAGGCCTCGCCCCCATGCACCAGAGTCATTGCGAGATTGGCCACCGCATGCCGAGACTCTTTCGCCAGGATTCCACTCAATCCCTGTCGTGCGAGGGAATACGATTCCAGAGCGTCCAGGTACATGCCGAGGTCGCGTAAGAGATTACCGGTGTTGAATCGGGCGATCCCGAGAGAGAGGGAGTACATCGTTGTGTCCGGATACGTTTCGGTGAGACGTTGCAGGGTGTCGCACGCGGCGCGGTAATAAGGTTCTGCCTGATCGTCGAGCGAGCGGCCTCGAAGATGGACGCCCAGGTTGTTGTTCGCCTGAGCCAACGACAATTGATACTCGACGACTTGAGGGTGACCTTGCACCAGTCGTTCGTAGCCCTTGAGGGCTTGCACGTTTGCCTCGAATGCCTGTTCGTTTCGGCCGGACTGAGAGTACATGACACTGAGCGAAAGCATGGT
>JANLRK010000810.1:0-4927 GCA_031361585.1 Pirellula sp. | reverse complement strand
CGCGCACGAGCTCTTTGAATCGGCTCATTGGCCCTTCCAAGAATAGTCGTTCCTCTTTCGCTTCTTTTGTTTCGCGCCCCTCAGCTAGTGACGCCGCGTCCGATGGTGTTGCCAATTGATTCATGCTGTCTACTTCATCCTCCCAGCATGTTGTCGTTCACCTTTTTTCGGGTGGCTTCGTCGGTGGCACCTTCCAGTCCAACGTACGTACGAGCACGAGCAGTATCCGCATCGAAAGACTTCATATTGAAGACAAGAACACCACTGCCTGCGCCACCTAAGAGTAAATTGCCGCTTGCAAGTTTTCCTTCGATTGCATGCTGATGACCGACAACACCGGTCTTGTCAACAAAAATATAGACGCGGCTGTGTTCCGTGTTTACCTGTCCCGAAGGCGGCCGCTCTTGAGTATTTGCAAAGCTGGCGATCAGCATTGCGAAGGTTAACGAACCGGTAATGATTTGCAGCAATTTATCGGCGCGTTCCGTGAGCATCCCAAAGTCCTTTTTGCGTTTCGAACATCCGTCCGTGTCATGTTCGGATGATACCACGAAATGTCCGTATTGGACTAGCCGAATGTAGGCGAACGACGAAGCAAGCGATGACGATCACCGAAAGGAAACGGGAAGAACTCGAGATAAAGTCACTCCGCATGACAACCACGAAAAACACGAACCACACGAAATGATCGCGAAACAGTCACTGGATGCTTGCAAGTAGCACGTTCGCCTTATGAATACGCACATTATTTTGCCAATTTAGGAATTCTGTTGATGACATTAATTTTTTTCTTGACTTTGCCGAATCAAATGCTAGCCTACGCTTCTTGACAAATTTCCGGGTAATGCCGAATTTTCCGTCTGCTCGCCTTTCCCCGCAACTATGAGCCCACATCATGAAAAGAACGCTTACGCTTCGGTTTCTTCCCTATTGTGCCGGTTTTTTGCTGGCGGGCTTCCTGGCGGCGACGTCGCAAGCAAGCATCATCGTCATCAACGGTTCGGTGACTGAGACTTTTTCAGTTCTGCCGCCAGCCAATAACTGGTCGACTACAACGGGCCTCTTCGGCGCGTCTTCCGGAAGTATTACAAACGATGCAACGGCGGATGCCCTGGTCGGAACTCCCTCGGCTCCAACTGGCACCGTGACAAACGGGTTGCTGAACGCCCAACTCACTACGGTTGCCGGCGGCACTGTCGGCACTGCAAATCAGACTCGCTATTACGACGCTGGTTTTATTGGAACGACACCTACCGGGGTCGATGCAACTCTTACAATGGTGACCCTCACCAACGGTACTGGCGTTAACTTATCCACGTTTAACATCAGTTACGACTTAGCAAGCCAGAATGCTGCTGCTCAGGTCGAGGATGCGATAGCCGGTCATCGCGTTTATTTTAGCCTGACGGGAAATGCAAATTCATGGAATCCCATCGGGGATTTTGGCACAACTGGCACTGTCAGCGTCAATGCACCGGTTGGCACTTGGGCGGCCGGCACAGATGCGTATGTGCTTTGGTTGGATGACAATTCAGTACCGAATCCTGACGGGCTTTACTCGATCGACAATGTTAGATTCACGGCCGTTCCAGAGCCATCGAGCTACTTGCTAGCAATGGGAGCAGTGGGATTGTTTGGATTCAAACGAATTCGCAAAGCAAGCCGCAAGTTGTTGGGCAAGTAGATGACGGTTCCGTTTGAGCTAGCCGTTTTTTGCTCGCGAACATAGTCCGAAACTTGTAGTGATATTTATGAATCTTCGAGTCTTCTTCGGAATTGTATGTTTAACCCTCGCGTCTTTTTCGGGAACGCTGAAATGCAGCGCCGGAATACTCCCTGCGTTTGATCACGTGGTAGTCGTGATCTATGAGAATCATGGCTACAGCCAGATCATAGGCTCGGCCGCTGCACCCACCATGAATAACTGGGCTTCGCAGGGCGCGCTGCTAACGAACTCTTTCGGGATGACTCATCCGAGCCAACCAAACTACATGCACCTCTACTCTGGCTCAAACCAAGGGGTTACTACCAACAATCCGTTGGGAGTCAAGTTGAACACGCCGAACCTGGGTGCTGCTCTATTGTCTGCTGGGAAATCCTTTACCGGATACTACGAAGCGGCAGTCGATGTCCGTCACCATCCCTGGACCAATTGGACGAACACTGTTCCAGGAGTAAATCAGCTTCCCACGTCGACGCATCAGATCTTCAATACATTTCCGACGGACTTTAGCCAATTGCCAACGGTCAGTTTCATCTCCCCCAGCGATGCAAACAACATGCACGACGGTACAATTCAAACGGGAGATTCGTGGCTTTCAAACAATCTTGGTGCCTATTCGACTTGGGCAAAAACACACAACAGTCTTCTGATAGTTACGTTTGACGAAGACAACAACGCGGAGGGCAATCATGTTGCCACTTTTTTTTCGGGCGCAAACGTGAAGAGCAACTTTCAAGATAATACCCTGTATAACCACCACAACCTGCTTCGAACGATCGAAGACATCTACGACCTAAGTCATTCAGGAAACGCGGCCAATGTTCAGCCGATTAGTGGAGTATTCGTCGCCGTCCCAGAACCATCGAGTGCAACATTCATTGCTTGTTGTTTGATCGGGATCGCGGTTGCGAGAAAAAGGCTTCGTAAAGCATCGCATTGAAACGAGTCGTGTGTGGGATAGGCTTCTTTTGGAGCCACAATACCCGGAACACACGGAAGGGAAATAACGTACAGGAAGGGAGGTAACGGAATGCCCGAGTTGGTGACGCGTTTTTCAAACGGGTGCAATGGATGAAGTGAGATTCAATCCTATCACCAGTTGGTCCAGCAAAATCTCAATATTTCCCCAGGAAACACGTTCGAAGCGAGACATTCCCTGGACGCAATGCTACATGGAAATGCTCGAATTGCATTGGGACAGAATCAAGCTTTCGTGTACAATTGGGCGGGCCGTGCTTCGCCAAAATCAAACGAAATGCCGGTTGTTCCTACCTGTTCAAGTTCACCCGCCTTTTGAATTCTATGCTCGGATCTCGACTCAGTTTGAGCTATGCCCACGCAGTTCTCTGCATTCTCGCAATCGCTTCGACGCAATCTTCCGTGCAGGCCGTTGCGGGCCATTCCGACGAGGTGTCTGCGTTGGCGATGAAGACGCTGACAAAATATTGTTACGATTGCCATTCAGGGGACAAACCTGAGGGTGGTGTTCGAGTCGATTTTCTGGCCAATGACGGCGAACTAGGTGGCCACATCGAATTGGTCGACAAGATTATTTTGGCCTTGAAAGATCAGCAGATGCCTCCAGCGGATGCCGAGCAGCCTGACAACGCTGAACGAGTCCAAGCAATCGAGTGGATCGAACAGAGGCTCCGCCAATTCGATTGTGGTAGTGCGAGTCGCCCGGGACGCGTAACCATGCGTCGCTTGAATCGCACCGAATACAACAACACCGTTCGGGATCTGACTGGGCTGGATCTAAAGCTTGCAAATGACTTTCCTTCCGATGATGTCGGCAATGGATTCGACAATATCGGCGATGTGTTGTCCTTGCCTCCGATTCTGATGGAGAAGTATTTGCAATCTGCTAAGCACATCGCTGTTGAGGTTATCAAAAGCGCTGACGCTACCAAAGTGGTCTTTCCTCAACAGCCCGTTGATCCGAATAACTTGGACGAAGCCGTCGAAGTTGCACGTGCGAACGCTCATAACTTCGCTCGGAGGGCTTTCCGTCGACCGCTTGATGAAGATGAGTCTGATCGATTGGTGGACCTGATGCGTGCTGCTTGGGATGCGAATGCAACCAAGGAAGAGATTATGCAAACGATGATCACTGCAGTATTGGCTTCCCCTCACTTCCTATACCGGGTCGAAGACGATGAGCCACAGGATTTTGTTGATGGAATTCGACGACTAAACGATTTTGAGTTGGCTTCCCGACTGTCTTACTTTCTTTGGAGTAGCATGCCGGACGCAAGATTGTTCGAACTGGCACGTGACGGAAAACTACATACTGAATCGCAATTGAGCGCTGAAGTGGACCGCATGTTAGCGGAACCAAAGTCCAAGGCATTGGTCGAGAATTTCGCTGGGCAATGGTTGCAGCTTCGCGACTTGGAGGCACTCTCACCTGATCCGGTGAAGTTTGCGGCATTCGATGCTCCGCTACGGCGCTCGATGCGACGTGAGACGGAATTGCTTTTCACAAGAATCCTAAATGAGAATCGAAGCATCCTTGAACTGCTAAGCGCGGATTACACCTACGTCGATGAACGTTTGGCGAAACACTATGGCATCGAAAGTGTTAGCGGCGATGAGTTCCAGCAAGTCGATTTGCAGGGCAAGCGTCGGGGCGTGTTAATGCATGGCAGTATCCTTTTGCTGACTTCGAATCCAACGCGTACATCTCCCGTAAAACGAGGCAAATGGGTATTGGAAAACTTGTTGGCCGAACCACCGCCGCCACCACCGCCGAATGTGCCCGAATTGGCCGCGGCGGGCGAGACATTGGGGACGCTTCGGCAGCAGATGGAGCAGCACCGAGCCAATCCAAACTGTGCCGTTTGCCACGCTAAAATGGACGCGGTTGGTTTCGGTTTGGAAAATTTTGACGCGATTGGATCTTGGCGTACCGCTGACGGTCGTGAGACAATTGACCCGTCCGGCGTTCTACCGGGGGGGCGTTCTTTTGTTGGCCCATTGGATTTAGTGCAGATTTTGGTCGAAGATAAGAAAACAGAGTTCAGTCGTTGCCTGTCAATGAAAATGTTGACTTACGCGTTGGGGCGCGGGCTTGGCGTGGCAGATCGCTGCACCGTCAGTTCCATTGTCAATCATTTGGCTGACGACAATTATCGATTCGCTACGCTAATTAAGTCGATTGTGACAAGCACACCTTTCACTCATCAGGAATCAGGACGCTAAAGA
>JANLRK010000805.1:0-1381 GCA_031361585.1 Pirellula sp. | reverse complement strand
CCAGGCGCTTCACCGGGTTGCCCAACGATGATCAGTTGATTCTTGCCAGCGTCGTTGGCTGGTAACTCCGCCGCATTGGCAATCGGTACGCCACTGACGGCGATTAGTAGCATGAGTAGTGTTCGCATTATTCACCGATTTCCTGATGCAAGAGGGCGGTTTTTCCATTCTTTGACGTTTGTCGAGCAGCATAGGCTTGGTATGCTGCGATTCGCTGATGCGAGGTCATGCGTGAGTAGCAACTTTCGCAGAGGAAGGTGATTGGCGTTCCGTCTGTGGACCAGTCCGTATGCCACTCGTCTCCGACATAGGGTTTCTTGCAGTTCGAGCAAATGAACGACCCAGTCTTGTTTTCAGCTCGTGGCGATTCCCGTTTGCGCAGTAGCTTGTCGATTTCCACATGGGGACGACAAGTTGGACAATCTCCGGTCTCGGACTCGAGAGGATTGACTGCTGGATATTCTTTAGGCGGTGTTGATGGCGATTCGATTCTGGTCGCATGAATCACATAAGGCAGTGGCTGCGCGATCGCATATGTCTGTACTGGGACGCAAACTTGCTGTTGAACTGGCACATACACTGACCTTTGAACGGTCGCACAGACCCGCGATTGTCGATTGTCCCGAATCCGCGCAAAGAGTCCATTTTTGACTTCCTTGGCCGCGTCGAGGTTCACTGGACCATATTTCAATTCATTGATGGACCGCTCTGAATCTCCGATCGCTCCAGACCTTGGCCTGAAGATGGCGGGCGCCACATTTGGTTCGGTACTCTGAACGCAAAACGTAGCGCCAATCGCTAAGCAGAGCATCAAGACCATACATACAATGAGCAGCCCTGTCCCGACGGACACCGATACCACAATGGCTCTGGACATTAGTTCACCTCGTAAGCTTGGAAGGGGACATTTGGGGCAGGCGTTAACAATGGGATCGCGCAAAAGCCCCCATATCCTCGCCACTCTGTTAAAAACTGTTGCTTGGGAATTGGGATAAATCGTTCCTTGCGATTGTTGTCGAGCAGCCATGCAACCTCGCGGCCCTGCCAATTGGAGAATCCACAAAACGTCACGCAGTGATTCGGGAAATACCAAATGATGGCTGCGCGGCGCGTCTTGCTTGCCCACTCTAAAAAGCCAGGATCGCCGTATTCATTGTCATGTTCAGGTGCGACGAACTTGATTCCGTTTGACGCCCATTTCTGTTTGATACTGGTTTCGGTCTGTCCACCCGCGTACGACTTGCGAAACCGTTCTGCTAACTCAGGTCTGTTGTGCCACTGCAAAGCGGAACAGGTCGATGCGATTACGCACGATCCGGATCCGCGAGCGTCGGGCCAATTCTTCTGCCGAAGGGCAAGCGGCACATTCGCTGCAGGAATT
>JANLRK010000753.1:0-3773 GCA_031361585.1 Pirellula sp. | reverse complement strand
GTTTTGCTCTTCATCGCCTTCTGGCGCGTCCAGGCAACCCAGTTCGTCTGGCAGTCGGAAGTCTAGACATTTTCATCCGACAGGTTTTCCACCGTGCAATGACCGGTACTTTCGGATTTTCACGCAATGCTGGCGTGTCGGTTTCAAGCGGACTTTACCGCATCTTCATCATTCTAAAATTTTTTCTTAAGCCACTTATTCGTTTTCGAATTTGACTTAAGAGCTAGCATTCATAGAATCGTCGACCGTCGAGACAACGGTGGATCGCAACGAGTTTGGCTAGGGCTAGGGACAGGATCCGCCCTTGCCGCTATTCAATGCGAGCAATGACCCCGTTGACGAAGGCATCAAACAGGATGGTTCCTGTTTGGAAAGGATACTGCGGGTGAATGATTTCTCACCAGCAGACTCGCATGGCCCAGGAGTTTGCGATGAAAATAGCGCACGAAGTTGCTATGTTCGATGTTTCGATCGCCGATTCGGTCGAAACCAGGCTTCGCCAGAGGATTGGCAAAGAACGTATGGATCTTTGGTTCGGTGGTGGTGCCAAATGGACGCTGATCGGACATAATGTGATCGGAATCGAAGTAGCCAGCTCGTTTATTTCCGATTGTGTCTCGAAAATGTTTCGGGACGATCTTCAAGCTGCGGTAATGGAAGCAGCTGGTAGTCACTTTGGATTCCAAATATCCGTCGCTCCCGCTTTGGAAGCGATGGTTCCACCACAAGAACTGCCAACCCATTCGACCGAAGACGGCTCCGTGCTCCTTTCCAATCCACTTAACAAAACCAAAGTCCCCAAAACGGAACTTGCAAAACGGGCCGCGAGGAGAGGTGAGCGCGCCGTAGATGAACCAATAGCGCATCTGCGAGTGGTTCGCAATGGATCAAGCGGAGCAGGCAAGGCTGAAGATAGCGAAGAGCCGGTTCGGGCATCGGTCGATATCCAAGTTGATCGATTGATGGAGCTGCGTCGCGAAAACGAACGACGCTGGGACGAGTTTGTAGCTGGCGACCACAACCGCTTGGCATACACTGCAGCCGAAATGGTGCTGGAACGCCCCGGACAGATCAACCCATTGTTAATCCACGGACCAAGCGGGACCGGCAAGAGTCACTTGGCCATTGGTCTAGCGCACAAGTTGAGAACGACCTATCACATGCGCCGGGTATTGGTCTTAACGGCTGAGCAATTTACGATTGAATACACCGAGAGCGCACGCGGCGGCGGTTTTGCCAATTTCCGTCGCAAGTACCGCGACGTGGAAGCGATCGTAATCGATGACATTCAATTCTGCTTGGGTAAAGCCGGAACATTGGTCGAGCTCCGCAATACGATTGACATGTTATTGCGAGATCGTCGACAAGTGGTTTTGGTCGCTGATCGAGGCCTTAACGAACTATCCGGCCTGGGTGCTGATCTTTATGCAAGGCTTTCGGGCGGAATGGCCTGCGGTATTGATCCGCTCGACGTAAAGACCCGCATTGAGGTCCTCAAGCGTATGTGCTCAAAATCACAAGTAGACCTTTCTATCGCTAGCTTGAAGTCTTTGGCGGAGCAAAGCTGCGGTGATGCAAGAGTGCTACAAGGCGTTTCGCATCGTTTGGTCGCACAGCAACGGGTAGTTGGTCGGCAATTAACGGATGTCGAAGCCATTCGATGCACCTTGGATTTGATTAGGTCAAGTCATCCAATCGTGCGCATGAACGACATCGAGAAAGTCGTTTGCGAGGCCTTCGGTCTCGAAGGCAAAACGCTTCGAGCCAAGACCAAATGTCAAAATGTTAGCCAACCTCGTATGTTAGCTATGTTCTTGGCTCGTAAATACACTCGCACTGCGCTGTCTGAAATCGGCGATTACTTCGGCAACCGTCAGCATTCGACTGTTATCTCTGCTCAGAAGAAAGTAGAAAACTGGATCCAAACAGACGAATTGATAGGATGCGGGCGCGGCCGTGTTGCAGTTCGAGACATGTTGAAGAGCTTGGAAGCAACGTTGCAGGTTGGGTAGTGCACGATCAAATCGTCTTGATTGAGATTTTTTAGTGGCTAGTTTTGTAAGATCGAGGTGCATTCATTGGAGTTCACTTAGCTCTGTCTCGCATATTCGAATGGGATTTTCATGGGTGTGTTATTAATGATTCGCTCCTTCGCAATCGCATGTTTGTTCGCATGGGCGCTTATCATCCAGGTAGGTGTTGCTGACGACAGGGGTTGGTTTCAATTTCGTGGTCCGACGGGTACGGGGCTTGCAAATGCTAAGTTACCGACGGAACTATCGAATAAGAAAAACTTTGTTTGGTCCACTTCGACCAAAGGTGTGGGTTGGTCCTCACCGGTGGTTTTGAACGGTCAAGTCTGGTTTACATCGGCTGTGACCAAAGAAGCAACCCCCGAACAGATTGCCACCAAACTCGAAGGCGTACAATTCGCCCAAATCAAGACGATTGCGCAATCCGTCGAGTTTCACGCAATTTGTCTAGACGTTTCGACGGGCAAGTCGATTCATGACGTAGTGCTTGCTACAGACGACCATCCCGCACCCATCAATCCAATGAATTCTTATGCGTCACCCACACCAGCAATTGTCGGTAATACGGTGATTTGTCATTTTGGAAATTATGGTACCTGGTGCTTGAATACAAAGACAGGTTTGACTGTTTGGTCAACCAAGCTCGTCGTCGATCACAGTGTGGGGCCAGGAAGTTCTCCCATTGTTTTTGGCAACAAAGTGATTTTGGTTTGCGATGGCATCGACCAACAGTTCGTTGCTGCCGTCAACCTTGACGATGGCAAGCCAGCCTGGAAGACAAATCGTCCGCCAATTCGAGCAATGAACGGTGAATTTAGAAAGGCTTACAGCACGCCTTTGATTATTCAAGTCAAGGGTAGACCTCAAGCGATCATCCCCGGAGCGCAGTGGACTGTGGCGTACGATCCGGATAATGGCGACGAGGTTTGGCGTGCCGATTGTGGCGATGGATTTTCCACAACATCGATGGCAATATTTGAAAGTGGTTTAATCGTTATGTCGACGGGTTATACCAAACCGGAATTTGTGGCCATTCGGCCGGACGGAAAAGGGGATGTTTCCAAAACGCACATCGCGTGGCGCGCTACTAAAGGCGCTCCAACCATGTCGAGCGCGGTGGCCCGCGATGGGGATATGTTTGCAATGAGCGACACTGGCATTCTGACACGCTATGACGCTTCCACGGGTCAAGAAAAAGCTCGCAATCGAATCGGTGGCAATTTTTCTGCTTCACCCATTTTCGCGGGTGAACACCTCTATTTCTCGGACCGAAAAGGGGTGGTGACCGTAGTCAAAGTGGACAGCGAAATGGCCGTGGTCTCTACCAATACTTTTGGCAGTCCAATTTTGGCAAGTCCAGCCGTGATTGAAAACGACTTGATCGTCCGAACGGAAGCAGAGATCATCCGAATCGCTTCCAATGCCTCGCAATGAAAATAGTCTCTCGCTTCCGAGATCAATGTGAATAGTATCCTTGTTTTATCTAATGCTAATGCAGGGGCGCTAATGCAGGGGCCTAATGCAGGGGCCATCCATCCTTAACTCAAATCGATCGATCAATTATTTCCGCTTGTTTGGGACCGAAAATGCGCTCGACGACGAGTTGCCGACATTCTCGCTTGAATAGATCCAGTCTTCGTGATCACAAACGGGGCAATTCAGGCAACGAAGCAGGCTCGCAGTCGACTTCAGTCAACAACGAAATGAATCAGAATAGAAATGCCTTACAGCTACGTCACG
>JANLRK010000746.1:0-2218 GCA_031361585.1 Pirellula sp. | reverse complement strand
AGGACCGCTGTCGCTTGCGCTTTGGCGTCTGCTGCTCGCAACCTTCGTCGTGGCCATAACGCATGCGACTGAAACTCGACCATGGTTTCAATCATGTCGAGCGGTGCAGGGTCAAATGCGGTATCGGCGCGACCGGCTTTACCCGTCACCATCGCGATCTCTGGGAAACGGCATAGGATCATGTTTCTGGCCTTGAGATCATCAATCGCTTGCGCAACCGATATCCGAGGAACGGTGATTGGCATATCCATGACCATACCTTCGTCTAACGGCAGACGAAGTGCTAAGCGAATCGGTACGATCAAGATGGAAGCGGTCAATCCTACCAACAGCAGCAGGGACGCAAGAATAACTTGAGTACTCCTCCTGGCTGAAAAGTAGATCACAACTCCTATCGTGGATGCCGTAGTCAAGCGAACAAGCCATTCGATTCCCGTCGCAGCAGCGCCTAATACGAGAACTACGCAGATAAAAACGAAGAGAGGCAACGGTCGATCCATCAGATACGAGAGGCAAGGCTTGTAGATACCAACAATCGATCGAATGAGCCGACTATCCGATTCCTTGCGAAGCTTGCCGCGTATAAAAATCGAGCAGAATACCGGCACGACTAGCAACGTTAAGAATGCTACCGACAATAGTGTCAATGTCTTGGTCCAAGCCAAAGGCTGATACATCCTGCCGTCGATACCTTGTAGGGCAAAGACTGGCAAAAACGAAACAATCATGATGAGCACTGCGAAGAATGCCGGCCTAACGACTTCGGCACACGCACGCGCGACGATCTTGCTGACATCACCCGTGACTGGCATATCACCAAACGCATGTTTGAGTCGAAAGGAAACATTCTCAGCAACCACAATGGAGGAATCGACGAGCACTCCAATCGAGATGGCGATTCCGGCCAGCGACATGATGTTCGACTGAATTTGGGCGATCCCCAGTGCGCTCATCACGAACATGCCGATAAATGCTCCCAAGATTGCCAAAGGGAGCGTTAACGAAATCACCAGCGACGTTCGCCAATGTCGCATGATGAGGAAGACGACGAGCGTGGTGACCAGCAAGGATTCGACAACCGTTCGAGTCACGGTGCCGATCGCACCCCCAATGAGCGCCGTTCGGTCGTAGCAAGGGACCAGCCGAATACCTGTCGGGAGACTGTCCTCAATCCGTTGCATCTCTCGCAATACTCGCTTGGTCACTTGGAGCGGATTGGCACCGAAGCGCATATGTACGATGCCTGCTACCGCTTCGTTGCCATCTTTTTCAAATACGCCTCGGCGCGGGGAAGCACCTAAACTCACACGAGACAGATCGCCAAGTTTCATTCGCCGCCCATCGGAAATTTGGACGTCACTCGTCTCCAGTCGATGCAACCCATCGAGCCTAGCACGCAAGGGATCGTCTTCGGTTTGCCGAATGCTTGGCTTGCCCAATGTTGGCGCGAGGTTACGGATTCCAGCCTCCAATTCGGACAATCGAATACCGGCTTTGGCCAAAGCGTCAAGGTCCGCCTCGACATGATATTCCGCTAGAAATCCGCCAACGCTGGCAACCTCGGCAACGCCCGGAATCGTACTCAACTGAGGAGCGATGCGACTATCCTGCAATGCTCGCAGCTCGGCTAGATCCGTATTGGATCCTTCGACTGTGTACCACAGTATCTGCCCAATCGGCAAACCATCGGCTGCCAAACGAGGCTCGATACCGTTTGGCAAATCGAGCTTGATTTCCTGTAGTCTTGCACTAGCCCGTCGGCGCGATTCCGAGAAGGAAAGCTGGTCTTCAAAGATCAAATGCAACAGCGAGAAACCGACATCGCTTGAGCCTCGTACCGTTCGGACGCCTGGGATGCCGCCCATCGCCTCGGAGAGCGGCCGCGTAATGGATTGCTCGATCTCCGGCGGATCGTGGTTGGGCCATTCAGCGTACACGATAACTTGATTTTCGGAGAGATCAGGAAGAGCGTCGATGGGTGTATTGAAAAGGATGACTATTCCCGTGCCAGCCCACACAACCACGAAAATAAGTACCCAGACGCGGTATCGTATGAGTTTCAGAATGAGCGAGTAGGTCATAGATGGATGGGTTCGCAACTATGGAGCATCTGTCGTCAAATGCGCATCAAGCCAGTTCAATAAAGGTTCGGGATCAGCGAGTAAATCCTCTCGGCAACCGTCGCAACACAAAGCAACTCTCCTATTCTTGATCATGA
>JANLRK010000733.1:0-4195 GCA_031361585.1 Pirellula sp. | reverse complement strand
CGAGACAGCGCAGATAGGACGCTACACTGTCTCGGCTCGCGTTTCGTGGTTAATTACTCCACGCACCTGATTAATCCGTCTAGGGTAATGGTTTTGAAAAGTGATAGAAAGTCCCTTCGAGTATGCAGCGTCATGACAGTTCGACGGGTTCTGGTCAGTTTTGACACCGCTCGAACAAACACAAGTCGTTGAACTGTTGACTACGACGGCTCCAGCGGACGCATCGTGGTTTCATTTAATCCAACCGGCATCTTGGCATTCGGGAGAGCAGCATGAAAGTTGAAGCGACAATTCACTTCGGCAAACAGGGAAGGAAGAAGCAGGCTCAAAAAGCTAAGCCGCCAGTCGTTGGTCGGACAACTCGCATCGCTAAACTCATGGCGCTGGCGATTAGGTTTGAAGTCCTGATTGCTGACGGGACTGTGTCGGACTATTTCGGAACTCGCCGAATTGGCTCAGGTGAGTCGGGCGAGGATGACTCAGATCATGAATTTGAATCTGCTGGCTTCCCAACTGCAAGAGCGGTTGCTGTTTCTGCCCGCAGTACAAAATGGGCGCGACTCGATAACGTTGAAAGAGTTGCAGTTGGTTTGTTTGGAGGCGGACTGGTCTAAACAAAACGAAGCCTGGAAGGTATGCTCGTCACCAGATTAGCTTCAAAACGCGTATCATGCCCCAAACGCAATGCCGCTCAGTCCATCACACCGCTATGTGCATTTGACGCGTCTCGATCGCCGCCATCTATTTGCAACAGGAGATGAAGATCATGGAACGCGCTGTTCAGTTGTACGCAATCATTAACCTCCTGGTTATCGGCATCTCCCATGCAGTTAGGCCGCGCGTGTGGATCGATTTCTTCGTCTTTCTCCGCGAACGCGGTGAGGCAGGCGTGTTTGCCGTTGCTCTTTTAAACCTCATTTTCGGCTCGATCATCGTCGCATTTCACAACGTCTGGTCGGGTATACCGATGGTGCTCACCCTGCTGGGTTGGGCCAACGTGATCAAGGCGTCAATCTATTTCACCTTTCCTTCTATCGGCATGCGCAGGCTCCAATTTCTATCGCACGAACAAACCAGGCTGATCGTGACCGGAGGCGTCCTGTTTCTACTGCTAGCCAGTGGCCTCGGCATCCACCTGTGGAGAACTATGTGAAGGATTGCCGCCGAACAGGGAGCGGCTGACGCTGGCCCAGCTACAGGAAATTTTGCCTGGATGGGGATTGGGCGCGGCGGAGGTTCGCATGTCTGCCGGTATAGGGAGGACGGTCAGCAATGGCCTGACGAAGCTGATCTCATTGCCTACGGAGTGGCTCGAAGTAACGGCATCCGCACATAGTTCGACGGGATGGAAACGATCGGCTCATTCAGACGAACATCAAGCCGACGGCGACAGACCAAGCGATTGTATCCGATATGGTGACCGCCATCGGCTTCAATGGATTTGATCTCCAACTGATTGTCAGGTGCGACCATTCGGTGCCATTCGAGCCACAACCGCCAGCCATCAGGCATGGAATCGGCAAGCTCTACATCGACAATTCCCGTACGCTCCCAATGTCGCCGCCACCAAGCCGGGGAGTGCATGCACCACATGGATGGCTCAGCATTAAGCCATTCTGACAGATGTGCTGGAATATCGCGTTCAATTTCGTCGATAAAACCGGCACCCGCAATGGCAATAACCCCGCTCGGCTTTACGAACCGGGCCAGATAGCTCAAATAGTGATCGTCTGTGCCGAAATAGGGAAAAGCATCGATGGACACGACTGCGTCAAAAAAGTCTGCCGCAAAAGGCAATGTTCGGGCATCAGCGTGAACTGGGTAAATGCGTCCAGCTAAATCTGCATCGCGAATGCGCTGCCAATTCTCCGACGGGCTGAACCATAAATCGGTTGCCCATACAGTTACATCATATTCACGCGCCAAAAATATTGATGACGCGGCGCGACCGCATCCCAAATCCAGTACGTTCATCCCGGGCTTCAAGTCGAGAACGGAAGTTAGCCAATCAACTAGCCAAACCGAGTTGGCACCGCCACTCGCGCTCGCGAGTAACCATTCAGGATGGTAAGCATTGGACCGAGGAAACTCTGCAACAATCAGTCGTTCTGTCGGTGTCATAGTCTTCCGATTATGGGCGGACTTGTAATTCTCAGGTGCGTGCGACGGAAAATAAAGTTCCATCCTACACGATAGGTTACACGGGTGCGTCTGCCGGTTTGGCAAACTGCGACTTCGGGCCGTCGGTTGGAAGCTACGGTCGCTCAAAATACCGAAATCCGAATCCCAGCCGATTGTCGTTAACTGCCCGGTATTCCCGTCACGAGGGACTCAGAGAGTTCGATACTTTTAGTCGGGGTCCGGAAGGAACCCTATGGGTTCCGTTCGGTGTGCGGGCGAGACCCTCTTCGAAATAGTAAGTGCGAGAATCCCGAAAACACCAACACGACTTCCGCTTTAACCTCGATAGCTTAACGACGCAACATCTAAGCTTTAATTTGTTCACCGCTTCGTCACTCCACAGTGTTTGCGATTTGCGGACCGCGCTATGTTTTGGCCGAGGGCTATCGAAACATTCGCAGTAGTCCGTGTGCCCTGATGACCCCTTTTCCCACATCTTTTGAACGAAGCGAACGGGTAATTGAACTGGCACCATTTTTTTGTGATCGGTCTATTTTTGGAGTTTCCCCCTCGCCGCAATTGAAGCGAACAGCACTCCGCACGAAACGAGCGATGCGGCGACAGGAATACTTGCCTGCCCGTTATTGCCGATCATTTTGGGAAACGCCGTCGCAATTGCCGCGTAGAAGAAGAACGGGCAACTTACGCCAGCAAGCCATCGTATCAGCAAGCGAGTATCAGGCTTTCTCGGGCCGGTTTCCATCTGGAACCTCGCGGAAAGGGGTAAAGTTGGACTACGGCCATCTCTTAGTACCGAACTAGAATACTCAGACGAGTGCGGCGGGAAATAACGTTCTATCCTATCCAATGTAATCGGGGCAATGGGCTGTGCGTCCTGACGATTTGGGCAAATCGTACGGTACGTGAAATTGAAGCGTGTGTAGAAATCTTCGCACCAAAAGGACTCGAGTCCTTGGCACATGGCTAAGATCGCAAGCGGTGTTGGTAAGACGAACGCTTGGATAGCAGCGCAAGGAGTCTCAGAGTCTCAAGACATTATGGGCCGAACTTGCTCATCTTCGTTGAACCGCCTAGTGCGCCCGCATGCCCGATGGTGTAAGGAGGGTGTCCGGAAACGGCCGTCCTTACCCGATTTCGTCACGTTTTCGACCTAATAGATTCATGTTGATTTTGATGTGAGTAAGTTTGCGTCACGGGACAAACGCCATTTTCCATCGGGCAGTCGCTTGAAGATAGACAGGGCGTTGCCCGAAAGTTGCTTGTTTGCACCGCCGTTCTTTGGTGTTACTGTGATGTCAAGCCGAGCCGTGGCATGCGCCAAATCTCCATACACAACAATTTCCGTGTACTCGCCGTCGCAATTCATCGCTACATGCTCCTTAATCGCGTTGAATGAGTCGATAAATTCTTGCCGCCCAAACGGAGTTCTCCCCGGAGTAAGGAAAACAACATCTTCTGTCATCAGATCTGCAAGGGCCGCAACATTCCCGTTCATTGTGGCTTGAAACCACTTGCGTTGAAGATCACGAATCAATTCTGCATCGGTCATTTTGGTACGCCTCGAATGTCGCGACGAACTTGTAATTTTGGGGACATGCGCCGGGAAATGAAGTCGCATTCTACCCAATTAAACTGGGGCAATGGGCCGAGCATTTTGAAGCCTTCGGCAGATCGTTCGCGACATGAAATCGAGGCGATTGTAAAAAACTGCGCCGTAAAAGGACACGAGTCCTCGGCATATGGCCAAGACGATCGCGAGCGGTGACCGAACTTGCTCCTCTTCATTGAACCGCCGGATGCGGACCCGCACGTCTGGTGGTAAGGGGAGGAGGTCAGCAATGACCGTCCTTTCCCGATCTATCGCAACGATGTCATCGATCTTCGACATCGACTCGTGTGAACGGATCAGCGTGTGAGTTTTCGGCAACAAACGGGTCTGCATTCTGATGTGGAATTGAGATCAAGACGGCGCGTGAATTTGGCTTCGTTGATAAAACGCGAGGGAAACCGTAAGGTTGCCGATCATCTCTGCACAACAGGAGGCCCGAAACAA
>JANLRK010000720.1:0-7280 GCA_031361585.1 Pirellula sp. | reverse complement strand
GTTCGAAGTTTGAAAAGCATGTGCTGCAGATTTCACACTTCGAACTTCACAATTCAATCTTCGTCCGATCGCGTGGTCCAGCGGCTAAGACACCTGCATGACACGCAGGAAATCGAAGGTTCGATTCCTTCCGCGATCACTGAAGGTAATGGTTTGTAAGTGTTCCGGGAGCACGCGTTCTTGGTAAGAACGAAGATCGAGTTCGTTCGCATCGTACACGGCGACAAGCTGCTTGAGGAAAAGCTCGGGCGGAACGATCCCTGTCCTTGTGGTAGCAACAAACTATTCAAACGTTGCTGCCTCCATTCGGGCTGCTTTTGATGGTGCCAATCGCGACGAGTACTTTTAGGGAAAAGGATTGAGGATAAATGCTCAACTGCCGCTCGGGATTCCATCCTAACTATGAGGATCCTAAGGTATCGAACTTGGAGCGATCCAAGGTAGTGAGCGAGATCCGCATCTTTATGAGAAGCGTCTCGTGTGCCCACTGCTGGTTGTTTCTTCATTCATGTGAAATAGCAACCAATAAGAGCGATTATCTCGACAAAATCCTCGTTGAGCAATTTAGAACAGTGCGACTGCCGGTATGGACAACATGGAGAGAGCGCGTCGACAGACGAGGTCACAGGTTCAAGTCCTGTCCACAGCCCAGCAGGCTGTAGGTAGCTCAGTAAAAATGTCTGCACCATAACTTCGTCGCAACCCATATACGAATCGACTGCCGGTCTGGATTACATCGCTGTCGCAGGTTCGAATCCTGCCAACCAATGTCGCAAGACAACGGCTGTAGCTCAGTTGGTAGAGCACGAAATCTGGCCAACCCATTCGTCGATTCGAGTTTTTCCTTTCGACCCTCGAGCAGCTTTCTTAAGTCAGCGGAGGCAGAAGACCAGCCAGGATATCCATTGGGTCGAAAGCTTGGAACTGCGAATACCGCCTAAAGTCTTGAACATTGAACGTCAAGATATTAGGAACGGAGTGCTTAACCATAGCCGCAACTAGCCTTGCATCGTGTGCACCTTTTTCCAATCACCTGGTTCGATGAAACGATTTGGGACCAGTGGTCAAAAATGCCTCTCTCGTCACGAAGTAGGCGAAACTGCTGCATGCATTTCTCTTGCAGCAAGGACGTGTCACTGACGGACATTCCAAAGCCATTGAGAGTCACGGTACGAGTAGCAACGACCCATAGTTCGTAGAGGATCTGTGGAACCATAACCACTTCGAAGTCGTGCTTTTTGAGTTCATGAATTGCTGACGCGGCAATGGGTGAACTTGGATTCGACGGCTGAAAAAGGCGAATCAAAACATTTGTATCGACGAGTACTCTCATTCACCTCGCCCAGCGTAGATCGAGTCCCTGGAATCATCAACCTTCGTTACCAAGGTTGGGACTAATTTACGAACCTCAACGAGCCAAGAATCGAAATCCGAAGAAGTCGATGCGACTGGATTTGGAACTTCGAGCTGCTCACAAATGGCATCAACAACATATGACTCAATGTCTTTACCGCTCTCAGCAGCGCGCGCTTCGAGAATAGAGTTTAGATGCTCAGGTATTTGGATGCGTAGGTTCATGGTCGTTGTCTCCTGCCGCAAGTATAGCACAATCTCAATCTCCATTCCAATCAGACTTGGGGGGGAAGTTTGAAGTGGGAAGTTCGAAGTTTGAAATCATTCGAGAGACTTCTTTATAATCGTTGTCAATATTGCGATGAGTTCGTTAGCTTCACTAGTGAGTGGATCAAGTCGATCGTTTGGAACGACTTCTGAGGCTGACAACAGTCGTAGCCAGTAATGGGACTCGCGTGCCTCCTTACATGCGATCGCATACTTGTGGACGAAGTCCTTGCGGCTCTCTGCGGACCCTGCTTCCTCCACGTTGGCTCCTACCGAAGTCCCTGAACGTAATAACTGTGTTGCCAATGTAGTTGACACTCGACCGTTCTTTTCCAAGTAAACACAAAGTCGAACAATTCGCTCAGCAAACGCGAACGTTCGTTCAGGTAAATCGCTCTTCATTTTACACTCGCCTTTTTGGTTCCCGTTAAAGCTGAACATCGTACTCTTTCAAACTTCGAACTTCAAACTTCACAATTCCACCATGGCAAACAAGTCTCTATTCGCAAGCATGCTTGGCCAACTAAACGTGAAAATCCGGTCGTCATCCAACTTGAAGTCCTCGTCAACAAAGCGACCAGCAATGGTTCCCATTACAGTCGTTCGGGATTTTGCCGAACCTTCGCCGATCTGGTCAGACAGCAAATTGAGCTTCCCGCACTGTTCTACGAGCTCAGCCGGCGTCCAAATCCCTTGTGAATGGTCCGCCAAGAAAGCGACCAGTTCAGTGAAGTCACGCTTGGTCGCATCCAGTTGTGCAGCTGCCTCTGCGGCGTTGGAAAGGAAGCCAGATTGTCCAGCAACAGCCAGAATTCCACCGATGATGTTGCCCCAGGCTTGCTTGTTAAATCGTGTGTTCGTCTTGGCGAGTGGGCTTACCGCGGCGAACGTGCGCCCCCAAACGCTTCTCAAACTCCTCGTCGTTGGGATTGTAGGAAATGGTCTCTGTACGTCTGCCATCACGAAGGACAGCCAGAATCTGCGCCAAAATCGTTTTGCCAAGTTCCGGTTGGTTGCCGTTAAAAAGTGTCGCAGGCTTGGACCCGATGAAACGTGGTATCAGCACCATCGTCAACATCATGCCGAGGTAGTTCGTTCGGTCCCTGGGCGTTTTGAAGCAGAAGTCGCGGAGTAGTGCGTCGATGTGCGTGGTGTCGGCACGTGGCTCAATTGCGTCGCCAGCGTAGTAAATACAGGTTTGTTTGTCATACCCGGGTGCAATTAGCCGCCAGTCTTCACTGTAAACGGGATTGTGCACATATGCCTTGATAAGCGGCAGTCGCGAGAGCTCGATGTGGTTGTTAAGCCAAGTGTTGGAATACGATGTTGGAAATGGCTTGTATTCGCTCTTCTTCTCTGTCTCAATACAAAATTCCACGAACTGATTGAGAAGACCAGCAAGCTCCGCAGAGTTCAAGATCGAGAGTATTTTATCGTCGTGGATGAAGACGGTTTGGTCGGCGCGACTGCAGCAGCCACCAGTTGCGATCATGCAATTGGTGACGGCTGAAAGTGTCTCGCCGACGAACGTTGTGCTCTCGTCAATTGTGATAACTTCCTTACCAGAACTGTTCCCACTCGAGTCCTCGTCCTCGTTTTGTGGAGCGTTGCCTTTCTTTGTCGACTTCTGATCAAGAATTTTGTCCAAGCATACTTCTTGAGCGTTATACGAAGCATTTTTCCAAGTCAAGTCAAAGTACCGCTTTCCCCCTTCAGCGAATTTGCCTATGGTCTCCACCCGAGACCAGACTGACTCAGCGTCGAATCCCTGTTCGATTGCATAGCAACAGACTGCGAAGTCTGCCTCGGAACGTTGCCCTGTCGCCGCAATCTCACTAGCAGCTATCAATTGGGCGAGCCGATCCTGCTTCGCATTTGTGGGCTTGCGGACAGTTGGTAACGGCATCGCGCTAACTTTTTTGGCTCGCTCCGTTGTCACCGACTCAACCTTAAACGGCTCAAACATGGACAACGGATACCGAAGTCCTGGGACGCAACGAACTAATTCGGTTGGCACCGGCGTTTTTCCATTTCGCTGGTCTTTCCGATTCAGACTTCCAGGCAATCGAAGGAGTCGTGATAGATCAATCGTATGGTCACCACCAATGGTCTTTGCGATTCCCGCAAGAATGTCTTTAATGAAGCTGGCTGATGGACTTAGTCGTGGTGGCGGCAGCTTGGCATCTGCGACGCGCTGGAGAGCTTCTTCGACAGAAACGTTATCGATATCAGTCCATAGCGTCACGACTTTGCGGATTTGCCATTCGAGATCGAATTGCTCTGCGCGTCCGAACCTCGGGCAGACGCCGAAGTACACATTGAGAAATTCTTGCTCGACCTTCGGAGTCCAATAAAGCGAAAGAAATCGATTGCGATCCGGACTGATTTTGTAGTAGCCGGTCAGTTTGTAGTCGACTCTGCTCTTCTTCTTTCCGCCTTCAGTCCACGCCTCGATTAGCCGAATGATGACCAGATCGTCCGGTTCAAACAACGCGGTGAGAAACTCGCTGGCCGTTTTCATTTGACGTGCCTCTAGCGATTGGGGCTCGTCAGTAATTTTGATTTCCGCAACCGCCATTTTTTAGCCTCGTGCTTCGACCCTTTCGGTCGAGCCTAAGTAACACCCTGTAATTCCGTAAAACGCTGTACGCGAAACGAATCCTGGCCAAACTCTCGCATCAAGAATCCGGTGAACAATCGATTGAGGTCTTGCCCAACCGCAGTCGCTCCATCAATGACAAATGCACGTCCCGCTTCGTCCACTGAATGGGCAACGTCGAGCCGCGTTTGTGCCGCACCGTGGATGCTCTCCGTCCCGAGTAACGCCAACAGAAGCGTTTCCTCCGCATCGCGCATCGAAACTTGCTTGTCGAGTGTGTACCGATAAACTTCTCGTTCCATTGATTTGTCTCCCTATGTAGTAACTAGCCTTTTCGCCAAACAGCCTGGCGAAACTATTTGTTAAAATATTTCTTGAGTCCGTCAGAATCGAACCGACTTCGAATCCTCTTCATCCGTGCGTTGAGAGTAGATCGCGGTATCCCCATGTCGCGGGAAACCTCGGCCATCGGTTTGATGCTCCGAAGTTTGATCATGAGTTGCCATTCAGACGGCAGCGACCCAGTTATCACTTCGATGTCGATTGAGAGCTCGCTGTGCGCCTGCCCGCTGATTCGGACATGACCGGTGCGAGCGTCCGCCCCTAGTTCCGTAGTGAAGTGCGATAGAGGTTCGGAGGATCGGTGTTCCGCCGGTGCATCTTTATTAAGCGACTTAACTGATCCATTGCCACGTTTCTTGGCGCGACGCTTCCGAACGATTTTTGACCCTTCATGGGAGACGAGCGTGGTTGCAAAAGCTTCCAACGGTCCTCGCTGAGGATCAAAGGCAGATGCGTTCTGCCAAAGGTACATTGCTAGGTCTTGTTCAATATCGTCCTGGTCGGAAGCCGGTATCCCGGCTCTAGCAATGAGTTGCCTGGTTTTGCGTTTAATGATTGCGGCAATGCATTTGTATTCGCTGTCGGTCCATGACGCGGCCGCCCGGTCCGATTGGCGTGCCTGTGGCTCGCCATTGGGCTTTTCCATTTCCCAGCTCCGTAGATCGACGACCTACGGGGAGACGCTGATGCGCTTTGCAACCACCGTTTGGCCTTAAAAGCCTGCGGTGGCTGACGGTGGCCGACAGAAATTTGGATCCGAAGCACGGCGCGCAAATGCCCTGGATCAATCAAAACATTGGGGCTCGCGAGAGAGACTCGCGGAAAGAAAAATTATCGATTCGTCGGTGGCTGACGGTGGCTAGCCACCGTTCGAGGAAAGTATTGGGTCGCCAAACCGGTATGTTCTGTCTTCGTTTTGAAACAGGAAGCGGACTCGGAATCCGCAGCGTACGAGTTGCCCGTCTACACTTAACGATGCTTTGTTCCGTCCCTTGGCAGCGCCATTGCTTGCCGTTTAAGGGCAATTCTTTCGCTTTGCCCATAGGGAACTGTTGCCCTGGCTGTGGAGCAGGAGTGATTGCCCAGTATTTCCATGCCTCGTCGATGCCAATTGCCAAGTCCGACCACTTCTCCACCGTGAAAAAGTACACTTTCTGCGGTACTTCCTCGCCATCATTACCTTTTTGATTTGAATGGATAATTTCTGCGTGCAAATGTGCATTATTGGAATAGATTGTGGCTGTCTCTACCGTAATGTTTGTCAATGGCGAAGTACTTTTCGAACTCTCTTCCAAATATAAAACCGCAGCGGCCTCCTCCTCCATTAGAAGTGCTTGTAGATGTTGTGGAGCGGGTAGTCTTGAATGTTGATTATGCTGAACGAACAGGCGTGCGGCAAAAGTGGGCCTCATACTCGGCCTATCGGTTCTTTTTCTCTTCGCAGCACCCAGGCACTGAGTCCATTGTTTGTTGGCGGAATCAAAACTACTCAGCGCAAGTATTTCCGCAGTTGGTTCCACGAACTGTTCTTGCGCTGCAACGCCTAGTCCCTTTTGTATTCGCACTCTTTGCAAAAACGCAAACGTAGTATCTCACTCATAGCTGGAGAGATTGCACTTTTCCTTCAGTCTGGCAAAGTTAGCGGAGACTTGCCGTGCCAATCCTTGGCGTGTGCTAAACGAAAGGTTTACTTGGAGCAGTTCCGCTATCAGACCAAGTGCATCCGCGTAATTCTGAAGCTGTTCATAAATGTGCGAATAAACGGATTCGATCATTTCCAAATCAACAGGCCGATGAGTATGTTCCCGCATTCTTTTTCTAAACTCTTCCTTGGTGGTTTTCCCGTCTAAAAACTCGATGACCAATTCCTCGGCTTTGTTTCGTGGCTCGCTTAGTCCATGTACCAAGCGAAAGCGTACTTCTCCCATCTTCGAATGCTTCTTAGCGAGGATTTCTCTTTGGCTTCCATCTAATTCAATGCGGTCCTTGATGAGTCGCAACACCTCGTCCGCAGCGTCGTAGTCCCTTTGTGTGAGTTCGACGTCATCCATTCCTTGTCCACTCCTGCATCTTTTCGATGGCCAGCCAAAGCAACTGAATTTATTTCCCAAAATCCTTCGCCAGTTTATATGCCCGACAGGCTAGTTAACAGATATGGGGCTCGCATTCCAAATTGCGGACCACCGAACCAATAACTACGGAAGGGGCAAAATGCAAAGCATCGACCAAGATCCAGCTCAAGAGGAACAGCTTCGAGAGCTCGCGATTATCTTCGCGGCGGCGGTACTTCGCCTGAGCGCATTGGCAAATTGATCGGAGACTCGACGCCTCCTGTGGAAACTTTGGCAGGATTCGCCCATCAGGGACTTGATGGTCTTGCGACGACCGTGCTCACTGTCCATTCGGGTTAACGGTCTTTTGAGAGTACACAACAAATAGGAAAAATCGATGGCACTAAACATGGAAAAAGAGGTCGACGCAATGGAACGAATGACGACCGACCAACTCCGGCAGAAGTACGCGGAGGACTTCGGCGAGCCAACCAATGCGAGGCACAAGACGTGGCTCATCAAACGAATCGCTTGGCGCATGCAATCGAACGCGGAAGGTGGCTTATCGGAACGGGCACTCAAACGGGCTGCCGAGATCGTCAACGAATCGGACATTCGCATGAGTCCTCCCCGCGCCAACAGTAGTACGGCCGATCAGCAGAAACGAA
>JANLRK010000398.1:0-6026 GCA_031361585.1 Pirellula sp. | reverse complement strand
GGTGAATCCGAGGATGGCACTTGCAACCTTCGTACTAGTTAAGACTAGGGCTAGCATTGATTCGCAATTTTTGAGCTTCAACGGTCGAATGAATACCTTGTTGGGAAGCCTCGGCAAGGATGCTAGGGTGCGATGGGACTTTCATCTATCGCTATTCCTTACGATTTGTTTTCAAGGAAGGAGCCGAACGACCAGCACTAAAGCGTTTGACCGGAGCAGAGCCATGACGAAGAAAGAAGTATTTCGAGTAGTGACACGTGGCCAGGATGGTTCACTTCGGATCCGCGATTTCCACGACGCGGAGTCGATCTTCAAAACGCATTCCCAGGTTGGAATCGATGACAGTAGCACGGACCTCGACCTCCGTGGAATGCCAATTTTCAAGGGACTAATCGGACCCATTCCTGAGGGAAAAAACGTCGTTCGCTACGAAAGCCCTGATGTTTTTGAAATCATGACCAAAGAGTGGGCGGCCAACAAACCCCGCCGTCGCCGACGTGCGAAAGCGAACACGGAGACGGCAGTGGCAAGCGAATGGGTCACCCCATCACCAACCAGTTAATTTGACGCTATCCGGCACTATCAACTTTGGCTAAAGTAGTACGAGAGTTCCTACGTATCCACCGACTACGAATTTAGCCCTATGCCGGATTTGATCGCTCAAGGGCCCAGCCCGTCCGACCGCTGGAGGCGACCACTGCCGAAGGACCCAGCATTGCAGCATCCGGTGATCCTGGGCAGAACGGCAGTTGGCTGGGCAGTGCCGTGGGATGATCGGATTTCGCGAAGCCATGTTCGTCTCAAGTGGAACGGTTCACGACTGGAGGTATCGAAGCTGATCGACGCTCGCAATCCCATCTTCCATAAAGGCTTGCGGCAAGATGAATTCAACATCGGCATTGGTGATCATTTTGTGATCGGACAAACCACGTTTAGTTTGGTTGACCAACGCGTTCGCATGGTGTCGCAGTCCGACGAGATGCCAGCACTTACGGAACATTCGTATGCACCGTCACAATTGCGACAGGCCCGATATCGAGATGCCGATCGACGCATCGAGGTCCTTAGCCGAGTCCCTGAAATCATCTCCAGCAGCACCACCGACGAAGAACTGTGTGCACGTGTAGTGAATGTATTGATGCAGGGAATACAGCAAGCGAGCTTTGTGGCCATCGTAGGCGACCAAACCAACGGCGAACCGGTGGTCCAGCCCAAGGTTAGCGTAGGGAAAGGGCGAAGCTCCAGCGAAATAAATGAGTTTGGAATTCGTCTATTGCATTGGGATTCTCGAAACCTAATTGGACACCAGTTTTCTCCTTCAGCGCAGTTGATTCATCAAGCGATCACGACTCGCGAAAGCGTATTGCACGTATGGAGTCGCGGAATAGACTCGGGCCAATCCTACACGCAAAGCGAAAATGTCGATTGGGCCTTTTGCACACCAATCAATAGTGAAGCATGCCCGGGTTGGGCCATTTATGTCGCTGGGGATTTTGGAAATCTCGTACCGCAGAATGCTCGGGATGCGACAGCAGCGATAGCGATGGACTTGCAAGACGATCTCAAGTTTGCAGAGTTGACGGCCACAACCCTCGGCTCGTTGCGCCAAACCCGATTGCTTCAGCGTCGCCAGGATTCATTGCGCCCTTTCTTTGCTCCGGTTGTCCAAAAGGCACTGGCAACTCGCGACCCCGATGAAGTACTCGCACCGCGTGAAGCCAACGTTTCTGTTCTGTTTTGCGACTTGCGTGGGTTTTCCAGGCAGAGCGAAGAGTCTGGCGACAAATTGCTGGAGCTGTTGCGCCGCGTGAGCGATGCCCTCGGGGTAATGACCCACCACATCCTCGACCGCAATGGCGTCGTTGGCGACTTCCACGGTGACGCAGCCATGGGTTTTTGGGGCTGGCCATTGGAACAACAGAGTTCTGTCTTACAGGCAGCGCAAGCGGCACTCGCCATTCGTGCCGAATTCGAAGCGGCAGCCGCCATTGAGAAACACGCTTTGTCTGGTTTCCGGGCTGGTCTCGGAATCGCAACCGGGCGAGCAGTAGCCGGACGAATCGGAACGGTCGATCAAGTCAAAGTAACAGTATTTGGACCGGTAGTGAATCTCGCAGCTCGCTTAGAGAGCATGACAAAACAGCTGCGTGCTGCAATCCTGATGGATGAGGCGACCGCGCTACGAGTGCGCAATGAAGTCTCGCCAACCATCGCTAGAACGCGCCGTGTTGCGCGTGTACTTCCGGTTGGCATGACGACACCGCTCATGGTTAGCGAATTGCTCCCACCTGAAGGGCCCAATGTTTTACTTACCGATGCACATATACTGGCTTATGAGAAGGCACTAGATAGTTTGCAAGATGGAAACTGGGGCGAAGCGTTTCGACTTCTGCACCAAGTTCCTGCCGAAGATCGTGTCAAAGATTTTTTAACTGTTTTCATCGCACAGCATGGACGCTCGGCGCCACCTGATTGGCAAGGCTTCATTCAATTGCCTGAAAAATGAAATGCAACGAAACGTATGTCCATCCCGCAGCGCGAAGCAAATCGTGGTTGGTTAAAGCCGATAGCTTGTATTCTAGTCGCAACTGTTTTGTTGCCTTTGGCTGCGACTTGGATTCTCAGTGGTAGAGTTTCCGTAGAGAAGATGCTGACCCACATGATTCAGCCGCTATTCATTGCGATTGTGGCCGCGTTTTCCATCGGAATGGTATTGCTTGGGCGCGATGAACGCCGAAGCGGCTTGTTGCTGGTTTGCGGTGCCTGCCTGATGTGGATTCTGAGTTCGTCCATTTTCGTCTCGTATTTAGAAAAGGCATTAGAGTCATCCATCGAATCCGTTGTTCCGTCAGATAAAGATCCTTTTGACTATGTTGTTGTTCTTGGAGGCGGAACGAGCGTTGCTCCTAACGGACGACCTCAATTTGGTCCTGCGGGTGATCGCGTTGGCTTCGCAGCAAAACTCTATTTGGATGGGGCGGTGAAGAAACTGGTCACCACCGGGGACAACTTAATTTTGACTGGAGTTCTTTCGGGAGGATTTCAACAAGTAGACGATCCGAGTCAGCAGACCAAAGAACTCTGGATTGGACTGGGAATTCCAGCCGATTCGATCTTTGAGATATCTGGCCAGAATACGACTTCTGAAATGGCCGCAATCAAACAACATCCCGAATTTTGGAAGGACAAACGCTGTGCCATCTTAACCAGCGCATTCCATTTACCACGGGCCATGCAACTTGCCAAACGAGCGGGAGTAACTGCGATTCCAATTGCCGCCGACTATCGAGCAAGTGGAAGTTCGGTGACGCTGAACCAATTCATGCCAGAAGCGGAAGAGTTATTGACACTGCAGCACATTATCAAAGAATGGATCGCGATGCGCATTGGCCGATAAACGTCAGTTACTACCTTGCCTCGCAAAGGGCCTGTCGATGTCGATGAAAAACTAGACGGCACTACGCCAGATCGCACAATTAATCGCACAAATTATCGTTACGACCAGTTGCGGCTAAAGCACTCCAAGATCTTTTTCAAGTCGGCTTAGTCGAGTTTGCATATCATTAACCAATTCCTTGAGGGATCCAACCTCCGACTCCAATGCTTGAATGCGTAGGTTTGTTTCCACGTTAGCAGTCGAGTTTGTCGAAGGCAGACGATTCGACGGAGCGGCGGATTCGTCGGCGTCTCCACTGGCGGTAATTCCTGCTGCTACCGACTTGCGAAGTTGTTCGAGTTCCCATTCGGGATAGAGATTATGCGACACCATTTGCCCCCGTCCCGGTGGGCTCAGTTCGACCACTAGACTGCGTCGCTTCAGCTCGTTGAACAACTCTGTCATGTGCTGCAGGTCATTGATCGGCTCCATGCGGGCGGCCCGCGTGCGAAGTTCACCCAGGGTCTGTTCGCCTCGCAATAGAAGTTCGGTCATAACAGCCGCCTCGACTTTGCTGATCCCCAACCAGTTGTAAGCATAGTGCCGGACTTTAGTATTGCGACCTAGCCCTTGAACAATAGTTAAAGCCCCGATTGCGCGGAGTTCATCGACGATGGTTTCGACTTGTTCGCTGCTGTAGTTCGAGATGGGCGCGCGGTTTGATTTTTGGTTGCAACCGGTGCAGAGACCGGCGAAAGTCATTGGATATGCGTCCGGAGTCGCTTTTGATTTCACCATAAAGGTACCAATAACTCGGCGTTGTTTGGCTGTGATCGGCTTCCATTCGGGAGCAGCTTTAGGAGCTTGGCTAATCGACGCGGACGAGGTTGGGCTTTCTTGGTTATCCGTATCGTCAAAGTCTTCCACGTTGATTTTCCTATGAATTTGAAGCTGTGTTGGGTAGGCCGTTGGTTTCCAAGTACAGGATAACATCGATTGCCATCGAACGAAACGCATGGTTTGCTTTGCTTAACACAGACGGTTCTGCGATAGGTGAACGAATCTATTCCGTCCGAATGTTTGGAATTATTGGGGTTTCGAATGGCAATACGGTATGGTGAACAGGTTACTTTTTGATCTTTTGCAAAATCGAGTGCGTACGATGTCCCAAAGCAGTGCAGATATTAAGCTGACTCAATCGGTGATCAATAAACTTGCCATGCGTGGCATCCGCTCGCCTTGCAAAGTAACAGTGACAGTCGACAAGGGCCTAGCCACGCTCACGGGTACGGTCACTCAAGCTCACCAAAAAATGGCTGCGGCAGCGGTTGCATCAGGCACATCCGGAATCAAGCGAGTCGTGAATCAGCTAGTAGTCAAAGCAGCTGAACGAGGAGCCAGGTAGTCTCGTCCATGAGCTAGTTGTCTTCGAATTCGCAATGAGTTGACGGACGGTCGATGAGCCATTAAAATTTCTGCCACACGGTGGTAGTAGCTCAGTTGGTTAGAGCGGCGGATTGTGGTTCCGCAGGTCGGGGGTTCGAGCCCCCTCTATCACCCTGATGAATTACCAATGTTTTCCTTGGTCGGACGCAACTTTAAGCGTACCGGGATTTACCCGAGCGACCCTTCATTCTCAAAAAAACTACCCCGAAACTGTCCTAACCGACTAGTACATGGGTGGTTGAGTTTACGAAGGAGTTGCAATCATGGTACGACCAAAGTCGGCACTTCCCCAAATGCGGGCACACCTATCCGGGCAAGGCTTCGTTCGGATAGACGACCGGAATTTTTATCTGGGCAAGTACGCTTCGCCAGAGTCGTTGGCTAGATACGCGGTTCTCATTGCTGAGTATCAGGCCAACAATCTTACGCTTCCAAAAGATTTTGACATTCGAGCTATCGATGCGAGGGCGGGACTACTGCTCGCACAAGAAGTTGAGTTACCAGCCGAACATCTTGAGAAAAAGCCGATCCTAATCAAGCATGTAACGGCAGCGTACCGAGAACATGCCAAGGAAACCTACGCCAAAAGCAAAGCTGAGCTAGGTCGAATACTATCGCTTTGTGATGAACTCGACTTGCATGACGGAAACGTAAAAGCCGACGAGTTCGGGCCGCGAGCACTGCAGCACCAACGACAGCGTTGGGTGGATTCTGGGAAAGCTCGTCGATATTGCAATCGATTGGCTAACTTGGTCATCCGTATCTATCGATGGGCGGTCTCTCAAGAACTGGTGAATGAGAATACTTGGAGTCGACTACGCTCATTGGATGCGTTGCGAATTGGCCAGACAAAAGCCAGGGAAACCAAGGATATTCAGCCTGTTTCGCTTGCCATTGTTCGGGCTACCATCAAAGAACTACCACCCGTTATTCGAGCGATGATTCGAATTCATGTTGCAACTGGAATGCGACCGTCTGAGCTGTGCAATATGCGACCATGCGACATCGACAGAACGGGTATTGAATGGATGTATCGCCCCGAGTTGCACAAAAACAAGAACAATGTAACCGACGGTTTGAATTGAACCAGAATCGACGGTTTGGATTGAGCCATTTCTGGTTATTCATTTGCTCAGCGCAGACTGTCCCCCAGCTCTTCGCAAGCATTTTTTGCGGAGTATCCGTTGCTTCTATTGGTTGCTTC
>JANLRK010000396.1:0-4393 GCA_031361585.1 Pirellula sp. | reverse complement strand
GCGGGATCGGCCTCGAAGGATGCAGTTAGCCAATCTGCGGTAAACCATGACAACTGACGCAGATCGGGTTGAGCAGACAATCGCGACTTGGAAAGAATCCGTTTCCACAAGGTTGGCTCATCTGCTAACTTGCGAGTTCAGCTGGCCGGAACATTCTCGAATTGTTTGGCTGGATGCAGACGGATGGTCTATCGCATGCGGCAATCGTTCCACATCCGATTCGAATAGGATGCAACCGCTGCCTATGAATAAGTCCGATTCCCTCCCACAAGCTGCTTCCATATCCACAAGGATAGACCAACAGCTGCCATTTCCACAAGTTGGATTGAGGCGGGATTCCGGCTAGCTCATCAACTGTGAAAGCGGCGTACTCCCGCAAGATCGGCCTAGCCAGCAACCTAGCAGTGACGATTTCTACAGGTTGGACCATTCCCACTGTGGACATTGCCTCTAGCCGATTAGACCACGCCTGATGGATCGGATAGACTGATACGTTCTAGATATGCGGGTAAGCTTATTGGATTGGACATATATCTTTCCGTGAACGAGCTAATCATTAGTTGAAAGTCAAAGAAGAGACCATGAACAAAAGACTGTTGTACTCTGTGCTGGCGATATTGGCCTGCACAAACCTGGCCACGATCGCAGCCGACGACAAATCGGCGCTTCAAAAACCGAATATCATTTTCATTCTGTCCGACGATGTCGGCCTAGGCAATGTGCATTGTACGGGCGGCCACTACAACACCCCTCACATCGATTCGCTTGCGTCTGGCGGAATGCGATTTGAGAATTGCTATGCTCTTCCATTATGCGGACCTTCTCGCTGCATGTTCCTCACTGGCCGCTATCCGTTCCGCACCGGCCTTATCAGCAATCAGAGCGCTGGGGCACTTGAAGGCCACAAAGAAATCATGATCCCGACCGTCATGAAGAAGGCTGGCTACGCAACGGCGTGCGTCGGTAAGTGGGGCCAGATGCCGTATGGACCGGGCCAGTGGGGCTTTGACGAAGTCATGAGCTGCAAAGGCAGCGGTCGCTACCGTCCCGAACAGGGCATCGACTACGAGCGCAACGGCCGGTTTCAGAAACTCAATGAAGGCGAATACCTGCCCGACCTCATGCACGACTTCATCGTTAGTTTCATTGAGAAGAATAAGGAGAAACCGTTCTTCCTCTATTACCCGATCGAGGCTATTCACGGTCCGATCTTAAAAACGCCCGATAGCAAACTGGGTGCGGACAAGGACCAACTCTACACCGATAACGTTGAATACATGGACAAGCTCGTCGGCAAGCTTATTGCCGAACTTGACCGACTGAAGTTGCGCGAAAAAACGCTAGTCGTGTTTTCCGGCGACAACGGCACTGCCTCCTTCGGCGTTGAGAATGCGAAAGTTGATGGCAAGGCGATCAGTGGACACAAGGCTACGATGCTCGAAGGCGGCAGCCGCGTTCCGCTTTTCATCAACTGGCCCGGCGCCACGCCCGCTGGAAAGGTTTCCAAGGATCTGACCGACTTCAGCGATTTCTTTGGCACGTTTGCCGAACTCGGTGGCGCGCAGCTTCCCGAAGGTGTAAAGATCGACAGCCGCAGTATCGCCCCGCAGATCAAAGGAGAAAAGGGAACGCCTCGCGACTGGATCTACGTCGAGCTCGGCGGGAAATCGTACGTCCGCGACGCACGCTACAAGCTCACGAACAAAGGCGATCTCTTCGATCTTAAAAACGCGCCCTTCGAGGAAAATCCGGTCTCACGCAATACGACCGACGAAGATGCACTCGCTTCAATGAAGAAACTTCAGGCCGTTCTCGATTCGCATCCGGCGGGCGACTCCTCTGGTATCGTGAAGAAAAACAAGAAGGCCAAAAATGCTGTCCCCGGAGGAAACCAAGCCAAGGGCGGCAAGAAACGCAGGGCCGCAAAGTGATCGGCCGTTTTTTGCCTATCCACACGAATTGGCTTCTGCAATTTTCACATGGTTGTGCGGTTAGCGAGATTCCCGAATTCGGCAGGCTTCGTTGGGAAACGAAACTCCCGTCGAGAATGGATCATTAATCCTACACCACAACATAATTCAACTCGCTCAATTCCTGAATCGCTTTCTGCGCCCTCGCGATCGCAATGTCTTCGAAAAGGATGTGAGAATCGATACCAACCGCGCCAACGGAATCTTCAATTCTGCATTCTGCCAGCGTACGACTTCGGCGCGGCAACCAGGCGCGTTACGAAATGCGAGTCTTGCCGGAAAGAATTGGATGCCGGATAATCGGCATGGTGCACGCGCGTGTGGCCAGGATCAAATGTCCATCGAAAAGAGACTGAATCCCGAAAACCGAGTCTGCCCCGAATGGCACCTATTGTGGGAATGGTAGAAAGGCAACATGCTGCGATGATGATGACTTTGTTTTCCGATTGTTTTGTGGTGAAGCTCGATAAACCTACAATGACTGCGTTGCGAATTCGTTACAGGGTCTTACTGAAGGCAACGGGGTAGTTTTGAATCAACTCCGGATCATAGAAAATGTTGCCTGTACGGTCTGTGGCTGTGTGTGCGATGATCTTCTCGTGAAGCTAGAGATTGATCCGATCTCTGGACACGAACGAATTGCGTCGCTCTCGCCATTTTGCGCGTTGGCAAACGATTGGATTCCGCAGCAACACATGGCTCGCCCTCCAGCGGCCGAGATCGACGGAGTCCCCGTTCCTTTTGACTCGGCAATCGAGCGAGCAGCCGAGATTTTGCAGCGGTCCCATGCGCCATTGATCTATGGTCTGTCGCGAAGCAGCACGCCCGGACAACGGGCCGCGGTGCGATTGGCAGATCGGCTCGGAGCGACGATCGACACCACTGCGTCGCTCTGCCATGCGCCGTCGATCATGGCGGTGCAAGTAGTTGGCGAGTCGACCGCCTCGCTCGGCGAGATTCGCCATCGCGCCGATCTAGTGATCTTCTGGGGCTCGAACCCAGTTAAAAGTCACCCGCGGCATCTCGAACGGTACTCGCTACATCCTCCGGCGATGTTCTTGCCGAATGGTCGCGCCGATCGCACGCTCGTCGTGGTCGATGTCGAAGCGAATCAGACCACTGAACAGGCAGATGTGTTTGTGATGGTCGAACCAGGGCGTGATTTTGAAGCGTTGTGGACGCTGCGAGCACTCATAAAAGGCATCGAGCCGAACGAGGGGGCCGTAACCGGCGTGAACATTGAGCAATTGCGGGACTTGGCCAAACGAATGCTTACGTGTCGCTGCGGGGTCGTGTTCTTCGGCCTTGGACTGGCCAAACCTCCGGTTGCGCATGCTAATGTGGAGGGTTTGTTACGACTCGTTACCGAATTGAATGCTGTGACGCGGTTTCATGCAAAACGAATGAGAATCTATGGCGATGTGGCAGGGGCCGACAATGTATTGTGTTGGCAGACCGGTTACCCGTTTGGAGTCAATCTCGCACGCGGTTATCCTCGCTATAACCCTGGTGAGTACACGGCCAACGATTTGCTCGAACGTGACGAAGTTGACAGTTGCTTACTCGTGGGGAGCGAGTCAACGTCACGGTCCGAATGCGGCATGCCGGCGCTCACCGATCGAGCGATGTCCCGATTGAAGTCAGTCCCAACTATCTCGCTTGATTACCCTCACTCGTCAGGTCGCAGCGATTTCCAACCTTCGGTGAGATTCACGACTGCGGTATACGGAATTCACCGTCCTGGAACCGCTTACCGTATGGACGAAGTTCCCGTGCCATTACGTTCGTTTGCTGAGAGCGAATATCCGACTGACGACGAGGTTTTGAATTGCTTGCGGGAACGAATCATTTAGCTTCGTCGAGACTAGTAGGGTGCCAAGCTGACGAGCGATTGCAGTCTCATATCCAAAAAGTTTTCCAACACGAGATTACCAGCCTACTAAATAGCGAACCCAAATCGCCTCCTAGCCGCAAGGCTTCCCATCCACACGCGGTCATACCTCGATCCAGCCATCGGCCGCTTTCCACAATTTGTTTAGTAACACTGTGGGCGTTGGCGATTGCTGCTTTATGTAGGAATGATGCATCGGAAAAGTAAACGATCAGCGACCAGCCTACAGCTTCCCATCAACACGTGGACGTATCCGTAGCCTGGCGCGCATCGCCTTGGTTAGAGTTGCCTTTGCTGCTCGCAACCAACCGCCCACGAGTCAAAAGTTGTTCTTGTGGACGTGCTCTCGGATGAGTTCCTTCAGCCGCTCGATGGTCTGCATCTCCGACTGCTTGCTCTCCTCCCAGAACCGCTGGAGTTCTGGGAATTGATTGGCATTCTCGATGTATTGGTCGTACCGCCAAACTGCGTCGAGACGCTTGCTCAAATCGTGAATCATGTCGTGGTCGTGATCCCGGATCGCCTGGGTCTT
>JANLRK010000044.1:0-4574 GCA_031361585.1 Pirellula sp. | reverse complement strand
AAGCAATCCTATCTGCCCAGCCCCAAGTACAAATGCTCGTTTCGGACTCCAAACTTTCATGCGGCGTTGAGCTTCGAAAGCCTGATGAATAGCTTTCGCGGCACAACTCATTGGCTCCATAAGAACATGTAAATTCTTGAGCCCTTTGGGAACCCGGACAATGTAGTCCTCATGATCGACGAAGTACTCGGTTAGATATCCATGCAATAGATTAATGCCACGTTCATAATACGTTTCTTCACTCGTCATGTCGTAGGTACCGATCTTGTCATAGATCGAGCCACCTGGCCGTCGAACCGTGGCAGTTACATAATCCCCTACTTTGATATTTCGAACGTTGGATCCGATTTCCTTGACAATACCAAACGACTCATGGCCCAAAACTAGGAAATCGTCACCTGGCGGCGGATTGCCATATAGGGCGTCGTTGATTTCACGATCTGTTGCATCCACACCGACCTTAAGAACCTTGACCAATATCCCTTTGCCGTCCGGGATCTTGTCGATCGACGGCATGGGAATATCTCGTTCGTGAACACTGTTGGGGGTACCGGGCCGAACGGCTATTGCTTTCATAACACTCAACTGTTGCGATTGTGGGGGACATTGACCTGTCAAAACCGACGAATTGTACTCCCACAAGGAGGTTTGTCACAGACTGGGCGAAACGCGGAATAGGCTTCCAGTCGGCTGGAAAACAATGCCACGATACTAGGCAGAATTCATACTCACCCATTACTACCTCACGCTGCTGGAACGCCAGGGATATCCGTGACGGTGAGCAATTGAGTTTCGAACCCGATTTACACACCGCGGAATCCATTTGAACATGAGAACAACATCCGAGTGTAGATGGTACGGATCGCCAAACGTTTTGGAGCGATGGCGGTTGGTAGAGGGTTCGCTCTCCCGGAATCAAAAACTTTGTACGCCGTATATAAATTTTCGAGGTTCGAGAAATGATACTAACATCTGATCTGAAATCGATGATGCAAGCAGTGATGAAAGCTTTAAAACACGTACACCGTAAAGAACAAAAGCGGATTCTAAAAATCCTTGCCCAACACCGCATCACCGCGAAAATCAAATTCCGGCCAAGTGGTGCTACGCTGACATGGGAATTTCCAACCGAGCTTGAGGACAAGCTGTTCGCTTTCCCGAGAGCTGCCCATGACCCGACGCCAGGTGTCGTCGGCGTAGTGCAAGTGTACGATTCGGATCGAAGCATAGTCAACAACATGCAAGTGTTCGAAGTTGACGGAAAACTTGAGGTAAGGACCATGAGCGGCGAGATAGTTGATATGCCAAATATGGACTTGCTTCGATACGCAGTGGATAACGCGACAACAGTGGAGTTTGGCCAGAACAGATCATCCTAACCCAGTACTGAATGCAAAAACTAAAGGTGTTTTTATTGCAAGGAGATTAAAGAGAAATGATGAATCGTGACAGAAAGAAACCCGCACCAACGGGCAATGTTGGGGTGGGCAAGTTGGAGCTTCGACCTGGGGGACAAAGCGATATTATTGTAACGAAACTGAAGGCTAAGACCAGTGTCGTGGATTATCTTGAGCGACACTTTCGAAGAGCGAGCGCCGGCTTCCTGGTTATATCAAGAAACAAGGCCCATCGACTCGGTTGCATCAACTTCAACCGCTACGCTAAATGCGGCGGGTTCAAGCGTTTCAGCCCATCAGAACGTAAGCGTTTAGAACGATGGACGAGCCAGCCGGAGATATACTTTAAGTTGGCGACGTTTACCTGAAGGGACATGCAGGAGACGACACTCTCATTGATCGAGTCAGCCGTGGTTCATTTATCATCCGCAAGACCACGCTGACAATGTGCTACGCAATTCAGCCGGACGTAATCGAGAGCATGGCACTCACGCCAGGTTTTCGTGGGCGCGGAATGATAGGGCGGTTTTTATATGCGGTCCCAAGGAATGTACTTGGGAAGAGAAAGATTCATACTGAGCCAATCTCCGAAGCAACAGTGACGAGCTACCGGGATCTTCTTCGAGCGCTGCTATCCACCAATGGAACCGGGACTATCAAATTCTCAAAAGATGCGATGCTCTTGTTCGATGAATGGAAGCTGGAGATCGAGAATATGCTGGGTAAAAGCGGTCGTCTTCGGAAGATGCTTGACTGGGGTGGCAAACTTGCTGGGCTGACAGCCCGACTTGCAGCCGTCTTGCACTCAGTAGAGTTCGCAGTTTTCGATCCCTGGGATTGCCCAGTGCCTATCCATACCGTTCGGGATGCCATTACTATCGCCAAGTGGTCAAACGACCATGCCGAGGCGGCTCTAGCGATAATGTCCGGCGGAAAACCTGGATGCCGTAAAATATCGAAGTTTCTATCGGACGGGAAAAGCAGGTTCAACATTAGAGATATCCGCGATTTGTTTAAGAACGATACCGACGGAATGTGGGTAGCACTGAAGGGCTTGACCCAAAAAGGTTGGATTCGACCTGCACCGGCGAAATCCACCAAAGGCAGAAAAAGGGTTAACGATTTCGATGTAAATCCATCGCTTCGGTTCGAAATGGGGTCATTTCAGCCACCCTGCGACTGACCTTCCAAAATGGCCTATGGTGCGAATACTTTTGGTGCGGACCGGTAATATAGATTTCTGCGTTTCAAAAAAAGAGGTTAGGCAGAAATGCAAACGTGCGTTAAAAATCAGCGCCAAAAGCACCATAAGGCGAAAAACATTGGGCAAACGTGAAAATGCAGAACAATTCGAATGTTTTCGGCTTTGGGTGCGATGAACATAGAACGCTGTTTTGACGAATATTTAGTTGTTCAAACTACAGGAAATCTCTATTTGCCAGTCCGCACCAAAAGTATTCGCACCCATGGTTTTCGATCGAGTGCAAAAACACCAATGCTTCCTTCGAAGCTGGTTGCTGCAGCGCACGCATCTTAAACGATACGACATAAGCTCGTCCGCATGTGTGACCGTCGTTGGAAAGGTGCAGAAATCGGCAGCATTGAGGAATCACTACTCACCACTGCTTACACCCGCGTTCGGCGCCGCGACAGCTCGACAAAGTCGAGCTTGTAGCCGAGCAGGATTCGGGGCCGGACGAGTCGTTTGGTTAGTTGGCGGTGGAGGGTTGATAGCTCCCCTGCTGGCGGTCGCCGGTTCCAATTGACAGTACCAACTGGAGGTCCGACATTTTGGCCATACCATACAAACGTGTTCGATTTGGATATTGGCGAATTGGCCTTATCGGCCGAACTAGGCAACTGCGTGATGTGTTACTTAACCATCAGACTGAATGCTTCTTAGGTCGACCCTGTTCGCCGCGGTACGGAAAGCCGGCTCCATTGTGAGCTTGCTGAAGAATAATAATTCCAATTGTGAAAGTTGAAAAATGGCTGAAGATTATGGACTCCCCAACGATACCGTCGCTGCGGCTAACCCCAAACTGATCACGGTCTGTGATGTGCCGTGTCCGAGCTGCGAGTGTGACAAAACTTGCGGTGTCTATTTGCTTGTGCTCAATATTAAGGATGGACTTGAAGGCACGTTGTCGGACGGGCATTTCCGGGGCTGCCCAGCATGCGACTGGTCTTCTGCTATGTGGGTTGTACCTCTTACCAGTCCATTCACTAAAGAGGATTACGCGAAACTGAACTGAAACATGTAAGCAACTGGGCCAGTGTTTACTGCCCGTCTCTCGATCCGTCAACGCTGGGTGCTGCTGTGCAAGCACCTCAACGATTTATCAGACGCTTATTCCAACAATTTTCGGCAACGGACGGGACTCGATTCACGGAAAAATGGTTTCGTTTGAAGCGTCAATTGATGCGACTAACATTCCAAGCCCGCAGCATTCCACTCGACGTGAACAAGTACGACTTTCGTGTATTGACATATCAACTGCAATATTTAGAATGGAGTCATGATTGGCAGACCCCCCAAACCACCTGGCGAAAAGTATCGAACGCCGGCAAGGCAGCTGGGCCGCGTCGACGACGAAACTTGGATTGAACTCCAAGAGGCTGCCAAAGATGCCGGATTGAGCTTCACGCAGTGGGCTATTGACGTATTACTGGCGAAAGCCCGCGCGACGAAGAAAAAGAAGAAGTAGGCGGGCCGGGAATTTGGGAATAGTTCGCACGCCTATTTCCGCTCCTTCATAGATGCCTAAGTCACATTTCACACTCAACCATGGAATGCGCGATGACTTGAAGCGTTACTTCGGTTCTCTGCAATGGAGTTCGTCAGAGGCCATGGATTTCGTCAGTAGTCATCTAGTTCGTCAGTGGTTGTAACCGACGGTTTGAATTGAACCAGAATCGACGGTTTGGATTGAGCCATTTCTGGTTATTCATTTGCTCAGCGCAGACTGTCCCCCAGCTCTTCGCAAGCATTTTTTGCGGAGTATCTGTTGCTTCTATTTGTTGCTTCTTTTGACAGCGCCGGTCTTGTTAGCTTGCTACGAAACACGTCTCAATGCGTCTGCATCGCCGTCTCGTTGGTAGCTTCTCGATTTCCGCCTCCTCAACTCGTTCCATGCATGGGATCAGAGGTGCGACTATATATGGTCGGAGTGCTCT
>JANLRK010000675.1:0-6634 GCA_031361585.1 Pirellula sp. | reverse complement strand
AGAGACCACATTTTGCACAATGGAAATTTCATCTTCGCACCTCGTGAAGCAAATTCAAAGTTGTTCCACCGCATTGGGAGGCCCAACCCGCGGTTACTTTTTGAACTGTAGCTTTTTTTCTTTAGGGAAGACGGAATTATTAGAAAAACTTTGCAGTCGGCAAAAACCAATTAATCGGCATTATCGGTACACGTTCGGACTCACCTTGACGCTAGTGCGGTTTGCTTGCTATACGGTTGTCTGCTAGCGACTAATCCTTCAGAGATGAATTCGAACGGAATGAATCCATGCGACGAACCATACCCAAGGACCGGCTCATGCGGTTCCAGCGTTGGTTCCCTATATGGCTGTTCCTTTGGTTGTGCATTCTATCATTCGGATGCACCAGCCCGATAAGGGACCCCAACTCTGCTGGGTTGCTTGCTTCGACTCGCGATAAACTTTTTCTAAAAAAAGAAAAGGGGCAAGACAGGCTGTGGCGTCCCGACCTTGCAATCATGCCATTCGCGGAATTCCAAGACGAAGATATCGTCATCAAGCATGTTCGCAACTGTCGCTATCGATCCGAATCGGATTACGATGTTCGACACTACGACCTGCGATTTGCATTAGCTGATGTCAATCATATCGACTTTCTGATTGTTCCCTTTCAAAACAATTCGCTCTTAGCCCATACGATGTTTAGTTTCGGACTCCGAGACGGGCGTCACTTTATCATCTCCGTAGAAGCGAGGCTCGACTACGGCGCATCGTATTCCCCCATCCGCGGCATTACCAATAAGTTTGAGTTGATGTACCTGATTGGCGATGAACGCGATCTTATTCCATTGAGGACCGATGCACGTAAAGCGGAAGTATATTTGTACCCGGGGCGAGCCACGCCGGATCAAGTTCAAAACCTCTTGGTGGATATGCTTGAGCGAGCCAATCAGCTGCAACGCGTTCCGGAAAACTACGATACGATTAACAACAATTGCACCACGAACTTAGTGAACCACATTAACAAATTGAGGCCAGGAAGTATCCCGGCAGATTGGCGCGTGTTGCTGCCAGGCCATTCCGATCGACTCGCTTACGAGCTTGGTCTATTGGATGTCGTAGAGCCATTCGAAATAGCCAGAGAAAAAGCACGCATCACGTCGGTTGCTAATTTGTACAAAGACAGCCTTGATTTTTCAGCCAAAATCCGCGAGCACACTACTAATTAGCACGACGCGCAAGCTAGTGATTGCAATTTTCGTTGGAAAATTTGGGCTGCGCGACCAAGTTCACTTTTGTTTTTTTACAGGCATTGATAATTGGGAATTCCTACTGGTGCTTCATCAGGCCAAAGTGTAGCTCGGCACTCCGTGCCGAGAAAAACGGCACGGAGTGCCGTTCTACACTGAAGCCCTAGTCTTTGAACGTCAAATGCGCCTTGCTGAGTTGAAACGATTTGGGTTCGCCCTCCAAAAAGACGACGCGGGCCATGCGGCGAAGACCCCGTCCCTCCACCGACGTGATCGTTCCTGGACCGTAACTCGGATGCACCACCATATCCCCCGCTTCAAAGCGATCGACGGGTATCCCGCCAGGAGTCATAGCGGACGTTACCTGTGCCGCAGTTTTTAGCGATCCCATGGGAATCTTTCTGTTCAAGCTCTCCAACTTTTTTGCAAACACTCCTAACTCGCTCGGCGTGAATGGGAGCGTCGCAGGGATTTCATCGTCGACGTGATCGTCCAGTAAGACATCCATTTCCTCTGCATGCACAATCGACTCTTGAGAAGCCTCCCAGTCGGGCGACGATTCGATTCTGGTTTGTTTTCGCTTTGCAGAAGTGTCATTTGACTTTTTGCGTTGATGCAAAAAACTTTGCGATTCCCAATCGTCGTCGCGCGAATCACCGAAATCGCTATCGCCAAAGTCGTCGTCACCAGCAAACGGCGCGCTCAGGTCGACGATTTCCATTTCTGCTCTTGGCAGTTCCATCAGGAACGAACTTGGGCAACTCATTCTCGAATTGCCAAACCCCCGCGATTTTGCAATGCTCAACTGCAAGCGATTTCTAGCACGCGTGATTCCAACGAAAAACAACCGTCGTTCCTCCTCCATTTGGGCTGCATCGTACATGGAACGTTTGTGCGGAAGGATTTCCTGTTCCACTGCGATTATAAATACATTGTCGAACTCGAGGCCCTTGGCAGAATGCAATGTCATCAACGTCACTTTGTTTTCGTGATCGGTTATTCCGTCCGCATCGCTAATGAGAGTCACTTGCTCCAGAAAGCGTTCCATAGCGTTTCCGTCGACGTCTTGACGATCGACTTCGGCAGCGTCCGCAATGAGCTCATTGATATTCCCTTGGATACTCTCGTCGGGCGTTTCTGTCTTCCGTGCGGAAAGGTATTTAACGTAGTCCGTCTTTGCAACCAACTGCTGAATCATGACGGAAAGAGGTCCATGTGACAAATGCATCAACTCGTCATAGAGCGCTAGGAACTGCCTCGCACCTGAGGTAGCCTTCTTGCTCATCAGCCCATGTTCAACTACAGCCCGCAGCGCCACGAGCATCGGAATATCCTTCGATCGAGCCAATTCTGTGACTTTGGAAAGCGATTTGTCCCCGAGCCCTCGCGTCGGAACATTGACAATCCGTTCGAAGGATATGTCATCGGTTGGATTGTGGACCAATCTCAAATAGGCGAGAAGGTCCTTGATTTCTTCGCGATGATAAAATCGGAAGCCGCCAATCAATTGGTAGTTGAGTTTTCGCCGAAGCAAAGCTGCCTCGAGGAGCCGTGAATGAGCATTGGTCCGATAGAGAATCGCGAAGTCTTTCGGTTTGGCGGTCTTGTCCATGACCGCCGCCACTATTTGATCTGCAATGTGATCCGCTTCGTCTCGGGCCGAGGCATAGGAATAAAGTCGTACTGGTGTTCCCGTTGCGCGTGTAGGAATCAATTGCTTTGCCTTGCGTCGAGTATTGCAAGAAATCAAAGCATCGGCAATAGACAAGACCTCCGGCGTACTACGGTAATTCTGTTCTAAACGAACCGTTACCACGCTAGGATAGTCTCGTTCGAAGTTGAGGATGTTCGAAATATCGGCGCCCCGCCAACCGTAGATCGATTGGTCTGGGTCGCCAGTTACATTCAGGTTTGGATACTCAACGGACAGTGCGCGTACAATCGAATATTGGGCAAAATTTGTGTCTTGATATTCGTCGACAAGGATATAACGATGTTTGGAGTCTAGTTCGCTGCGCAAGTCCGGGCTCGAGCGCAGGATCGATGCGGTATGCATCAACAAATCGTCGAAATCGACGGCGTTATTCTGAAGCAAAAATTTCTGATAAGCCGGATACACTTTTGCGAGCACTTTGTCGGTACTCGATTGGTGCTCGCCTTGCATCATATCGGGGGTTACTACGCGGTTCTTGAGGCCGCCTATTCCCTTAACGATGTCGCCGATGTTGAGATGCGTGAGAGAGACCTCAGCATCTACGATCGCATGTTGCATCGCCTTTTTCGCATCGTCAGCGTCGAAAATCGAGAAATTTTCAGAAATCCCAACCATACGGCCATAACGTCTTAAAAAACGAGCGCAGTAACCGTGAAATGTCCCTAGCCAGACCGGCTCGTCGCCGCAAAGATTCCTGAGCCGGCCCTTCATTTCCTGGGCCGCTTTGTTCGTAAACGTCAAAGCAAGAATCGAATAGGGCGAGATCCCTTGTTCCAGCAAATAAGCGATCCGATGGGTGACGACTCGGGTCTTTCCGCTACCGGGGCCAGCCAATGTCAACAACGCTCCATCGACATGCGTAACCGCCTTTCGTTGGGCAGCATTGAGATTGTCGAGAATTACTGAGTTTTCAGTCGCCATACCATTCGCTCCATGCGCTCCCTAAACAATCACAACTCCATGCAGCAGACTTTTTTCTGCCGATCCCACCATTTATAGTATCGCGTATAAGTAGTCTCCTTCCAATAGCTAGCCACGATGTATTGCCTGCTTGCTATAAATGATTAGCCCTTTGTTCAGAAATCCATTCTAGAAAATCCCAGCGACCATGTCTGAATCTACACCTCCACGGCCAACGAACCTCGCAGCATTGAGAGCCAGCGGCTGGCAAAGCCGCCCAGTCAAGGAAGAAATTCGCTCGAATTTTGTTCGTATGCTAGCTGCAGGCGAGACGCTCTACCCCGGCATCGTCGGATTTGAGGACACCGTCATTCCCGAATTGAACATTGCGATCCTTGCAGGACATGATTTACTCTTTCTCGGCGAAAAGGGACAAGCCAAAAGTCGCTTGATGCGAACGCTGGTTCGCTTCCTAGATGAGTATGTTCCATTTTTGGATATTCCAGATGTCCCAGTCCATGAAGACCCCTACCAACCTATCACCAAGTCGGCCAAAGACTTCATCAAGCATAACTCGTCGGACCAAGTGCCGATCGGTTGGTGGCATCGATCGGAACGCTATGTCGAGCGACTAGCACCGGGAACTAAATTTGCCGACGTCATCGGCGAAATCGACCCATCGAAGCTGACTGGTGGTGTAAGCATGGGCTCCGAATCTGCTTTGCACTTCGGTTTGATCCCTCGCATGCATCGCGGTATCTTTGCGATGAACGAGTTACCGGAACTAGATGAACTCGTTCAGGTCGGATTGTTCAACATCCTTGAGGAACGCGACGTACAAATTCGTGGCTACCCTGTACGATTCGACTTGGATATTTTCATTTTGTTTTCAGCCAATCCGAGCACCTACAACCGAAGTGGTAAGGTCATTCCGCAATTGAAGGATCGCATCGGATCTTTGATCCAAACACACTATCCATTGGATCGCGATCAAGGAATCCAAATTCTCCAACAGGAGTGTGGACTCGACCTAGGTGGCGAGTACCCGGTTCAAATCCCCTATTTCATGACCGAGATTATCGAGGAGATTACGGCCCAAGCCCGAAAGAGCAAGTATGTTGATCAAGCCTCCGGCGTATCGGCTCGATTCTCGCTTTCTAATTTCCGAACAATGATCGCTTCGGCTAGACAGCGAGCTGTTCTTCTTGGGGAACCGTTGGCCGTTCCTAGAGTTAGCGATCTGGGGCATCTGTACACTTCATCGCTTGGAAAACTAGAAGTCGATTTAATGGGTAGTCACCAAATGACCGAACGCAAAATACTTGACTCACTGGTTTCGGTTGCAATCAAAACTGTATTCGAACAGTACGCCACGGAACATGGAGTTAATCAAATCGCTGAAATTTTCAATAAGGGAGTTCGCATCGAAGTTGGCGATCTACTGCCGAGTTCAGCGTATGCGGAAAGGCTTAAGCACGTGCCACCCGTCTGGGAAACAGCCTTTGAAGTGAACGCAACGGACAACCCAGCTGTACGAGCATCCTGTGTTGAATTCGTATTAGCAGGCCTGTACAGTTTGGACAAAATCAGTCGAGCCAGCAAACATGGAAAGGTTAGCTACGACGTCTAAGACCCAATCTGTTCGGCAGCAGTAGGTGGGCGCTTTGAATCCCACCGGCTCGAACGGTGGATCGTTCGGGCTTTTTGGCTACGACCATAGCGATCTCCGCTGCCTCGATCGGTTAAACATTTAGGGGTAGTGTTGGTAGCACTGGGTTGCCAGGTATTTGGCTTTCGATGTAGTCCGCAACTGCAATCAGTGCCGCGTCTCCAAAATACCTTGATGTTAATTTGCAGGTGCGTGGTGCTATCACAACCGGTTTGGATTCGGTCGTCGCATCCGGCTCAGATCCTCGCCTGGGCGACGTCAATTCTTGGGATCCAAAACGAACCACCATGCTCGGATGCCCTGTCAAGTTGGTCCGCACCAGATCGTCGCCTCCCAGTAAAACATCGACTCCCCGCAATACGCTTTCGGTCTCCTGAATCAGCATGGTTCTAGCCCGCATGCTCTGAATGTAATGGATCCCTCTCGCGAATTGAGATTTTCGAAACGACGGTCCCCACAAGCCCATATCGTTATCGGACTCTGCAGTTCGAAAAAGAGGGTCGTGCATGGCTGCAGACTCAACATCCAATCCCACCATCAAGGCTTGCTGTGGAATTGTCTGCGGAAACTCAATCGAAACCATCTTAGCCCCGTCACTTCGAAGCTTGTCAAATACGAGTTGCTCGCTCTCTGACATCTGCGATTTCATGTAACCTACTCGCAAGTTTTTGATTTCAAATGAATCGGGCCAGGCGAGTGGACGATTGACAACAGTTGGGTCCAAACCATCCGTTCCTTGAATGGCGCTCAAGACTATTCCACAATCGATAGCATGCCTTGCAATCGGTCCAACTTTGTCCATGCTCCATGCTAGCGTCATGCACCCGAATCGGCTTACCCTGCCAAACGATGGCCTTAAACCCATAACACGGCATCTGCGAGCTGGAGAGACGATACTGCCGAGCGTTTCAGTGCCCAATGCAAACGTGCACAAGCCGGCAGCTACGGCAGAACAGCTTCCTGCTGATGAGCCCGAGCTTCCCTGATCTACGTTCCATGGATTCTTGGTTGTTGCATCGTGCCATATGTCGCCCATAGCCAAAGTACCTACTGCAAACTTGCCAAGCATAACCGCACCCGCCGCTTCGAGTCGGTGAACAACGGTGGCCTTGTTTGGCCGAA
>JANLRK010000672.1:0-62946 GCA_031361585.1 Pirellula sp. | reverse complement strand
TGGATACGCCTGGTCACGTTGACTTCACCGCCGAAGTCGAACGTTGCTTGCGAGTCCTGGATGGCGCGGTGGTGGTTTTCAGCGCTCGAGAAGGGGTCGAGGCACAGAGCGAGACCGTCTGGAGACAAGCCAACAAGTATGCGGTCCCACGCATCGTTTTCATTAACAAGCTAGATCGCGAAGGGGCCGACTTCTATCGGGTTCTAGAGGAGATTGGACCACGCCTCAATGCAGACCCGGTCGCGATCCAGATTCCGGTCGGCCAAGGTCCCGGTCATACCAACGACCCCTTCCAAGGCATCATCGATCTTATCGAATTGAAGCTGCTTCGGTTCAGTAAAGAGGATCAAGGCAAGACGGTACTTGTGGAGGATATTCCAAAGGAGCTCCTGAGCGACGCGATGGATTGGCGAAACGTGTTGCTTGAAAAACTGTATCTCCACAACAGTGAGATGATGGAATTGGCAATGGACGAAAAACCAATTCCAAATGACTTGATCCGCAAGGCCTTGAGAGAAGCGTGCGTATCGCTGAAGCTTCAGCCGGTTCTTTGTGGCTCTGCGCTACATGGTGCGGGCGTACAGCCACTCTTAGACGGCGTCGCATCCTATCTCCCCTGTCCATTGGATCGACCGCCCGTAATGGGAGTCGATCCTAAGAAACGAGACAAAACGCTGCAACGCAAACCCGATCCCAAAGACCCCTTTTGCGCTCTCGTATTTAAGGTCTTACCGGCCAAGACGGGTGACATGTTCTGGATACGGGTCTATTCCGGCCGGCTCGATTCGAACTCGCGAGTGTACAATCCCAATCGCGACAAAAAAGAAAACGTAGCGCAATTATGGCAGATTCATGCAACCAAACGCGAACGTCAGGGACAAATTGAGACGCTTGAGTGCGGCGACATCGCTCTTATCATTGGCCCGCGCGATTCGATTACAGGTGATACTCTGTGCGACACGCGTGACATGATCGAGTTGCCATCAATCCAGTTTGCTCAATCGGTGATCTCGATGGCCATTGAGCCCGAAAACGCAACGGAGCGAAAGAAGTTGGCAGAAGTCCTGGAGATGCGGAAACGACAAGACCCTACGTTCCACGCGATTGAAAATGCAGAGTCTGGACAAACACTCATAAGCGGGATGGGAGAACTGCATTTGGAGGTAATCAAGAATAGCCTCGTTCGCGACTACCATCTCAACGTCAAATTTTATAAACCGCGTGTAAGTTACCGAGAAACGGTCGGAAGTGTTACCGAAGTGACTGGAGAATGCAATCGACAGGTCGGTTCGCAACAATTGTTTGCAAGATTGCAGGTGCGATTTGAACCACTTGAAGACGTATCAGCTAAAGTCATAGTTCTCGATCGAACCCCAATCGAAAAAATGTTGCCCGAAAGCCTTCGTCAAGCGGCACTGGAAGAACTCAAAAATCGATCCGAGGGTGGCGGGCTAATTGGCTCGTTCCCATTGACTGGTATGCGAATCAGCATTCTCGGTGGCGAAATTGCCGAAGCGGGCTCCGATGAAGTTGCTTTCAAGATCGCGGCGAATGATGCGTTTGACGAAGGCTTGAAAGCGGGAGGCCCCACTTTGCTTGAGCCTGTGATGAAGATGGAGATCACGACTCCCCCGGACTACATGGGAGAAATCGTGGGAGACCTTCAACAGCGTCGCGGACTGATCGAGCGAACTGAAACGCGTGGATCAACCGCAAGCATTACCGCCTTGGCCCCCCTCAAAGAATTGTTCGGATATTCTAGCGCGATCCGCTCGCTAAGCCAGGGCCGTGCGGGTTGCTCGATGGAACCGCATGGATATCAAATTGCCCCCAAGGAAGATGCGGAAGCGTTTGCTTTGTAATGTTTATTTCATTGGATGGTATCGACGGCGCGGGCAAATCGACCCAAATAGATTTGCTACGCCAGTATCTTGAATCCAAGGGGGCAAACGTCGTTTGCTTCCGCGATCCAGGTTCAACAAAACTTGGCGAATCGATCCGAGAGATCCTGTTGCATCGCGAGGACATTCCGATTGCCAGTACATCGGAGATGCTTCTCTACATGGCAGCCAGAGCGCAGCTTGTTGACGAACAGCTTCGACCTGCGCTCCGATCTGGTTTCACTGTAATTTGCGATCGGTTCCTGCTCGCAAATATTGTGTATCAAGGTGTCGCCGGCGGATTGGATGTGGACGAACTCTGGTCGGTAGGCAAGTGTGCGACAGGAGGCCTCGCACCGGATGCAACCATCGTGCTCGACATTGATCCCGAGATTGCGGTGAAGCGATTGAAACGGGGCCTTGATCGACTTGAAAAACGCGGCATCGAATACTTTCGACTCGTCCGAAACGGCTTCTTGCATCAAATCTTGAATGCCGGCGGCAAGTCACTGGTCGTCAATGCTGACCAAGACATAATGCAAATCCATCATCAGATCGTCAGATTTGTAGATTGTTTGTAGACGTCAATCTTAAGCTGGGCCGCGAGACACTTTCGCTAGCGTTCCCGGGTAGCGGAATGCGTCAAGCATTTCGTTGGCGTCCAGCATTCACGAAAGCTTTGACAGCTTCCGCTACGATTTAAATCGGCCCGCCTTAAGATCGACGCCGAAATTTGAACAAAATGTTCGTAACCATTAGGAAACTCTATCGTACAAAGTGATGAAAAAAACGAGTGTCCAATCCGACATTGGGCGTCACACAAATTGCGCATGGTTCGGTTCATCTTGGGTTCGGGATTTGCGATGCCATTCCAAGAGGCATAATTCCGCACCAATATTCGCTTGCTGAATGCGAATTCCGAGTGGAGCTCAAACCAGATTTTACGCGACGTTACTACGCGGCAATACAAAGTGCAAGGAAATGAGAGATGAAACCATTTACTAATATCCAAGACCATGGCTTTGCGATGCTTTTTGCGATGATCGTTCTTATGGCTGCCGCACCAAAAGGGTACGAGTTTTGGCTGAAAATGCAAAAGAACAAAACCGACAATAAAGTAAAGTTGGAGATGCTAGAAATGGGCTCGTCTGCCGACGAAATCGTGCGTACTCTATTATCTCGCCGCGATTGTGATTTGCGAACGCAGCGGGCTTAGTCAACATGGAGAGACATGATGTAAATGCCTTTTTCGTTTATGGGACCCTCAAGAAATCATACCTTCGCGGTGGGCTATGGCCCTGTAAACCCCTCCGAATAATGGTTGGTTCCATTCAGTCGGACTTGTTTGATCTTGGTCCTTATCCCGCAGCAACGCCAGGCAAGCATTGGGTCCTTGGTGAAATATGGGAATTCAATCAAAAGGACATGGAACCGACGATTGTTGAGCTGGACCAGATTGAAGGATACGTTAGTTCAAGGGAAAACAACGAATACATTCGGCAAATAGTGAATGCGGAATTTATGGGGCCAGAGTCCTCGCCGATGCAAATAAGAGCGTACGCATATTTCGCGGCTCAACCCAAACAGTTAGAAGTTGCTAGGAAAATTAAGCCCTTTTTGGAGTTTTTAGGCAGACCGGTTGCGGCCTGGCCTGATGCTAGAGCCAACGTACCTGCAAGTTTTTCTGAAGAATAGTCATCCAATCCGAACTTTCTTTCGTCATAGCCTAGACGCTACAATGCTAGTTGAATCACCAGTAGCATCAACCGCGAGAATTTCTCGAGCGAATGCACTCAATCGACATTCTTTGAACGACCAGGTTTCGAAATGACGCAATGCAAGAATAATCTGCCGCTAACGGTTCAGCACAAGTTGATCAAAATACGCCGACGTTGGCTGGTTGGGATTTTGCTGACCGGGACGCTATTCATTGCTGTCCCTGTCCACGCACAAGAACCACCGACGCAGGCCCCGGTTACCAAAAAGCCTCTGGAAATCGAAGTACCTAAAGCGTTCGATGGCGATCAAGACTTCGAAGAAGCCTGCCGGCTTAGATTGAATATCGATTCCGTCGACACGCTCAAAGAGATTATTTCTCTTGCAAAATCTGCGGTTGAAAAAGGGCTCGACAAGAATGATCTGGAGGCGGCAAAGAAGATGATTGCTGCTTCGTATTTGCAGAAGACCCAAGAAGGCATTCGCACGATTGCGCCGGGTATGCCGCGTTCCAAGATCAACAAGCGATTGAACGACTTTTTGCAAGATCTGGCCGAAGCAATCCATTTTGATCCATTGCTCGCTGACGCATATTTGATGAAGGTGGAATTGCATGCTTCGCTTAAAGATCCAGCTGCGGCTAGGGATGTCGCAAATGATGGGATTGCTGCGTTGATGCCGACGGTTGATTCCAAACTTGCCGAACCCGAAGTGAAAGCCAAATTAAGCAGACTATTGATGATGCGAGCAGGTCTGCAACCCGATTCCGATGAAGCTATTTCAGACTTGAAGAAATCCATCAACTACAACCCAAACAATCAAGCCGGCATTGCGATTCTGGTGCAAAGCATGGCTCGAAATGACCAGACAGATGAGGCATTGGAGTTCTTTCAAAAAGTGCTTGACTCGAACCCCGAAAATGAACTCATCATTCAAAGCACTGCAGAACTATTGGCATCGACCCCAGATCGGTTCAAGGATGCCCTGGGTTTGCTAAATGACAAATTAAAGCTTCTACCTAATTCTGCCGCGCTATTGAAGATGCGAGGAAAAGTTCACGCTCTGAACAAGGAATCAGCCTTGGCAAAAGCAGATCTGGACCGAGCCCTAGAATTGGCGAAAAATGACATCGACGGTTTATTAACGCGAGCGAAAGTCGCCCTTGATGCCAAAGATCTCGAAGCGGCGCGAAAGGATGTCGATACAGCCATCGAATTGGCGCCAGACAAAATCGGTTCGATTCTCTTGCGAGCGACTATTGCACGGGAACAGAAACGGTACGGAGACGCGATCGCAGACATGCGTCTGATTATAAAGAATCAACCAAAGGAGGAGCCAAATCTGGAACTGCTATTGGATCTTGGACTGCTCTACTCACTGGATGACCGCCAAAACGAAGCGATCAAAGTATTTAGTCAGATAATCAAGCATGATTCGGAGTATTGGTTAGCCTATTCGCTGCGAGGAGACACGCTGCTAGCCATGAAAGACTACTCCAAGGCAATATCCGATTTTGAAAAAGCATTGGAACTATTGCCAAAGGACAACAATAAGGAGCGGTCTGACATTTTAAACAACTTGTCATGGACGCTATCGACGAGCCTTGTACCTGATGTCCGAGACGGCAAGCGGGCATTGGAACTCGGATTAGAAGCATGCATGCTGACCGACTACAAGAGACCACATATTCTGAGTACCCTCGCCGCTGCCTACGCCGAAACAGGTCAATTCGACAAGGCAGTGGAATGGTCGGAAAAAGCTGTGGAGCTTGGTCGAGAAAGCCACGAAGCACAACTGGAACAATTGGAAGCTGAACTTGAAAGCTATCGCAAAAAAGAACCTTGGCGTGAAAAGACCGAAACCAAACAAAACAAAGTACCGCTTGCACCCAATAGTTCTGGTGTCGACACCTAGAACTTTGCTCAGATTATTGTTGTTCGGGTAAGGACGCTAGCAGCGTCCTACGTTGCTGACGCTGCTAGCGTCAGTACTAGACAGTTAGTAGTGCGGCGGTTTATCGTCGGCTAACGATCGTGGCGAATTGTCAACGCCTAGCATCGATCGAACGTCGGACTTGGCTTGCTCAAGTTGCCGACAAAGCACATCGATTGTCTTTTGCTGTAAGAGCATTGCGGTATTGAGCTCTTCGACGGTCTTTTGAATATGCGTAACCACGAATTCCAACTCTTGGATTCGCCCTTCTTGACGAACTTGATCGGTTACTTGCCCCTGTCGATTTGTCATTTGTTTAGTTGTTCAAAATAAACCCCTGAAGGGACCAGCCATCTTCTTCGGTTCGGACTATTCCGCCAGACGCTGTAAAGTAGTCACGAATTGCCGCAAATGGCGGTAGCGTAGCACCCTTGACTCTTTGTACTTGGGTATGTCGCCCGTCCTTTGGCTTCAAAATCTTGTCGAGGACAGTGGCCAACATGCTTCGAGACTCAGGGAGTATGTCCTGACGGAATAGCTCGTACTGCATTTCAAAGGCACGGTCCGACCTTGTTATTTGATTCATGCTTCTGCCGTCCTTTCCCGAAACTTTTTCAAGCATTTCGGTCACCTTGGCAACATCGGTTTCTGTTTCAAATGATCTCATATCGATACCGTTTTTGGCTCTCATAATGGCATCTTTGATCATTTCGACATCGGAAGCGAAAATGAAGTAGTCTGCAAATATGCTGATGGCCCACTTGTCGAGAAGCGGCTCGTTGTCATCGCTTTCTGCCTGTTTCTTTGAATCTTTGTTGCTGGTAAAGTCCAACTCGATTTCAGCGTCTTCTTTGTTTTCGAAACTCCAAATGCGATGTCCTTCGAAATCGATCGGTTTGGAATCGGGTTCCCCTTTTCCATATCGATCTAAGATTTTTGGTAATTTCGTTTGTGGATCGTTTAGCTTCAAAATGACCATAGACCGCTTGCTATCGGGCGAGATAGGCTTAACGACTTCCGTAACGACGTGAAACTCCGTTGACAAATATGGCAGCACATCTTTTACGATATCGATCTGTGGACCTTGCGGGTCATCTCGCATGCCTTCGATCATTCCATCAAACGCACCTGGACTAACCAAGGCGTCTACGATGCCGCGGAACTTTGGAAAGGCTTCCTTGATATTCCACGACAATGACAAAACGGAAGCGGTCTCTCTGTTGATCCATTCGGGTGCCAATAGTTTGGAGACATTTGGGAAGTCTAGGATCTGCACCGCTTTGGTGGAGGGCTTCTTTGCAACCATGTGAGCATGGTGCAAGAAGTCAAAGTTCTCGGTTGATATCTGAACATTGCCAGCAACGCACTGCAAATCACTGAAGCCTTCTTTGTCAAGGATCAGCAAAATATCCGATTGGTTTTTGGTTGGCTTGCCTGATATGGACCGTAGCAGTTTTGCAAATCCAATGGGTCGCAAAAAGTATTCTATTTCCGGTTCGTTCCCTTCGCATGGTATTTTCGACTGGACTTGTTTATACAAGTCCGAATTTGCAAGTGAATCTTCTTTGGTGCCGCCCTGGGCTTGTAGCAACTCAGTCATCGTGACAAGATCGTCTGACGCAAGAAGTTGGTTTTTCGAAATACAATAGAAGGATTCGTTAGCGCGAACGTCGCCTGCGAATTTTGGAAGCGTGTATTGGACCACCTTTGCTCCAGAAACTGCGATCGACTTAGGCGTCGCTTTTCTTTCCTTTAGTTCCGTATCGATCCTCTTCAGAAAGCGCTCTGCGGCGTCGCTTCGGTCTAAGACATCGATCACCATCGCAATTGAAAAGGGTTTGTTCGAATCTTTTATCCGCGATATCCACCCCAAACTTGTTTGTCCACCTGCAATTTCATTTAGGTCTTCGATTTCCAAATTGAGTTGCCATCCGGCCTCGCTAAAGCGATTTTGAATCTCTTGACGTTGGGTAGCCCAAAAATCCTTTAGTTTTTCGTCGGCGGCTAATTTGCCGAGTTGAGTTTTGTTCCAGCCTTCCAAGAAACCCTCGGAATTTGGCAACGAGAATAGCGCTTGTGTATCAGCTGGGAAGAGTTTGCTGGCAGGCAACGGCTTTTCCTCTGCCAATGCCGTAACTCCGAGAGGAAATGCAGTCACCAGCAAAGCCGCCAAATACCTTAAGTATCCAACACGTGAAACATATGAAAGGAAAAGTGCACTCATGCTTGCTCTTGGTCGGCTGTTGAAGGAGTGGATTTGGGTTGCAAATTGGTTGAAAAAGCGAATAGGCAGCGTTTGCCAAACCGTGTATGGTATCGGAAATCAACAGGTCAAGGGAACCCTGTTTTCCCGAGGGCAGCTCTCCAAATTCGACTAAATCCCGTAGAAAACGCCGTTGCATATGTCCAAAGACGAAGAAGTTCTCGTAATTCCTGCTCAATTGCTTGATCAGCTTGGACCTTTTTCTGGCTTCCAACCCAATGTCGATCGTTACCTTTCGACCATTTTAGACCGTCAAAATCAGTCGTTTCGACCAAGAAGTTTGGTTGAAACCGATCCATCCTTTAAACAACTGATTCCCTACGTGATTCTTGAATGTAGCGACGCGAATGGAACTCGAGTCTTTCAATATACTCGCGGAAAAGGGCAAGGAGAAAAAAGGCTGCATGCTCTACGTTCCATTGGTATCGGCGGTCACATTTCGATTGAGGACGCAACGGGTGAGGATTGGTACCGCACTGGCATGCAGCGTGAACTCGATGAAGAAGTTGCGATCGAGTGCAACGGGCAACATCGAATCGTTGGCTTAATCTATGACGATTCGACCGAAGTTGGCCGCGTACACTTGGGAATAGTCCACATCATGCAGCTTGCCTCCTGCAAAGTTCAAACGCGTGAGGATCATCTCGAGGACAGCGGTTTTCAATCCATTGAAACAATCAAGTCCGAAATGGAGCGTCTTGAGAACTGGTCGCAAATCTGCATGAAGCACCTCTACATGTAGATTGGCTCCTGCGTTGCAGCGTTGCCTCAAGGGACCGAATTACATCGCCAGTTTTTCGCGCTGTTCCGTCAGAAAAGCATCGAATCGATCTTGTTCGATGGCCAGCCTTGCCCAACCCATTAGACGCTGATAAAACGTCAGATTGTGAATCGACAACAACGTTGGGCCGAGCATTTCATCAGCTTGGAAAAGATGTCGAATGTAGGCCCGACTGTGTTTGCATGCCAAGCAAGGACAATCCGCCTCGATGGGAGATTCGTCTTTGGCATGGCATTGATTTCGCATTTTCAGCGGCCCGTTGGCGGTAAACGCCGAAGCATTGCGACCATTGCGGGTGGGCATAACACAATCAAACATATCGATTCCTCGTGCGATTCCCTCAACCAAGTCGATGGGTCGGCCAACCCCCATCAAGTAACGTGGCTGATCTGTCGGCAAGACCGGACAAATCCTATCGAGGATTAGGTACATTTCTGGAGGCGGTTCACCCACACTCAACCCACCGACGGCATAACCATCGAACCCTATTTGAATCAGCTGCTCTGCACATTGGGTTCTCAAATCTGGGTTGAGGCCTCCCTGAACGATGGCAAATTTAGCTTGGTCACTGCGTACCGCTACATCCTTGCATCTCTGGGCCCAACGAACGCTTCGATCGCTTGCGTCTTTGACTGCTTCGTCGGTCGCAGGTAAACCGATGACGTGGTCCAATACCATGGCAATATCGCTGCCCAACTCTTCCTGAATACGTATCGAATCCTCTGGCCGAAGATGAATCGTTGAGCCATCTAAATGCGACTTGAAGGTTGCACCTTTCTCCGTAACTTGATTCATGTCCCCAAGAGAAAAGATTTGGAAACCTCCACTGTCTGTCAAAATAGGTTGATGCCAACCCATGAATCGATGCAAGCCGCCCAGTTCCGCAATCAACGAACTGCCCGGTCGCAACGACAGGTGGTACGTGTTGCCGAGCAAAATAGATGCGCCGGTTTTCGCAACTTGATCGACAGTCAGCCCTTTGACCGTGGCTTGAGTGCCGACAGGCATGAATGCAGGAGTTTCCACCACGCCATGTGGCAAATGCAATCGACCTCGTCGCGCTAGTGTTTTGCTGTCCGAATGAATCAAATCAAACGGAAACTTAGTAGATCGCACCATAGGATGAAAGAATCGTCGTGAGGAAATACTCATTCGTCAGGTAAATGCGGATGACATTCTAGTCGGAGGCGTCGGCTGTACGTCAGACTTATTCAACGTCCACAAAATAGGACTATTGACATTGTTCGGGTCTTGAAATTTTCCTACTTGCATCGCAAACGCATTTTGCTCAATCCAATTTGCAACGCTTCGCACTTCCTCCCATCCACCCGGATGGCCAGGGTAAGCCAAAACACTAATAAGCCCGCCTGTCCGGATCAATTCGAATGCCTGTTGAAGACCCTTCAATGTGGTTTCCGACCCCGTGACGATGGATTTGTCCCCAGTTGGTAGGTATCCCAAATTGAACATTACGACTGATACCAAACCTGCGTGAACAGGTTCAACCATCGTGCTCAAATGTTCATGGGACCCAACAAACAATCGGCACTGCGACTGCTCGCCCCTTTCGAGCAACTTTCCACGAACCGTTTCGATGGAGCGTTCCTGAATATCAATACCGTACACAACGCCCGTTCTTCCAACCTGTTCAGCGAGGAACAGAGTATCAAATCCGTTGCCGCATGTAGCGTCGATCGCAATCGATCCAACCGTCAGATAGGGCATCGCAAATTTCTGGGCTTCCACTGTGAAGTGCATGATCTACTTTCGACGCGACCTCAACAACGCTGGATCGATCGGCTCCCCACCCATCGCATCGATAAGCATCTCGGCCAAGAGAGGCGCCATAAGCGTACCCTTTGACCCCAATCCATTCAAACAGAAAACGTTTCTATGTAATTCGTGTGGACCTATCAAGGGATGGCGATCATAACTCGCAGGTCGAATTGCCCAACGCTGTTCCTGGACGACGTGCTGCCCACCAAGGAACGAACCTTCAGTCAGCGATTCCCAACGCCGCATGAGCTCGTCTCGAAATTGCTTCGCTCTTTCTTGGTTGTGTTCGTCCTGATCCACCAACAACGCGCGATCATATGTCGCGCCCACTACGAATCGTCCTGCTCCGAATGGAACTACCCAAGCGTCGTGGTGAATTACTTGATCGATAAGCACGTTCGGACTCAACACAACTAGAATGTCGCCGCGAGCTGGATGCAGTGGCAAATCATTAAAAACACGGTTTTCCCTCGCTGCAATTCCCTGGCAAAAAACGATGCGCTTTCCAGCTATCTGAAGAGTCGCAATCGTCAATGGATATTCAACATTTTGAGAATCGAAAACGATGTCCCTATCGCAGTTGAGGTTGAACTTGATGAACGCATCTCGCCCTTCAAAGAAACGCTGGGTTGCAGATAAATATGCGGCTGTATCGATTCTCGCAGCGGGTTCCATACTAGACATTCCAAACGGTGCCTTCCAGCCAATGGTTCTAGGATGCAAAACCGATTTCGCGCGAATCGAGACCGTATCCGCAGAAGGCCTCGGTTCGATCCACTTGTTTTCAAATAGGGCCTTTTCCTTTTCGCTTCGAAAAACGCGTAGGGCTGGCTCTACGTGCCAGATAGAAGCCGCTGTAGCATGCTCGACTTGAGTGTAAAAATGTTCCGCGACTGAATAAAACTCATTCCATCGCCAGCTAGCAGCGGCGCGAGAACCGGTAATGGGAGTCACTAAGCCAGCAGCCACCCTCGAAGAAGTCTGAACATCAAGCCTATCGATGAGTGCGACGGACCACCCTCGCCAATGCGCTTGCCAAGCCATGGCTGATCCAGCCAAGCCCGCGCCTAGTACAATCAAATCAACGCTTCTAATACGTGACTTCCTCACTCTTTCCACGTGCTCGCAGATTCAAGATCTCCACGCCGAGCGCAAACAACATTGCGAAATAGACATAACCTTTGCTTACGTGTGTTCCGCACCCATCTGCCACCAGCATGGCACCTATCATGACCAGAAACGCTACGGCAAGCATCTTGACGGTTGGGTTCTGCTCGACAAAGACGGCTACCCTAGTCGAAAACAACATCATGATGATTACGGAAACGATGACAGCCGTTATCATGACCCAAAGTTGGTCGGCCATTCCAACCGCTGTGATCACGGAATCCAACGAAAACACGATGTCCAACACCATCACTTGAACAAGCACGGATGCATAGCTTGGCGGAGGTTTTATTGAATGCTCCGAATGCTGCCGGTCTACCAGGTGATGAATTTCTTTAACACTTTTCCAAAGCAAAAACAATCCGCCAGCAATCAAAATCAGGTCTTTGATTGAAACGCTATTAATCTCGGGATGGTCTGCTAACCATTCTAATGCGGCAGGGCCTAACGGAATAATGTCCAATGAAAAAATCGGATCTTTCAATTTCATGATCAAGAATAAAGTGGCGAGTAACGCGATCCGCATTCCCATCGCCAACGCGAGCCCAAAAAGCCGAGCTGACTTTTGTTGTTCTTTCGGCAATTTGCTAGACAAGACGGACAGGAAAACCAAATTGTCGATGCCGAGCACGATCTCCATAGCGCATAAAGCGATCAGGGCAATCAAATTGCCGCTTAAACTACCATCCAACGAAGTTGTAGAGGCAAACAGGCAAAAATCAAGGACGGATGGGAAAATCGGTAGCAGCATAGGACTAAAGATAGGGAATTCCCGTCCGAAAGAGAAGCCGCCTTTGCTTGTTGTGTCCTAGCCGGGATATTATAGGAATATTGTCGCGACTGCTTTTTCCATTGCCTAGGTTCGGTGCCACCCGTGGACCCTTTTCGACTCGCTTGCCCCCATTGCTCAAGCAAAATCATCGTGCGCCACGAGCCAATGCTCGGACAGACTTTGCCTTGCCCAAAATGCAAAGGGCCGATCGCCGTCCCAGCGATCTCCCCTGCCAACAAGACGGCGGCTAGGCCCGCACCGACGACTGGGCCACGAGCAAGTGCGCCAATCGTTGACTCAACTGCGATGACTAAGGTAGGGGACTTTGACTGGAATGAGATATTGCCAAACGAGGATGTCTCCTCTCGGTCCGAACACCAAGGTGATTCAGGCTTGCGATTCAAATCCGCCAACGAGCCTGACTTCATTCCTATTCCATCAACATTAAATCCTATCACTCCAATGGTTGCTTCGGCCGCGGATAGGCCGATTCACCGTCAAGCTTGGCAAAGTAATGCTTTGGCCAAACGCAGGCAATGGCTGACACTTGCTACCATCGCGATTTCCGGCTCTCTTTGCGCGATTGGGGGCTTTGTAGTGTTCCTACAAATGGTTGGCAGTAAGAGCAAACCAATTGCAGAAACCCCAACCGTTGCAAGCTCACTGCCTGCCATCGACAAGCCAGACTCGAATGCGCTAAAGGAATTGGATCTGAATTCTTCTTCCGAAGCTACTCCAGCGACTCAGGACGATAATCATCCTCTCATTGAAATGTCCCAAGAGAAAACTCTTCCACCCTTCGATGCCCCCACACTTCCAAATCTAGACTCCGCCTCTGGCGGCAAACCCTTGGTAGCAGGCGCACCGCTGGATGATGATTCACAACTTTCTGCATTCGACAGTCCACTTCCTTGGATTCTAGGCGGGAACAATACCCTGGGCGAGATTTTGACCACGAACAATGATTCGACCGAGTTGATCATCGAAGAGGCTGATGTCTACCAGGAAATGGAAATACACCCCAAGCCGCATCCGATTCCAAGTTGGGACAAAAGCGATAAAATGGTTTTGGCTGCGGTCAAAGATCGCAACACTAGTTTACTCCGGTGTATCGATTTGTTCGGAAGGCTATCCGGAATTGGAATCACTGTCGATTGGCAATCCTGCCGAGTTGCGGGAATCGACATTACGCAGAAGATTGAAATCGACGCGGAAAACAAATCTGTTGCAGCCATAGTGGAAGAGATCGTCCAAAGCCAAGGATTGGAATGGACATTGGGTGATCTTCGATTGCCGGTTATTTCCGCCCCAAAAAAGAGGATGGATTTAAAGATGCAAATCGATTGGTCCATCGTAGGTCTTTTCCCAGAGGGGGCTGAACAAGCCGGTTGCGGTACTCTGATTAAATTGTGGGGGTGCGATGATGTGTGCAGTTTTTCCGAAGGACAGTTGAAATGGACGGAACAAGCCACTGCGATCGAAAAAGCAAACATGCAAGCATCACTTGCCGAATTAGCGAGTGTCCGAAAATTGGATGATGCGAATCCTTGGTATAAAACACCCGAGTCAGGGCGGATCTTTTCCACAAGTCAATGGAACAAGAGTTCCACTGCGTTCGAGCGTCGAATACGCCCGACTGTCCATGCACCCGAAAGAAGGCCGATCCCGGATCTTCTAATGACCGCCGCGGCTGAGACCAATTTGAATCTCGTAATCGATTGGCAAAACGCGTGGAGACATGGCTTGACCCCAAATGAGTTAGCCGCGATTGTCTTGGCCGGCAGAACATTCCCTCAGGTTGCTAAGCGATTTCTGACCGATTTCGCCCTAGAACTCGTCCCAATCAGCGATGACACGGTTTGGCTAACAACCCGCGAAGTTCGTCGCAAGCTAATTCGCGTGGTACCAGTTCGGTTGCCAAAGAACTTCAAGGTCGACGATCTCAGACAGTCGTTACGTCTCCTCGGTCCGGTTGTCGATGAACTCTCGAAGTTCAAAGTTGTGCCAATTCCCGGGACCGAAGATCTCTTTTTTGCCAGAATCTGCAGCCCAAATGCAAGTCAATTGAGCGATCCCGACGTAATGCTAGGTCTGGGATGGCCCGACCGAAGATAGCCAAAGTCCTTGTTGAATAGTCACGTGACCATCAAGTTATTATCACTGAACCTCGAACCGTTGCATTGCGAAATCAGCATAGAGGACCTAGCCGACTGTCGGTTGTTAGCGGAGCAAGTAGCGAGTCTAATAACCGTTCCTCTAGCCATCGCTTTGTCAGGTACACTTGGGGCGGGAAAAACCCAGTGGACTCGATTTTTTGCCATTTCAATTGGTGCTCGGCCGGAAGCTGTCAGTAGTCCAACGTTTATGTTGGTTCACGAGTACGACAGCCAGCCCCCAATTTTCCATCTGGACGCGTACCGAATTGGAGACGTAGACGAAATGCTAGAGCTGGGCATTGAGGAAATGTTCGATGCCGACGCAGTTACGATTGTCGAGTGGGCGGATAAATTCCCAAGTCTACTACCCCGCAACACATTGCGAGTCCACATGGAGCTTGGCGAGCTACCCGCAAATCGACATGTGCAACTTAAACCCAATGGCGAGCGAGCGACGGCGATTCTTAGAAATTTGGTCCCACTGTGGAGAAAGCTATAAGCTGTAAGCTATAAGCTATATTTGCCATTTGTTATTTGCCATTTGTTATTTGCGATTTGCGTTATTTGCTACTAAGCAAATGGCTTACTCCTTACTCCTTACAAAAACATGTCGCAGCTGGTTCATGAGTCATCCAAGCGGATCATTGCCAACATCGAAAAGGCAATTGTCGGCAAACGAAAGCAGTTAGTCTTGTCTTTGGTGTCATGGTTCTCCGGCGGACATATCTTGCTGGAGGATGTGCCTGGGGTGGCAAAGACCATGCTCGCTCGAGCCTTGGCAGCAAGCGTAGGCTGTACCTTCAAACGCGTACAGTGCACCCCTGACTTGCTGCCGAGCGACATCACAGGTGCTGCCATATTCAATCAGAAGACGAGCGAATTCGAGTTCCGGCCAGGCCCTTTGTTCACCAACATCCTGCTAGCCGACGAGATCAATCGCACGACTCCACGAGCTCAATCAGCGTTGTTGGAAGCCATGGCGGAATCGTGTGCTACTATCGATGGAGTCACACACAGACTGCCGAACCCCTTCCTTGTTATTGCTACGCAAAACCCAATCGATCATGAAGGGACTTTCCCGTTGCCAGAGGCTCAGCTAGATCGCTTCTTTATGAAGTTCTCGTTGGGATATCCATCAATGGAAGAGGAACTGCGCATGATGCAAATGCTCGAACGCGAGCACCCGATTCATTCATTGACGAGCGTCGTTTCGGCAGAAGAGATTGTTCAGGTTCAGCAGCTGGTCAAGCAAGTGTATGTCGACCCGAAAGTTCGGCACTATATGCTGCAAATCGTGCATGAGACACGCTCGCATTCCGATTTAGCTCTGGGGGGCGGACCAAGAGCCACAATCGCAATTTTTCGCGCCTCTCAGGCGATGGCAGCGATTCGTGGTCGAAACTATGTGCAACCCGATGATGTTAAAAAAACGATTGCGCCCGTGATGGCGCATCGCTTGATATTGCGACCAGAAAGCCGTTTGCGTCGCATGACAAGCGAGCAGATACTAGATAGTATCGTCGCAGAGATTGCTGTTCCAACACTCGAGGAACAAAAAGCATAATCGTTTGAGGAAGCCAAAAAAAGCTGTGGGTAAGGGTGAGGCTTGCGGCTCTCGGTTGATCGATTTACGCTTGTGAGATGACTGCGAGGTCGGCTGCCCAGGCTTCGATGAGTGACGCCGGGCTAACCATTCGGTCCAAATGCTCGCGGGCCTCCAAGCAGCGATTAATGGCAGTGACAAATACATCGGAATGCAAAGACATCAGGTGACCATAACGCACGATGTCAGTCGCGTTGTCCGCTTGAGCCGATTGAGCTCTTAATCGTGATTGCATTCCAGATCGATAAAACTGCAATGCGAAATCCAAGATGACCTTGAGCCGTTCTCGCCTCGGTTGCGAGTCCGCTCCAACCGACTCCATATTGCCCTGAACTGCTTTGGCGAGCTTGGTAAAGTCTAGCGGACGCTGAACAAGCTGGTGAAATAATTCTAAACGAAACGAATTGAGTTCGTCGTTTGTCCAGTTCGCGACGGTAGCCATGGAACCGCCAGCTTGAGCGGCCAAATTCATTGCGATAACTGGATTCTCCGCCAATCCCATTCGCAAGATCAATTGCGCCAAGCAATCCACGGTCAAAGGTTGGAAGCGAGCCATTTGGCATCGCGATCGTATCGTCGGAAGCTGCCGTTGAACGCTGGTACTAATCAGAAAGATGAGGGAACCCGCCGGAGGTTCCTCCAGGGTCTTGAGCAAACTATTAGCTCCTTCCTCTGCGATCGTGTCTGCGTCGTCCACGATGGCGATCTTGCGTCGTCCGGAATAGGGTTTCATACGAAGTTCGTAGCACAACCCTTCGCGCATCCGCCTTTCCCCTTCGCCCACTAATTGTTCTAGAACCAAGCCGGTCTTGTCCGGACGTCTAGCGATTTCGATGAGGTCGGGATGCGAACTGGCTTCGATTTGCGCACACGCTTCGCATCGGCCGCAGGGAGCGAATGCAGACGGCTCAGACCCTGTACACAGCATGGTCTTCGCGATCAACCTCGCAAATGTCCTCTTGCCGATTCCATCTGGGCCGACCATGAGGAACGTGCTCGCAAGTCGATTTTTTTGAATTGCGTTCCGAAACCAACTTCTCTGTCGTTCGTGACCTAGGTAGCTATTCCAATCCATCTCTCTGTCTATTTGTTCTTCACTATTGGATCGTAAATGGGTGGCAACTTGAGCCTTAATCCCTGAACCGTCAACCAACCAACGATACCTTCCTGAGATTTCTTTCGACGGCCTTCCATTTTTGTCAGTTTAAGAATTTCAGGCTTTTCGAAATCTGTAAAGTTTCGCTGAAGCTCATCGAGGGATTGCCGGATCCGATTCTCGATCCGTTGCGACGCGATCGATTGCCGATCAAACTGGCTCGAAGCCCTGAACTCCGTCTGACAATTCATCCAATCTTGTTTGACCGCATCGGCTACAGATACATTATTAAAAAAATCGTTCATTCGATCGTATCGCAGTCCGAGTTCTTGAGAAGCAGTTGGCCAAAGCGACCTGGATTCTTCTAATTGCGCCATGATGGATTGAAAGCGTGCAGCCACTGCAAACATGAGTCCTCCCAAGACCACGAGCACAAGAACGAATGGGACAACAAACATTCGGCCAGATAGGCTTCCGGGATGTTTCTTATCGTTCAAAATCAGATCTGCCGTCACTTGGTTGCCTTGCCAGTCGGGGAAATGTTTAGACTAGCCTGGAAGCTAAGCAGTAGAGGACTTACCGCCGTGTATCTCATATTTCTCGAGCCTCGACTTTTCCTCAACCACGCTACTCCCGTCCGGAGTTTCGTCCGACTTGGTATCGAACCATGCTTCATCGAATTTGATCCAACCGGCTTCGCCCCGCGCACCCCTTTTCATTGCGACGTTCGTGGTCAAGGCGATGACCGCATCAGCCATGGCAACTTCAGGATAGCACTTGGGACGATTTGCAGGGTCAGGATTGCGTATGCAGTAAGCCCAGTGTTCAATTTCTTCGGTGTAACCCTTGCTCGGAGGTCCACCGCCCGAGGCGGCTTTTGCGATCGGGGCGGCCGCACCGCCGCTCGATTGCGTATCGAGAGCGTAGCCGCCCTTGTTGGATTTCACGCCGGCTGATGCCGAGGAGTCGGAGCCCGCGTACAGCATGACCTCTTTCTCTTGGTCGATGATCATCGTGCCCTTGGTGCCCAACACGACTTCGCCATAGCCACCAAAACCATTGCCGTTGATCGACGAATAATTGACCACGATTTTTTTGTTCGGGTCTTCTTTATAGGACGGTATCTTTTTTACATTAGGAATTTTGTAACCAGCGTCGAACGTTTCGCTATAGTCAGGGCCCGGGAACTCGAATGAACAGTAGACGTGGTCTTCTGCATCGCGGTCTGCCGGGAAGATATGTCGACCACCGACGGCGTGAACCGTGAGCGGGTGCGCCTTCTTTCCGTCGGTTCGCAGAGCGCTGCAGAAAATGGTTGAGGCATCCAATTGATGGCTACCCAGTTCGGCCATCAGACCGCCACCCGTCCTGTCAAAGGTCCGCCATCGAATCAACTCCTCGATAGCCGATCGCGTATAACTTCCCATCTGCTTTTCTACATATCCGAATCTGGCAGCATCTACAATATCCTTTGTCCACGCAGCCCATTGCGAAACTTTCTTCAAGAGCAAGTCTTTCTCAGACGGACTTGACGCTGCAGCCAAATCCTTTTCGAATTTAGCTAATTCGGCTTCGATTTTGCCAGGTTTGCCACCGTCAGTGCCAGGAATCGGCGGCTGCCAGGAATCCTTGCCCGGTAGATTGCCTCGATGCCACTGGGCGCGAATATGATGCAACTGACCAATCATGCCCCATCGCAGCATGTGGACCGCGTTGTCGTAAAGCACGCTGTAATGGCGTTGGTGACCCGTCGCACAATGGATGGGTTTTCCATTTTTGTCGTTTTTCATTCCAGCCACTCTCGCCATAACCTTGCACTGTGCCACGTTATGAGCCATCAATTTCTCTGTCAAAACGTGTAAGCCACGGTTCATCGCTTGCACAGCGATGGGAGCATGCAAGTGAAGTGGCAAAGCGATTATCACGCCTTCAATGGAATCGTCGTCGAGCAAAGCTTCAATGCCACCGTTGCTAGCGTCATAGACCTTTACATTCTTCCGAGCCTCGGCTTCGCTCGCGTATTTGTATTGCTTAATCAATCCGGGGCGAGCCGCGTTGGCGGCAGGAGACGACCAGTCGCCATGAAACGCACGATAAATACTGTAAGGTCGAATGTCTGCGATGGCAGTGACCTGGACGTAGTCCGGTGTACAACCACCGATCAGTACATTTCCTTCATCGCCGGTCCCAATGATGCCAATTCGGACTGGATTATTGACCTTCTCATAACCAAAATACATTGCACCGAGTCCGCCTCCGGAAACGGCGCCCGCAGCTACTACACCTTGCATGAACTCGCGACGAGTGAAGCCTACCGCTTCATCAAAATTGTTTTTTCCGGTAGTGCGATCTTCTGGGCTTAACGGGGTCATTTTGAATACTCCTATCGTGATCGGATAGTTAGGGTTTTATTGTCAATCAATTGGGGGACAAGTACTTGATTAGTATTTAAGTCTAGCCCGAGGAGACTTCTGGTTACGATGCCAAAAACTCCAAGGGAAAAAGTCTAATCCAGCGTATCGCCCAGCGTCGGAAAACGCCAGGAAGAAGCAGGCAACCATCTCGATTGCCTGATAGTAGGTTGGCAGTGATCCGTGGCTGCCTGGGAACTGTGTCAAGACTACTGAACCAAGGAAGATCCCTGCAGCCAATCCCGCCAGCGGAGTCAGCAGTCCCAGCATCAACAGGATTCCTACGCTCATATCGAATATGGGTAGATACTTGTCGATGAGTTTAACATCGATTGGCGCATTGCTCGGCAGCCTGAAACTGGCATAGATCTTCTTCGTGTCGAACGTAGATTGCTGTTCCGTGGCCAGAGAATTGATTCGTCTTTCTAGTTCATTGCTAATCTTGTCGATGTCGTTTAAAGCCAGTTTGGGCAGCGATTTCCATTTTGACTCTATCTCATCCCTTTGTTTGCGCATCGACGCGACATTGGATCGCATCTCATCCTTTTCGAGTGAAGCGATACGTGGCATACCGTTTTTGTATTCGTCTATTTCCGACTTGTAGTTGGTGTAAGTCTCTACAAGTTCTTTTCGGCACTCTTCGATAATCTTCTTGGAGTCGGCCGATTGTTCCTCCGTAAACTTGTACAACGCGGCTGCCTCTGCGGCGAATCCATCGTAGGCTTGTTTAAGGGCACCGTATTTATAATCGTCCTTCGTTTCAGGCTTTTCCTTGTCCTTGCCAGTGTCCAAGCGAATGGAGCCGTCGAAATCAGCAACCATCGATTGGAATCTTTTTGCAAACGGCCCCTTGGCTGAAGTCAAAAAACCAGTGGACGAAAACCCACCTTCTCGAACCTTAGTTGATCCCTCCATATAGAAGTGAAAGCCAATCACAAAACGGAGAGAAACCAAGGCGATTATGGCAATAAAGCCGAGCCGCGCGTTGCGTAGAAGCATAAGGAGGGGATCGTAAGGGGTGGTCAATTGGGTGGGACCGCGGCAACGAAACAATTAATTACCGCTAATTAAATGCCGCCATTCACAGAGTATGTTCCAAATTCTCCCATCAGCCAAGTCTCATTCGTAATTCGGTAATTGATAGCCATTCCAAATCCTTCTTCAATCGCTTCGTTTTTGCAGCCAAAGCGGCTTCAAGTCTAATTCTTAGGGGGGGCTGTATTTCCGGTGTAGCAGGGCACTCGTGCCGTAGTTTTCAGTGTAGCACGGCACTCCGTGCCGTAGTTTTCGGCACGGAGTGCCGAGCTACACTCCGTGCCGTAGTTTTCGGCACTTAGTGCCGAGCTACACTTTAAGCCGTAGTTTTCGGCGCGGAGTGCCGAGCACCAATTTGATCCCGGTCCTATTTTTTAGTCATGACGAAGCACTCGGGCAGAACCAATAGGTTTTCGGAGCTTTACGCATGCAAATCAAAATTTTGGTTGCTATTCTTAATGAGAACAGCGACCGGACTCGCGAGATCTAAAATGTCGCTGAGTAATTTCGTCTAATTCACTTTTTCGGTGCTCTTCCATGCGGCAGTTCGAACTCTGCAAAGTTTGCGGGACCCATTTTATTGAACCGGAACGATTGGAAGACGACTCCGTTCCGGTCGCTATTCACTGCCCCAATTGTGGGGAAGAGTGGATTTGGGATCCGAGCGCGATGGATGAGGAGATGAAAGGCGAGGAATGCTCATTGCAGCAAATTCCGATTCCGCAATTGGAATTGGAAATCGAACACGAAGACCCCGGTACCGATGGTGAGCTGTTGCGTGGGCCAGACTGGAGCGTTCTCGAATCGACCTTGCGTCGACCTAGGCCGCGAGAAGTTTCCGCCTTTCGTAAAATCATCCCGCCGGTACTAGGTGGTTTGGCCGCGCTTCCGATCGCCACGTCGATCATGTGGTATGGATTCGGCAAGGACATCGGTTCGGCTGGGCCTGTTGTCGCGGAGTATGTCCCATGGATTGTGCCTGAGAAGCTTAGGAATACCCCGATTGGAAATTCATCTCAAGATTCGCGTGAGCTTCGCAATCGATCCACAACGTGGCCGAACAAAAGTTTTCCAAGTCTAGACAGAGAAATCTCGTCGGACATCCATTCAAAAAAAGCAGCGAAAGCACTCAGGGAAGAATCCAGCAATTTGAAATCTGAGTCCGTCGCAGTCGCTCCTCCGGAGACCAGCGCAAACTCCATTTCCGAAACCATAGCGCAATTGAGGTCCCTCCAAAAAAAATGGTACGATACCCCGGAGCTTAGCCGACCTCAAATGGTCGGAGAATACTATACTGCGATACGGCAATTGTCAGAACAATCATCCACGCTTTCTGGTCGCTCTGCGGCAGTTTGGCGACGGGAGCTCGAGTCTCTTTCGAAAGAGATTTTGACTGATCCGAATATCCAGAAGGCTATTAAACGTGGCGCAATTGGAGAGTTGCCCACCATTTCCTCGGCATCCATGTATGACTATGTTGCTACTGTGATCATTCTAGAAGCGGAGAATGAACCTTCGCCCAACACCTCTTGGATTGTTCACGAGAAATGGCCATTCGGCGCAGCAAAACTCACCATTGAAGTATTACCAGGCGCGTGGCGTGCAGACGCTGCAACTCTTCCTGTAAGTTGCTTGGTATTAGGCAAATTGGTAGACAGAGATCCCTCGCAAACGGACCCACAACTGTCCCAGCCGAAGATGATACTGCAGGTTCATTCGTTGCTACCGCAGTTCGAACGGTGAATCCTTCGGGCTTTAATGAATTTTCTACAGAGAGTTTCCAAGTACAACGCGGGACTGCGTCTCCGTGCTCTTCTTTGCAGAGTCTAGAATTCGGAGTGCTCTGCACGTGTCCTCAAGATCGTTTGCTTTCCGAACGAGTGCCGTAATCGCGCGATGGAACTGACCAAGCATTTGTTGACCGACAGGAAGTTCCGTATCGAGCGATTCTTGATGCCGACCGGCTTCATCGAACCACACCAGCGTGCTTGGTAAATCGACGAAAGCAACCCCTTTTTCGCAGCATACTTGAATTGCTGCCGGTGGTCGATACGCAATGGCTTCATGCCAAACTTCCGGAATGTAAGCACCGCAGCTGATCTGTGCGAGGATTCCCTTTGGGTCGGTTTCGGGCGAGCCGAATCCAAGACTTAGTATTTGATAGTCGGCGCTTTGGATGGAGTGTGCTCGACAATGGCGAATCGCTTGAACCCAACATGGCTCATCTGCAACTATGTAACTGCACCAATCCACTAATTCGATGAGTTCCCTTTGTGACCGTGCGTCGAGGGATTTCGTATTGCGAAGTTCATGGCTTTCACAAGCAAGTCGTCGATGGCAGAACAACAATCTAGGCCTGCCTAGTCTGGTCGCAATCAATTCTTTGAGGCGGAGCGTGGCCGGAGCAAAGCGTCTCGGAAATTCCGTCATGAACGCGATACCTGAAGAATAGATTTTATCGCGAATCAAATTGGCTGTACCAAAATCCAAATTCAGCTCAGCCCCACAAAAGACCCCTTTACCATAATCGCAGGCAGCAATCAAAGGCATCAGCCGGTACCAATCGTCCTCAAGCACGAGAACTGCGTCGAGACCTGGGCTCTCCGTAATTGCGCGGAAACTATCGAATCTCTCTGCGTCAAGGTCGCGGGCCGCCGAGTCGGCGAGAACCGATACGCTATTGTAGACACCGACGACCTGAAATCGATCTCGCATGGATCGGAGAGCAGGTAGGTAACGTGACTGCCAGTCGCGACCTCGCCCAATAACTCCGATTCTTAATTTCATTTGATTCTCAACTTCACGGCGCTGGCGAACTTGAGGGCGCTAGCTGTTGAAAGATCGGGTCATTAGCGTTTGCGTCGTTTGCTCTTCGCGATGCCTTGTCGAACCTTGTATCGTGGATTGCTTTTGCAAATCACGTAGATACGACCACGGCGGCGAACCACTTGGCAATCGGGATGGCGATATTTTAACGCCCCAATGGACGAAACGACTTTCATTTTAACTAACTCCAAGTTTTAGACGGATGAACCCCAAAACGGACCGTCGCCAACCAACCGGCAGGTTTCGATCTGTTCAGGCCAATTTCCGACTGTTTGAACAGTGGAATTGCCTTGTATGATCTTCAACGTGTTTTCGACTATCTTGTAGGTTTCGGGAATCGCGTAGTATATCGGTGGCCGTCGCGGTGGCAACGCCAAAAATGCTTGAATCTTCGACCATCGAATACGAAAAAACGAATCAGTCCACGAGTTTCATCATGCAGATTGCGTATTTTGATTGCTTTAGCGGCATTAGCGGCGATATGACTTTAGCGGCGCTAATCGATGCGGGCGCGGATCTATCGTCAGTGCAAGCGGCCATTGTGTCGATGGGTTTAGGAGATGTTCGAATTTCTGTCGCGGACACCGCAAGGAAAGGCTTTCGAGGCAAACTTTTATCAATCGACCATCCCCCTGAACATGCACACCGATATTTGCGGGACATCGTATCCCTGCTTCGAAAGGCGCAAATCTCGTCTGGAGCAAGGGACTTGGCGATGCGGCTTTTTGAAAGAATCGCAAGAGCTGAAGCCAAGGTGCATGGCACAACCGTCGATCGAGTGCAGTTTCATGAGGTGGGGGCAATCGATTCCATAGTTGACATCCTGGGCGTTGCCATCGCATGGGACATGCTGAAAATCGAGCGAGCCTATGCGTCGCCAGTTCCAACGGGAACGGGGCAGATCCGTATCGCTCACGGATTGGTAAGTGTCCCAGCCCCTGCGACAGCCGAATTATTAGTGGGTGTACCGATCGCCCCGACGCAAATCCCCATTGAAATGACAACACCTACCGGTGCGGCCATAGTTACTGAATTGGCAACCGAATTTGGATCCATACCGCCAATGCAAGTTGGACGCATCGGTTACGGAGCCGGTCGAAAAGAAATGCCAGATCGCCCCAATCTACTCCGAATCTTACTCGGACACGCACTCACGCCAAGGAAGCAGGACGATGATTCCATCTTGGTGATGGAGTCCAATCTAGACGATGTTACTGGAGAGCAAATAGGATTTGCCATTGAGCGACTTTGGAAGGCGGGAGCGCTTGACGTATTCACCGTTCCCATCCAGATGAAAAAGAACCGCCCAGGGACCTTGTTGACCGTGATCGCAAAACCGAATGACCGAACGGCGATGGAGTTTATTTTGTTTCAACAGACCGGAACGCTTGGAATTCGTTATCGCAAGCAAGCTCGAACGGTTTTGCCCCGGGCGGCCGTCGATGTTCAAACTCCCTGGGGTGTCGTGAAAGGCAAAGTTTCAGAATTACCGTCGGGAGCCATCCACTTTTCGCCCGAGTTTGACGACTGTAGCAAGATTGCGGCTCGCCTCGGATTGCGACTGGCGGAGGTCTTCGACAAAGTTGAGTCTTGTTATCGCGACAATTGCAAGCCAGCTGATTTTTCAGACTCTTTGTCATCCGCGGTCGATGTCGTAGACGCGCCCGTTCTAGACGGCGCTTCCGAATGGATCGATTGCGTCGTGGCACTCGATCACGTCAATGCAGTCTTTCGACAAGCGGCAATAGAGGACGAGTTTGATTCGGTTGCAAGCAGCCGAGTCGCATTGGAAAATATTTGCGAGACCGAATCGGCGACTGTCGCAGCGAAAGCGGAACCGCAGGAGACGGAGCCAATGGTTTCGCCAATTACCAAGGATAAGCAAGAAGGCTTCTATCGCTGGGACAGTTCTCCATGGACTGTTTCTCCGCTCCTTTCCGATTCGACCTCGTCCATTCCAACAGAGAGCACCGATCGAGAATACCCTTTGTCACGGGAATGGGATTCCGAATAGTGTCCTATGCTTTGGCCGTAATTGGCTATAATGAGGTTGGTCGATCTCGTCTCGTCTTGCTGCGGCCAACCAACATGCGGCAAAATACCGATTGCAATTTAGGGTTTCTCTCATGCCATCGCTCCATTGGAATTGCACTGCGGCTATTCTCTCTACTTGGACGTTTTTCGCAGTAATTTCCAATGCCAGCGCCGACGAACCTGCCAAGCGGTTTCTCAATCGATTGCGCGAGGAAGGATACTACGAACAAGGTCTCAAGTACTTGGAAATTAGTGCCGCCAAGAACCGCTTGCCGGCCAATATGATGGCGGATCTCCCGCTCGAAAAAGTCATTTTGATGCAAGAGTCACTACAAAGCGTCAAAACTCCGCAACAACGCGATGAGCGAATTGCAGCAATTGAAAAGGGTTACAAAGAATTTCTTGCCTCAGCTCCATCGCATTCCAGACGCAGCGAAACTCAAACCAAACTGGGCGATCTATTCCTGGCTCGTGCTCAATCAGCTCTAGATGAGAGTAAAAAACCAGAAAACGTGGTTTCATCCGAGAGCTGGCGTTCGAAAGCGCGTCAAGCATACACCGAAGCTCTCGAGCTCTATAACCAAGTCACTGAGGAACTAAAACCCATCATCGTTTCGATGGAAGGAGACAAGATAAAGACCATCAAGGTTGAAGGAAAGGACTTGAATGAACTAAAAACTCTGAGGGAGCAATACCAACAGGATTATCGTCAATCGCAAATCCTTCAAGCGAAAACGATGGAGTTTATCGCGCTGACTTACGATTCGCGAGCACCCGAATGGCGCACATGGCTCGAAAAGTCTGAAGCTAGCTTCAGCGGGGTTGTCGATAAATCGATCGGGCAGCCAGGTCCTAGAATGCTTAGCCTAACGTACCTTGCCAAAGTCCAATTGCAGCTCGGCAAGATTGACGAAGCCCGCAATAGCTACATTCGAGTTGCGGAAAATGAAGGAGAAGGGATTTTTCGTACATGGCGAGTCCAATCTATTGCTGGGATTGTTAGATTGGACTCGTCGGAAAAAGTAGCAAAATACGAAGCCGCAATTCAGCGAGGCGACGACGCTCTTAAAGGTTCTACGCCAAAAGATCGCGATGAACCAGAATGGATTGATCTGCAATTGGCTATCGCGGAAGCTCGCTTGGCTTGGGGTAAAACTCAAGATGAAAAGAAAGAAGACAACAAATTCCGAAACAATCGCAAGGCCGCTCGTGAATTGCTTCAAGCGATTCTGAAGAAGAAAGGCACACACCAAGCTAGGGCCGAAAAGTGCAAGAGCGAATTAGGGATTGAAACGGCTGAGAAGGTAGATGAAAAATTGCCGATAACCAAGGCTTGGGTTGACACGATCAAAGTGGCCCGAGAAAGATTGGATCGAGCGGAATCGTCCGAATCGAGACTCTCTGTTTTGCAACAGCAACTCGCGGCTGAGAATGGCGGCAACGCTGCACCCATTCAAGCTCAAATCCAAACCATCCAAGATTCAGCGTCGCGAGACCGTAAGCAGTCTATCGAACTATACCAACGCGCACTAAGGATGTTTCGCGACTCGGATTCGCGAGAAGAACTTCTTGACGTAAAATTCTTGTTATCGTATCTCCATCTAAAAACCGAACTGTATTGGGAAGCCATCGCCCTATCTCAAGAATTAATGGTTTCCGGCAAAGGGACAGACAAAGCACTCAAGAGCGGCGGATTTGCATTGACGGGGTTCGGAAAGATTATTTCTGAGTTGCCTCCACAGCGTCAACTCTCATTTGTGTCGCCGCTGGTTCGTCTCGTAACACAGCTTAACCAAGTCGATCCGAGCTCGAAAGAAGCACAAAGCGCAGTGGATTATCTTGTCAAATTGGATTTGATCCATAAGCGCTACGATGACGCCACCATGCACATCGCGCTTGGTAAAGGCAACAATAGCGGCGGCGGTGCTAGTTTGCTTGGACAAATTCTGTGGGGCGAATACCAGCAGGCAGCAATCGAGCACCGAAAGAACAAGACCGAAGAAACGCCAGAGGAACAAGGCCTAAAGGAACGGGCGGAACGTTTCTTGAGGTCTACGTGGGATGCGATGGCTGTCGACAAAACCGACAAATACATGGTGACAGGCGTCAATGCCTTGGCCGGCATTTACTTGCTTTCGGATCGGGTAGATGAAGCTCTAAAAATTATCGAGGCACCGTCCAAGGGGGCGATTGCGCTGACCAATTCCGTCCAAGATTTGGAGCCTAGCATTAAGCTCGAAGCCTATCGGCTTAAGCTGCAAGCCATGGTCCAAGCGGCGGGTAGCGGAAAGCTTTCTCTTTCGACCGAAAACGTTTCGCCTGTGGTCCAGAAAATGAAGGAGTTGTCAGGTGCTGATGACCATCTTCTGACCAACGCACTTAATAATCTAGCCGTGAAACTCCAATCAAAACTCGAGACGAGCAAGAACATGGAGGAGCAGTCCAAGTTGGGGGCTGCTTTTGGCGTTTTGATTCAGCAGTTGATCGAGGTCAGCTCCGATGTTTCGACCCTCGATTCGGTGGGCAGTTCCATTTTGTCGCTCGCTATCAAGATGCAAAAGGATCCTGGTTTAGCGACCAATGTTAAGCCCCTGATGGCGATCGCTGAAGCGGCCTTTAGCAAGATTTCGGCCAAGCCTGACGCCGAACTAGTAGACGCCAAACGTAAACCCGAGGAGTTGAAGCTCAAGCTTGCACTAGCCAAAAGCGGTGCGGGTAAATTCGAAGAAGCTCACGCATTGTTTTCGCAATCGCTTGCTACGAATCCAAAGAACATCCGATTCCAAGTCGAGGCAGCCAGGAATCTTCAGGCTTGGTCAAACGGAAAAGATGTCGATTTGCTTCGTAAGGCAGTTGGTGGCGCCGAGCCCGACGCTAAAAAAGTCAATGTCATCTGGGGTTGGGCAAAAATAAACAACCAAACGGCGGCTCGTGTTAATGACTTCAAGGAAGTTTTTTTCGAAGCACAGCTTAGCATCGCGAAAGCATGGAGATCGATAGCTTTAGTCGAGTCGACCGCAGAAAAAAAGAAACAGGGACTCGAACGGGCATTGAGCAAAATTCGCGAAACCTATCAATTCTATCCGGAGCTTGGTTCACCCGAGCTAAGAGCCAGTTTCGAAAAACTCCTTCGCGAAATTCAACAAGACTTAGGCAAGCCAGTCACTGGATTACAAGAGTTTAAATAGCGACATCGAAAGCCACCAGCGGGCTTAAAAAAAACGAAACCAATCCACTTTTTATAGACACTTCATACGACCCATGCGATCCTCGAACACGTTGCTTTTTATAGTCTTGGAAGTTGTTCTTATGTTCGTTGGATTGGCCGTCCATCCAGCATGGTCGCAAGACAAAATCTGGCTTCTATCCGGAGGAGCCAGCATCAACGGAAAGATCGTCGAGCGAACGAAAGACAAAGTGGTCATCGAAGTTCGCGGTACTAATCAAAGCATCGATACTAATTTAGTTGCTCGCGTGGTATTCGAAGGCGAATCGCCAATGCTGACGAGGGCCAAGGATTCCATCCTGACAGGACAATTGGACCAAGCCATCGAGGATTTCAAGAAGATCGACGTTGCATCCATCAAGAACGACGAAACGAAACTTCAAGACTATAACTTCTACAGAGGATATCTGGCTGCCCTCAATGCACTTCGAGGCAAAGGGGACGCCGCCGCAGCAAGTAAGCTCCTTCTCGAATGGGCCCCAAAGAATAGGGATTCCCACTGCTATTATTTGGCCTTGGAAAAGCTAGGCGAGTTGGCATTGGCAACCGGCATACCGGAAAAGGCTTCCAAGTACTTTGATGTATTAGCATCGTCGCCATTTGCCGAACTAAAAGTGAAGGGAAATTACTTGACCGGTAAAGCTTTGCTTGAAAGCAAACAAACAGCCGAAGCGAGAGCAAAATTCGCTGCAGTCACTCAGGCTCAAGTCGCGGATGCGGCTTCCCTCAAGTTCAAGAAATTGGCCAGCCTTGCCGCCATTCGTTGCGATGCTGCAGAGGGAAAAACTCCCAAAGCCATCGAAGCTTTGGAAAAAATGGTCGACGAAGGTGATTCGACCGATGCGGAGTTGTTTTCGGAATTGTTTAATGCACTTGGCGGGATCTTAAAGGGGGCTGGCAACAACGATGAAGCAATCCTTGCCTATTTGAAGACCGATTTACTCTATGCCAGCGAACCCGATGCCCATGCGGAGGCCCTGTACTATCTTTCGCAGCTTTGGCCACTGATAGGGGAGAACCAACGCGGAACTGAAACCAAGAGTCGGCTGGCCAAACTTTACCCAACTTCACCTTGGCTCAAGAAATAAGCTCGTAATCCGAACAACCAGAAAAAAAATGCTCCGCATTTGAGCCTCCCACCAATCTCTTTCCGGGATTGGTTGAGTACGATAAACATATTCGGTGCGTTTGAAAGGCAAACGCAGTTTTTACCCTCTTCCTATATCGCTAGACGTATTCACGGAGAAGCCATGCAATCTTGTTTTCGACGCGCGCGGTCCCTCATTGCAATTTCACTACCCGCTGTCGCATTGTTGTTCGTGGCTTCGTTTCTGTGCAATGATTTGTTCGCTCAGGATGCTCCCAAGTCGGTAAACCTGCTGGTCAAGACCTGGAATGCTCTCGGAACCATGTATGCGATCATCTTCTTGGTGATGAGCATCATCATGGTGGCTTTAGTTGTTCGTTCTCTGCTCGCGGTTCAAAAAAACAACTTTGTGCCGGATGACCTGATACAAGGAGTCGATGCCAGTCTTGGGGAAAAAAACGCCCAAGCCGCCGTGGAATTGGTTCGAGCCGATGAAAGTTTCCTCGGACAAGTAGTGTCTGCAGGCCTAGGAAAACTGCAGGGTGGTAAAGATGCAGCTTTGGAAGCAATGCAAATCGTTGGCGAATCGGAAACGATGAAGATTGAGCATTTGATAAGTTACCTTGCATTGATCGGAAACATTGCTCCGATGGTTGGATTGTTGGGGACCGTACAGGGGATGGTCACATCCTTTGGACAGATCGCGAGTAGCACCACGACGATTAAGCCATCCGAACTAGCGGGCGGTATTGAGCAAGCGCTCTATACAACTTTGTTCGGCCTGTTCCTCGCAATACCTGCAATTACGATTTACAATGTCCTCCGAAATCGCGTTCAGCGTTTCATTTTGAGCGCTGGTACTCAAAGTGAGGAAATGTTAGAGAAATTTCAAGCCTTTGTTAAAGCCTAAGGCTGAGATTGGTGCAGAATGAAAATTCGAAAGACGTTTGATTCGAAAATGGCCGAAGGGGACATGACGGCTATGATCGATATGGTGTTTCAGTTGATCATCTTTTTCATGGTGCTCATTAACTTTTCGCAAGATGACCAGAATGACAAAATAAAATTGCCCTCGAGCGAACTGGCGAAGCCGCCTGATGCTCCTTTGACTTTTCCGATCATTTTGAACCTGGATTCAAATGCGACCATTTACATGGGTGCCAATGTAGTGACGGTAGATTCCATCGCTCCCCTATTACGGACCGAAATACAATTGTTGGTCTCAAGGAATCAAACGGCGAGGGACGCCAATATCGTCATACGCGGACATCAAAATACACCTGGCGGCGTTGTTCAAGACCTAATCAAAAAGTGCCAAGAACTCGGATTTGAGAAATTTGCCTTGCGTGTTCGTGAAGCACAGATCTAGCCCAATCGACGAGCCCAAAACATGAAATTCGAATCAAAAAGAGGGATGGACAAGGCTGAGTTGCAACTGACGTCTATGATTGACGTGATTTTTCTGCTGCTCATCTTTTTCGTAATGACCTTTAAGATTGCCGCGCAAGAGGGGGACTTTAGTGTCAAGATGCCGATAGGCGGTGCTGGACCGTCGGATTCGGCAAACATTCCAATCAAGTTGCGACTGCGCTCAAACGCTGACGGTGAGTTGGTCGACATCGTCGTCAACGAAAGCCTATCCTTTGGCAATGATTGGACCAAACTCCGGGCTTTTATCTTGGAGCGTACCGGCGGAAATGCGCCACCAACACCTGAGGATGGACCCGAAGTTGAAATCGATTTGGACTACAACTTACGATACGAAAACGTCATTCGTGCGATTACTGCAGTAACTGGCCAACGCCAAGGGGATGAGATCAAGCGTCTCGTCGAGCGCATCAAATTTGCTCCCCCACGCAAACCGCAATAGGGTTAGCGTAATAACGCATGCCATAAGGTGGACGCAAGCAATAGAATCTTAGAGGATTATCCTCGCTGCTTTGCCGATGAGACTGCGGAAACAGAATGCCAAGCACGCGACTACGACCGCGGCAGCTAACAAAGGCAGCAAGTGAATTGGGCTAGTCGCATAGTGAAGAAAACTATTTCCATCGCGATGGTTTCCGTGTCCAGGGTGGGCTGCGGCTACACCAGGGAGCGAGGCGAAAAAAAGCAGAGGCATGGCGAAGCGGCTCATAGACATTTCGATTTCCGGGTTTGATTTGGTCTTCAACATTTCACTATATCTCTTGTTTTACCCAATTTCGATCGATAGGCGAACGGCAAAATGAGTACTTCCTAAGGTAGCCGGTGTTGATAGCTCTTGCGCTACCGGGGGTAGCCAAAAAGCCCGAAAGATCAGCCGGTCAAGCCGGTGGGATACGGAAATACCGCAGGCTTGTCCTGCTGGATTGTTCTGCTTCCAAGCTAAAGTGGCTCGGCTAGCGCCTCAGGCTCAGTAGGCACAGATGATGCCAACGCTCGCCTTATTGCGGCTTCACGCTTTGATTTGCGTCCGAAGGCGGACGGGGAGGTTCGAACGACGGTACTACGCCGGCAACGGTAATTTCATGCGTTCGTTGGGACTCTAAACTGAGTGTTGCTTTTAGCCTCGCTTCAGCAAGGGTTGCCAATTCCATTGGCGACGCGTTCTTGATCGCGTTCGCAAGAAGAACCTCACTTCCTTGAGGTAAAATGCTTCGAAGCCATTCAACACAAAACGCTGGCGGTGCCAGCCTTTCTTTTTCAGCCAGTCTTATCGTTTCAATGCATAAACGCGTTGCTAGGTTTGGGTCCTTTATTGAAATGGACTCCGCATACTTCGATTGCCGTTCCAGATGGAACTCGGCTTCTGTAACTTCACGATTTTGCAGTCGCGACAATTGCATTCGAAAGTTTTTTCTTTCGTTTTGAATCACATCGTTTAATCCTTTTTTTTCCTCTTGGAGCATTATCAATTCCACTCGGAGCGTCCTAAGCTCCGCCAGGGACGTTGCGTACGCAAACGCCATCGCCACCGTTGCGAGAAGCAACAATAACACACTGGAACCGGATACCGTTGCAAACAAAACATGGTGCCGGATTTGATACCCTAACCAACGCCATGAATTTAGTGGGCGAGCAAGGGTTGGTTTGCCATCTCGAAAATGCTGGATGTCCAGCGATAGCTCGGCGGCAGACTTGTACCTTCTTCTTGCATCCTTTTGGAGGCACTTCATGACGATGGCTTCTAATCCGGCCGGCAGCGTCGGATTAAGTTTTCGCAACGGTACTGGGTCGTTCGACAAAACTTGAAGAATCACGTCGATTGACGAAGCTGCCTGGAAGGGAGGGCGGCCAGTGAGCATTGCATACATTAATCCACCCAGCGAATAGATATCGGAGGCCGGTCCGACGACGCCTCGCGAACTATCGGCTTGTTCTGGGGGCATGTAGTGTGGCGTTCCTATTGGTTCGCCCGCGGTTGTCAATCCTCCTCGTACAGTCTCGATACACTTAGCGACTCCAAAGTCCGTGATGATCGCCCGATCGTTTTGTTGGCGGTCCAAAATAATGTTCGCCGGCTTTAAGTCACGATGCACTACCCCGCGGAGATGGGCATGCGAAATGGCATCGGCAACTTCGATCCCGATTCGGATTGTGCCTTCAACTGAGAGAGGACCTTTATTCAAACGCGTCGCCAGATTGTCGCCCTCTATCCATTCCATCACCAAATACGGGTCACAATCATATTCGCCCACTTCAAAAATGGCGACGATTCCCGGATGATCCAATTTAGCGGCCGCCTGTGCTTCAACGTCGAATCTTTGTCGATCACATGATTGGCCGTGTGCGCTGATCAACATCGTCTTGATCCCAACGCGTCGCTCCATCTTGTCATGTTGTGCTACAAAGACGACGCCCATTCCGCCTCGAGCGACTTCTGAGAGAATTGTGTAACCATTGACTTTCTTCCCCGGCGAGAGTCCGCGACCTATAGCAATGTAGTCGTTTGAGGCACCAGGTCGAACCGTGGCCACGTCCATAAATGATTGTTTCTCATTGGCTGGCGCTGGGTCTGTCATCGAATTGTTGGTTGCCTAGGTTTGATATAGAAGCTCGCATTGTACACGGTTGTTGGAATGCAATTGCACACGAAGGACTATTGGAGGTCTTTATGTTTTCGCCCGCTCGGAAGTCAATTCCAACGCCGCTATCTGCTTTCGAAGGTCTTCGATTTCGTGTTCTTTCTCCTCGAGTTCGTCCCGAAGGCGCGCAAGGCGTTTCTTGTTGGATGTAGGTACCACGCGATTCACAACTTCAAGCAGCAGCAGGGCACGGAAACCACGCATCGAGAGTCCACGTAGACGATAAACCCGAACGAGTCTGGCGACCTGCTGCAACTTGGCAGCTTTCATAAGCTTCAACGTCCTTATCGATTGAAGCGTCCGAAGGAAGGAGACCAGCGGTAGGAGGATAATCAACAGATCAAGCCAATGCTGTTTGCAGTACTTGAACTTGCTTTGCGAGACCGAGACCATAACGATGAATTCCAACACAAAGCAGTACCAAATTAGCCCCGCGCTGAAATGCAAAACGAATCTAAGCCATGGGTATTCTGCGACGTGTTGTGCGTAAAAAAATTGCAATATCAACACTGGCAAAATTAGTATTGCAACAAAAATCATTGGGACGCTGAACGCCCGTTCAAGCCTCTTGCGGAGATAATAGTCGACTTTCTGCCAGCCCCAAATTGGAAACCAAATTTGCCCCGTTTGGTTTTGGTCACGTCGACAAAGCCGGAAGGGCGGGAAAAGGCAAAATAGCCATGCGAATTTATGTTGTTCTAGAAAAGATTGGCTTCTATCGCGTAGCCAGAAGTCTTTCACCAATTCCACCACGAACACGGGCCACAAGCAAAGCATAACCATGCCAATTGGGGTTCCCCATCGATGCGACAAGGCTTCATAGGCCAATTCGCGATCGAGCGCCAATTGTTCGATCTCTACCAGTTTCATAGGCTCTTCGCTGTTGGAAATTGCCTCATTGACGCGAGGGACATCGATCACTAAAACAACAATCGCCGCTACAAGAGCTAAAAAAGCCAGCGAGCAACCGAACATCCACGGCGCCAGAATATCGGTCAAACGCCGTCGGTCGGCTTTTGATAGGTCAGACAAGGATGGTAAACTCCACACGGTGATATTGCAGGCTATCGCAATAGTTTAGATTGAATTCCCATGAATTCATCTTTGCAAGTCCATGGCGTCACCTCGACAGATTAGAACACAATTCGCCCTCGCCGCTACACGAAAATCGACGATGGAAATACGGTGATACTCCCATCGAGTTAAAACGAGAAGAAGAGGACCATCGTAAATTCGCATTTCAGTTGCGAGACGAAATTGCCTCTCATTGTGCCATGAAGATTTCCGAATTCGGCGATTCGGAGATGTGGGACGTTCATGTCCGCTGCTTCTTGATGGACTTGCGAGGTTCCGTTCTTTGGCTCAAGGACGACGGGTCGGATGAAGCATTTTGATGGGGATCTCGATTTGGATCAGTCTCGTTGCTCCGGATTACCATTATCGGTTTTTCGTATTTCGTCGTTTTCATGGTGAAGGTGTTCCCCCTGTTCCAGACGAGCACGCATGACTCCAATCTTTCCGGCGCTGCCAGCTTCGGAATGCGTCGCTTCTTTCGGTAATGGAAGCTCCATTATGGCATTCTTCCATCCCTTACGAAAATATCGGAACATGATAAAAGGTTCGCTCCAAGCTAGCTTGTCAATTAACTTTTCAACAGCATCGCTGAACCGTGGCTAAGCTCGAGCTTCAGAATTGATGGTCTCAGCGAGTGCTGATAGGGCTTCGTCCGTTTCTTCTTCTTCGTTAAGATTCAGCTTGAGCAATTCAAGAGCTTCCGTGTAGCCGAGAAGCCGCGCCCAAGTGCAAAGAGTCCCGTACGTTGCAATCTCGTAGTGTTCAACCTTTTGGGCGCAAGCAATTAAGGCGGCGTCCATTACGTCTGCAGCGGCTTTTTCCTCCATCATGGACGATGCTTCTTTGATCAGACCCTTCATGGCCTCACATGTCTTAGCTCGTGCAGACTTGCCTGTATCGGCAAACGCATTCTCGACTCGAGTCGCTTGAACGCGCGTTTGCTCAAGATGTTTTTCGAATGCTTGTTTCAAATCATCGCTTGATGCCTTTTGCACCATCTTTGGCAGAGCCTCGATAAGTTGGCGTTCTGCGCTCAAGATGTCACGCAATTCATCCTGAAAAAGGTCCGCGAGGTCGTTAAGTGGCATTGGTAAACTCCGATTGAAAGGGATTTGTGTTCTTGGCGACCACGTAAACTAGTAGACTCGCCTGCTGCCGTGGAAAGCAAAAGCTGCGCCAAATTCCATCCGATTTCAACCAAACTTAATAAGGTCACTCGAATGGTCTTCTCGAATGGTCTTCTCGAATAGACAATGGCACTGTCGGGCTGTACGGTTGTTTCAATTGGATCAGTAACAGGAACGCTTCTTTGGAAGTTTTAAGTCCAACTTGGTAGACATTCGATCATCGCAGCAGTCTCATCTACCGCGCACAGATGGGGAAATCGTCATGATTTCTGGCTTTGAAATTCTGCAAGTATTTTACTCAAAACGGCCATGTCTACCGGCTTAACCAGGTGATGATCGAATCCAGCGTCGCGTGTGCGTTGACGATCCTCCTCCTGCCCCCAGCCGGTTTGGGCGATAACGAGTATGTTGTGCCCGTTCTTTTGTTCTCTGATGCGGCGGCAAACTTCGTAGCCGTTCAACTTTGGAAGACCAATGTCGAGCAAGATGACATCGGGCTGAAATGCGATCGCTGTATTGACCGCGTCTTCGCCATCATAAGCGGTGCGTGTGTCGTTGCCGAGGATCTTCAGCATCATGGATAACGTGCCTGCACCGTCTTTGTTGTCATCAACAATTAAAATGCGAAAATTTGATTTTATAACTTGCTTTTGTTCTTCTGAATGCAAATGCGTCGCGGTATTCTCAACAACAACAGGGAGTCGGACGAGAAACTCGGCTCCCTTGCCAAGTCCGTCGCTGCGTGCTTCGATTGTACCGCCGTGCATCTCTACGATTCGCTTCGCCAAGCAGAGTCCGATCCCTAGCCCGCCTTGCGACTTCTCCATCGAGTGATCTACCTGAGAGAACATATCGAAAAGATGGGGTATCTGGTCAGCTGCAATACCAATGCCTGTGTCCCGGATCGAAACCACCACAACGCCTCCGGATCGTTCGGAAGTTAGCTGGATGCAACTTCCAGGATCGCTGTACTTGGCGGCGTTGTTCAGCAGGTTCATGATGACTTGAGACAGCCTGATCGAGTCGACATCAACCAGAATCGTGGCTTCAGGTAGTTGGATAGTGAGTTCGTGTCGCATTTCCTCAACTAGTGGATGGCTGGTTTCCACGGCGTTGTTCACGATCGTGGCCAGTGATACGATTTCTTTCCTGAGTTCGACTTTTCCGGTAGAGATACGGCTCACATCCATAAGGTCATCGACCAACCGCACCATCTGCTCGAGCTGCCGTTCCATCATCGTGCGGACAACCTCGCTTGTCACTTTGTCGTCTCCCGCAAGACCGAGAACTTGCAAACCATTGCGGATAGGCGCTAGTGGGTTACGAAGTTCGTGAGCCAAGGTTGCCAAGAATTCATCCTTACGTTGATCGGCCTCCGAAAGTTCGGCTGTGAGCTTTCGCAGTTCCTCACCTGTTCGCCTTGCTTCGGTGATATCCGTGTTGGTGCCAAAGATCCGCACGACCCGGCCGAATTTATCGCGAATGACCTTCATACGTGACAGGAACCAAACGTACTGGCCATCCTTGCCACGCAATGGGAATGTATCCTCCCAGTCCAATCCTTCCCTGACGTGATGTGAAAATTTCTGGACCACCCTATCGACATGATCGGGATGATGAACCGCAATCCATCCACGGCCTCTCATTTCCTCTAGATTGGTCCCGGTGTACTCGAACCAGTTTCGGTTGAACCAATGGATCTGACCGTCGGTATCTGCATCAGCGATCCAAGCGAGCTGAGGAATATTGTCAGCGAGTGCGCGAAATCGTTCTTCGCTTTCGCGAAGCGCTTTCTCGAATTGTTTACGTTGCGTTATGTCACGCAAGTATGCGGTAAACTGAGCTGGGCCGTCAACGGGAATGGGTGTCACCGTTAATTCGACAGGAAACTCTTCACCATTTGCACGGATCGCGGATAGTTCAAGTCGTTGGTTGAATACCGATCCTTGATGGGTAATGAGGTATTGGGCAAGGCCTTTTCGATGACGTTCCCGATACGCAGGCGGAATGATCAGCCCTGCGAGTTCCTTACCAATCGCCTCAGCGCGTTGGAAACCAAAAATGCGCTCTGCGGCAGCGTTGAACTCGATGATTGTTCCTTCTTGACTGATGCTTATAATACCGTCCAGGGCGGCCTCGAACATCGCTGTCTTCCGGGCTTCGCTTTCTCGCATCAACTTTTCGGCCTGCATGCGATGACTTATGTCCTTGAAAACGAGCACGCAGCCACGGACTTCGCCATCTTTATTTATGATCGGGGCGGCGCTATCATCAATGTAATATTCCTTGCCACCCTTGGCTACGAGAATCGTGTGGTTCGCCAAACCGACGGTGACGCCTTCCCTCAATGCCCTGATGGCAGGGTTCTCAAGCGTCTTCCGCGTGACAGCATCTAAGATATGAAACACCTTTTCGAGAGGTTGACCAATCGCGTTGGCGTTGGTCCATTCTGTTAGCGACTCGGCGACGGCGTTCATATTCGTGATGCGTACTTTGATGTCTGTTGTGATGACCGCATCGCCGATACTGGCAAGCGTCGTCCTAACTTGCTCCGCTTGCTCGGCGAATCCGTGCTGCGAAATTCGCAGCGCCTCCGCGAAGCCGGCGATCGAAAGCCCGACTATGTAGTAAACGGCCAAGTCTCCCAAATCCGCCGCCGTCATAAACGGCAACGCAAAGCGTGGAGGAATAAAAAAGTACATTACGACAAAGGAGCCCAGCACGGTGGAAAGAAGTGCGTGGGGAAGCCCACCGTACCAGGCGGAAAAAATAATGGCGACGAAGAAAGTGGCGAACGGGAGACGGACTTCCAACAGTGGATCAAGCTGCCAGCGAATTAGACCCGCCACAGCCACTGCGGCAACCGTTACGACGTAGGTAACAATCTTACTAGCGCCCCAAGATTTATTTTGTTTGCTTGGCTGCATTTTACTTAATCGACTCGAGGTGAAGTCTGTCGAAGCGAGGAGAGCTGACTGTTTTTAAGTTCTACTGGTATCCAGAGTAACAAACATCCTCGGGGGGACGTCAACTACAAATGCAAAAATTCCTTCTCCTAGGACTATTTGTGACTCAAGAAAAAATGAGGATCTCTAGTACTCGCCCTGCTCGTACTCTCCTATTTGGTACAGAAGCCTAGCCCCCTGGGCCGTGCGAAACTCGGGCCAGCGGCCAAAGCTACGGTAAACCAACTCCTGCCGCTCGCCTTAGGCGCTATATTCGGCAAAGTCTAGTCCAAGGCTACCTGCTGGCCGGCATGGATTGCTTCTATTACTGCTTCGGGGGTCTGTGCTTTGCGAAGGCGTTCCGAGACATATTCGCTTTTGAATAGGCCGTTGATATTAGCAATCAAACGAGTTTGCAGTCGAGCTGATCGGCTTGGTGTCAACAGCAGAAAGATCAGACTTGCACGCTCATTCGAGTCTTCAATTGGTATCCCTTCATCGCAGCGCGCAAAGGCAAGCACTGGACGTTCGATTCCGTCGAAACGCCCGTGGGGAATAGCCAATCCATTTCCAACATACATTGGCATGAATTTTTTGCGCTGCATTACGATTCGAGAAATTGCGGCGGCGTCTATTGGAAGTTCTTCCCTCGGGATGCATGCAAGGAACTCTTGAACCGCCTCGGTCATTGAATCAGCTCGCAGACCAAGTACGATGCGCCCAGGGCTTAGAGCGTCGACCAACGATACAAAATCGCCCGCACGCGCTCGATCGAATTCGTCCCCCATGTTACCGATGATCTCTTGTACCACATCTTCAAAAGTCAGGATGCCTGTCCAATCTCCACTGGCATTGACCACGAGCGCCAACCGATCGTACCGTCGTTGGAACAGTCCCAGCGCTTCCTCAAGCGGCAAATCGTCTGGCATTTCTAGGCATTTGCGAGCCAAAGGAACCAGTCGATCCGCGGAAGCGAATTCCAATGCGTCGTCGAACGATATGCTCTTAATGTGGATAAAACCTAACGGCTTACTGCCTAATTCCTCAACCAGAGGGTATCGCGAATAGTGTGTTTCCCTGATCATTCGGAGATTTTCGGCCCAGGGAACATCGAGACGAATTACGTGCACGCCACTTTTGCATCGCATTGAACCACTTACCTTGCGTTCGCCGAGGTCGATGATATTCTCGATCAACAACAGTCGCCGAAATGGAATCAGACCTAGTTGTTCTGTTCGTTCAAATAGTTGCTTCAGATCCGACTTGCGAGGCCGCAGAATCGATGCAATGACGCAACTCAAAAGAATGAATACGATCAATACAAGCGAGAAGGAAATAGGGAATTCGTAAATATCGCTTATCAACATCTTGACGCCAAGGACAATGATGATCAATGCGAATCCCTTGTTCAAGAAATGAAACATTTTCATGAAGTCTTGGACGGCAAAGTACAATGCCCGCAGCCCCAGCATTGCAAAGAGATTCGAGGTGAACACAATGAAGGGGTCTGATGTGATCGCGAAGATAGCTGGGATGGAATCCGTGGCAAAAACGATATCGGAAGTTTCAATGGACAGCAGCGCGATGAACATAGGAGTCGCCCATAGCCGTCCGTTTTTGCGAATGAAAAAACTAGCGTTCTCGTAACCTTCGGTCACCGAAACAAAGCGGCGAAGTGTCCGGATAGCCCAGTTTTTTCCCGGATCAATTTCTTTCTCCTGTCGGACCATCATCATCAGTCCGGTCCCAAGCAAGAACAGACCGAAGAGATATATGGTCCAGTGGAATCGATGGAGAAGTGCTAGTCCTCCAATAATAAAGATCAGCCGTAAAACAATGGCACCAACAATCCCTAACGAAAGGATTTTATGCTGGAAAACAGGCGGCACCTGAAAGTAGTTGAAGATGAGAACGAAAACAAAAACATTGTCGATACTTAGGGATTTCTCAACGAGAAATCCAGTGAAAAACTCCAGTCCCGCCTCCAAGCCACGTTCATGGAATATCACCAGGCCGATATTGAAAACTATCGCTAGGCCTATCCAGACACCGAACCAGGCAAGTGCCTCTTTCATTCCGATAACGTGTGGCCGGCGATTGAACAAGCCAAGGTCCAATGCCAGCATCAGTACAATGAAGATTAGAAATCCAATCCAAGGCCACAAAGTCAAAACTCCTCGGTTGAACTGATGCAAAGTACCGCAGCGTTACCGCGTTACCCTGCGGTTCGTTATCGTTGCTCGCTAATTGCGAACTACCAAGGTTTGATTTTCCAACCAACATAGAATCCTGCCAGAAACACCAGTCCCGAGGAGACAAGCGGACGTTTTTTCAAGTACTCTCCTAACGAGTCTCGTAGGTCTCCTACAAGCACCTCGAAGTCTTCGAGTTGTGTCTCACATGAATTCGTCACGACTTTGTGGTCTCCCATGTTGCTGGGATACTTAGCCATACGCTGTTCGTTAGCAGATCTTGCCATTTCAATTGACTCCTAGTAGTTAACAGTAAAAAAACAGACACTATTTTGCAGAGACGTTTCGAATGACGTCCTTTGTCCATTCCATATTTTTCGAAAATTCAGCAGTACTGCGGTGGAATTGCATTGTGGATTTCGACAAAATCCTGAACGACACAACAATGAGTATTAAGCTCAATAATGCTAGTCCGCCACCAACCGCAAGTTGCGCTGCCCACTCATCAATCTGCAAGTAGTAGGCAGCAGCTGATGATAAACCGTATACAACAACTGGGATGGAACCCAACAATAGCGAGCATCCAACCACTCCCAGAGCGATAGCACCAAGCGACTTGCTTAAAACGGAGCGTGCGTCCGCCTTGAACAATCGAGCCTGGAGTTCCGTCAATTCCATAAGATCACATGCAAACCGACCAGCCGTTTCCGTGAATTGAGTCACGGGATCTGCATGTCGGTACTTTTGGTTTATCTTCTCCATGTCAACCATCCTAAGATCCCTCCAAACACGAAAGCCAACGCAACACATGCTGCTGGACTAGACGAAACAACTCGTCTCGCCACATCCGAAAGGTCCGACTTGGCGCTGTCATTTTCGCTTGAGACCACAGAATCTAATTGTTTGTCTTCTTCTTTACGGGGCGGATCGAATACTCTGTTCTTTCGAACCTGTGTTGCGAAATCGATCATTGAAACCTCCCTCTGATTTGTGCGGTTGTAAAAACGATGCCAAGTAGTGTTTCGCGGCAGTGGACGCAACATTCGCAATCAAGCCAATTGCTGCACTTTTCCAACTTGATCTACTTGGCTTTGAATTCTCTAAAGTGCTGTTGCTGTTGGCAAAAGCAGGATTCACCTGCGATGTCGTTCCAAGCGTGCTCCGAACAACACTAAAACCAACGAGTGAAGCGACCGCTATTGACATCAGGGGTTTGGAGCGAACGTACTCCTTCCAATCCACCAAACGCATCGCTTCACCTTGAAGCTCGCCGGCATGGTTGTAGCCAGATGCACGAACTCGGTGCATACGGGCAAGCAGTTCATCCACATCGCCTGTCGGCTTCGATGGTTCCATTGCTATCGCTTTCGACTTGTCATGGAAATCCCAAGAACGAGTCCCGCCAAGATTCCAGACCCAACAGCAATCGCAAGTGACTCCAATGGTCTACGACCGACATTCTGAGCCGTGTAATCTAATCCCTTTTTGGCTTCATTGGCAACCCGGTCGTAATTGTCTCGAATGATTTCTCCTGCTGCGTCCGCATAGTGAGATGCGCGATTAGCAACTTGGCTGTATGTCGTACCGGCCGACTCACAGCATTCAGAAATAAAGGAGGAAATCTGCTCCCGACTATTCCCTGTCTTTCGTTGAATGAGACCAACCAGTTGTTCAAAATTCCCTTCAACCCTGGCCAATTCATCCTTCGTAAACTCACCGAATTTCTCCTTGATTGAGCCAACGACGCCGTTCCAATTGCCCATTAGCTGTTCTCGATTAATCATCTCTATGTCTCCTGCGTTGAACTTGGTATTGATTCAGTATTGATCCGATTTCTTGTAACTTCGAATCAGTAGGTCACACAATGAGCATTCATCGCAATCGACGTGCCATAAATGGCAGTTGGTGGAACGACGTCGCAAAACAGTGCCAGAACTAGCGAAGTGCGCGATGAACGACCATTTTTACTTCGAGCGAGGAAGAACGTTGACCAAAACGTGCGATGATCATGCAACCAAATCAAATAATGGTTCTAGTCTACTCTTGGTACGACGATTGCCTTACGTGTAGAGGTGGTAATCAATGTTTCAAGAACACTATCCTTACTGGTATTGGAGCCTCAAATGTTAAACTGGGCACTCACGTTTTTTATCTTAGCGATCGTCGCGGCTGTACTTGGATTCGGTGGAATCGCTGCAGGCGCAGCATCGATTGGGAAAATCCTGTTTGTTCTTTTCTTGGTGCTGTTTGCGGTCAGTTTGATCGCGGGCGCTGGGCGAAGAAGGTCTGGAGTTTAATCGATTGCCGACATTTATTGGTACATACCACCCCCTGGTTACAACAAGGGTGGTGGTAAATCGATCAATGCATAGCCTTAACCGTATCGTCTAATGAAAATCTCGGCAAACTCAACGCTTTGTAGAAGCTTCCTTGTATTGGCAATATTTTGCATGGCCATTTCCATCATACTTTTGGGAAAGCCTTTGCTTGCACCATTGTCATTGAGTTTCATCCTGGCATTTGTTCTAACGCCAGTGGTTCGTTGGCTTGAACGACATGGGGTGGGTCGAATTACGGCGGTTGGTCTGATTGTCACACTTCTCACGTGCCTCACTTTGCTCTTGGGCGCGCAATTGGCTTCGCAATTGAATCGCCTTGTTACTGAACTTCCACAGCACAAGCACGAGATAGAAGCCAAGTTGTCGGGGTTTCGAACTGGGTCAAGTTCAACAGTCGGCCAAATCATCGACATTTCCAAGGAAGTGTTGGGGAGTATTGATGTTAACGATCCATCCGTTGAACCAAACGATGTTCAAAAGGTGACACTCGTTGAGGGAAATTCTACGATGCCTTGGCTGACATCCATTCCGAGCATCATTTTGCCGATCGTGGAGCCAATCGCCTCCGCCGTTGTCGTTATTGTTTTGGTTGTATTCATGCTCATTTCCCGAGAGGACCTCAGAAACCGCTTCTTGGCGGTGTTTGGCAATCATCACCTAACGAGCGTAACGAAAATCGTGAATGAGACTTCGAGCCGATTGAGCAACTATCTTTTAGGTCTCGTGTCTGTCAATTTTGGTTTTGCCGTTTGCTTTGGAATTGTGTTGTTTGCCTTGGGAGTCCCCTATGCAGCCGTCTGGGGCGCAGTAACCTTTGTTTTTCGTTTTGTACCAGTGCTTGGCAGCTTTGTCTCAATGCTTCTGCCGCTGTCGGTAAGTCTCCTTTTTTTACCGGGATGGCTCGTACCGCTGGTCGTCGTGGTGGTCTACTTAACTTTGGAGGTAATCACATGCAATCTAGTGGAGCCATTGCTCTTTGGTAAATCCGTCGGAATGAATCCATTTGCGTTGTTGATTGCAATTATGTTCTGGACTTGGGCCTGGGGACCACTCGGTTTAATGATGGCTACACCGCTGAGCCTTATGCTTGCAACACTCGGGAGGCATCTACCGTATTTGCGATCGCTCGATTTTCTGTTGGGGGATGCGCGGGCGTTGCCCGATCATTTGGCCTATTTCCAACGCCTATTGGCGAACGATATCAATGAAGCTGAGTCGCTTTTGAAATCGGTCTGCAGTAAACGAGGCTTGCCGTTTGTGGTAGACAAAGTTGCGATTCGAAGCATGGCTCATGCGGACCGCGAGCTAAAGAGCAATGTAATCACTTCAGAATTGCATCGCCAAGTGAATCAACGCAATGATTGTTTGATTTGGAAACTGATGGATGACGCAGTTGCAGTCTCCACACAAGCAAACGCTGAAGTCAAGCCAGAAGAATCAAAGGATGGGGCCAGACTTCAAAAGGGACCACTGGCTTTTGGCATAAGTCTATGCGGCAACAGAACCGACGCAGCTCTCCGAGCGATAGAAGTCTCTGACCATAAAATAAAGTGGTCACTTGGCCACAGCCTCGATGCAAAGACGGTCTTTCAGATATTGAAAGGCAACTATTCCATTGTTCTTATAAGTTCACTGCCGAACAATCCTTGGGAACTCATCGAACGATTCGCCAAAAGACTCCGAAAAGAGGGTTTCACTGGATGGATTGCAGTCGGAAATTGGCGAGTTCGGACGCTCCCAGGCAGCCTGCGAACGAGGCTAAAGGAGGCAGGTGTAGAATACGCTTCGCACCGCCTGCATTCCGTGTGTCGCATTGTCAGTTATGCTGCTTTATCACTTCACGAGCCTGATGAGAATCCAATACAATCTCCGAGTGCGATTGTTGAAAGCGTAGGAGCTGCAGATGCTGATCCAATTGGAAAGAATGAGATACACGAACTAGCCTCGGTCATGCCTTGACACCTAATTTTGAATCTCACATGGCTATTCGTAAAGGTTTCGAGGGAGGTGTTGCCTACTTCGGCAACCAACGAAATGCTTGACTTAGTCCGCAACAACCGCTTCACCGAGGTGGCGTTCGCCGAGAAGTGTCAAAATTATCTGCCATTCCTTGGATGGTTCGACCTTTCACGACTCAGTGGCAAGCATTTTTTTGCCGGTTCTTACGAAAAACAAAAAGGAGGCTTCGCATGGTAAATCCAAAAATAACTCAAGGCGAGCCAAGTACGGCTGCTGAGCTTTCGGAAGATCTTCTTCGGGGCGAACAGCGTCGTGTCGTGGGTGACCGCATTGCTCTCGGTGCTGTAGTCTTACTGCTAGTTGGAAGTGGAATCGCGGGTTCGTATTACACACAGCAACTTCGATCGCACACGAACTTAGTCGAGGAGTCGCACAAACTTCTAACCAATCTTGAAAATATCGAATCGATGCTCCAGTCCGCGGAATCCGGGCAAAGGGGATACATTTTAATCGGCGGCGAATTTTTGTCAGATCGCGATCGCGAGACTGTTCCGAGAATAAATGGGAAGCTAGCGGAATTAATTCTCTTGACGCGAACTAGCCCACTCGAGTCGTCCAAGTTAGCGACTTTGAAAGGGCAAATTGAGCAAAAACTTACGGAGCTCAACACGACCATGGATGTTCGTCGCAATGAAGGCTTCACGGCGGCACAATCGCTTTTTTCTAACAATTTGGAAAAAGGAACCATGGATTCGATTCATGCCTCAATTAGCGACATCCGTGCATTGGAAATGCGTTCCGTGGCCGAACGCGAGGTGGCAGCAGCGGCAACGTACTGGACAGCTCTCGCGGTGGGGATGGTCTCAACGATTGCAGGACTAGCTTTGGTAGTTAGCGTTGTGTACCTACTGCAACATAATCGGAGACGGGCTGAGCGAGCGGCGGACATTATCCGCGCGGAACAAATGCGATTGCAAGCTAGTTTGGATCGAATTCGCCGTCTCGAAATAGACAACAGACGCATGGATCAATACATGCGTTCGTTCGTCGAGCAAGTGAAAGACTATGCTATCTTTGCAATGGATGAGAACTGTCGCGCGACCACTTGGAACAACGGCGTGTTAGAAGTTCTTGGATTCGAAGAAGCGGACTTCATTGGCCAGGATATTCGTCAATTGATTTTCGTTCCCGAAGCGATCGAGCTGGGCATTCCCAGGACTGAATTTGAAACGGCAGCCGAGTTAGGGAGCGCAAGCGACGACCGCTGGATGATGCGAAAAGGGGGAACGCGTTTTTGGGCGTCGGGGATAACGAGCGCGGTCAGAGACGGCCAGGGTAACGTTGTTGGTTTTAGTAAGGTGATGCGAGACCTTACCGAACAAAAGCGAGATGAGGATGAATTAGTGGCCTTAGCTGCAAAGCAATCGGAATCGAGTCGTCGCATGAGTGAGTTTATGGCCACTCTGGCACATGAATTGAGAAACCCGCTGGCTCCAATTCGAAACGCAATTGATCTGCTGGCAATGTCCTCGCTAAGCCCAGAGAATGAAGAGTTACGAGCGTTGCTGGATCGCCAAGTGGTCCACGTAATTCGGTTGATCGATGATTTGTTAGACGTATCGCGAATTGGTCGTGGAAAGATCATTCTCCACCGAGAGATAGTTGATTTACGTACCGCTATCCAGTCGGCGATCGAGGCATCCGGCACGTTCATTCAAGATAAAGGGCAGAAACTGCAACTGGACATTTGTGACCGAGAAGTGCAAGTCAACGTTGATCCGGCCAGAATAACTCAAGTTGTCACAAATCTGTTGAACAACTCATCGAGGTACACTGATCCGGGTGGTGACATACACCTAACACTGGCAGTCGACTCTGAGGATGGCGAACATGGCTCTGCCGTCTTGTCGATAAGTGACAATGGAATCGGTATCTCAGCCGACCGATTGGATGAGATTTTCCAAATGTTTGCTCAAGTAGATGATTCACTTGGCCGTGGTCAGGCCGGACTTGGAATCGGATTGACGCTTGTCAAGACACTTGTTGAGCTGCATCGCGGTACTGTCATCGCGGAAAGCAAGGGAGTTGGACAGGGTAGTCTTTTTACGGTCCGGATTCCGCTGGTAGACGTACATGTAGAGCCGATTGAAGAGGAGCCGACAAAGGAATGGCCCATTGCTAACCGCACTTTCCAAGTACTCGTCGTTGAGGACATGAGGGCATTGCGAACGATTATGGCCCGACTCTTAGAAAAACTTGGGCACCGCGTAAGAGTTGCGGAAGACGGTCTCTCCGCGTTGGAGTCGATAACCGAGGTTACTCCCGAGGTAGTTTTTTCAGATATCTCAATGCCTGGTATGACGGGATACGACTTAGCGACAAGGATTCGAAGTCAGCCAAATCTTGCGAATACATACCTCGTAGCAATGTCGGGTTATGGGCAGTTGTCGGATCGTAAGCAATCCCGAGATTCGGGATTCAACGAACATATGGTTAAGCCGGTCGACATCGCGAAACTGCGAGACTTTTTTGAAAGACTCTCGTCAGGACATTTATTAAAAGTTGACTGACAACGATCAAAGTTTAACTGCTCGATGCACACTAGTATCCACCTTTGGTCGTTCGCCCCGCACGTATGACTTCACCATTGTAAATAGGTACTTCCATCCTTGAATGCCTGAAGTGGCCCAGAATTCCCCCTCCATTGCATCAACTTTAATCAAGACCAAGCTAGAATCAATGGGACCGTTGGGAAACCAAACGCGCCAGGTTTCGCTCCATAGGTCTACGATCTTCGCTAGATCTTGAACGACAATCGCATTGCCGCGAACCGTTGCGTGTCCCGTTGCTCCAGACATAGTGATGCAGACTTCTGGATTGCTCTTGATTTCTTCCACCTTTCCCGAAGCTACGTCCGTGGAAAACCAGAAGTAACCAAGTGGATCAATTTCAGCAATCATCATCGGTCTGGCAATGAGGCCTTGGGGGCTATGAGTGACCAGCATGGCATGGTCGAATTTCCGACAGAAGTCTAAAAATTCGGTCGCATTGTGGTCGCTCATCAGTCATCTCGCTGTTGAATTTAGGTTAAAAAAAGAAAAAAGGTCTACTCTACCGACTAAGCAACCGTTGTGCCGAGTACTACCTATTCTTCTGAAGCACGCGCAATGGTTTGTTCGTCCAAAAAAAACGAAGATCTATCTTTCTTTGTCGAATGGTCCGCGAGATGCATTTGGTGTTTGACACGCGAACCCTTCACTGTGGTTGCAGCATGCGTCCAAATACGGACCAATGTTGCATGACGTTAGTTGGTCAAACTGGGAGAATTAAAATGCGCTACCACGTATTAGCCACGGACTTTGATGGCACCTTAGCGCACAACGGGCGCGTAGATAAAGACACCGTCAGCGCCCTACACCGACTGGCGGACTCAGGTCGAAAAATGGTATTGGTTACAGGGCGGGAACTACCCGCGCTCAAGGCAGTCTTTGTCGAGCTAAATTTATTTCACTGGGTCGTCGCAGAAAATGGAGGTTTATTGTACGACCCCTCAACGGATCGCGAAATCTTGCTGGGCGCAGCTGCACCACTCTCCTTTGTTGAAAGGCTTAAGCAACGAGGCGTCGCCGGAATTTCCGTCGGGCAGTGTATCGTGGCTACGTGGCACCCCCACGAGAACATTGTCTTGGATACAATTCGCGATCTGGGTTTGGAACTTCATGTCGTTTTCAATAAAGGGGCTGTCATGGTCCTGCCTCCCGGAATAAACAAAGCATCTGGGCTTCGCCGCGTATTGTTCGAGATGGGTTTGTCGACCCACAATACGGTCGGAGTAGGGGACGCGGAAAATGACCACGCGTTTTTGAAAGAATGCGAGTTCTCAGCGGTCACCGCAAATGCTCTGCCTGCGCTTAAGACGGCTGTGGACCTCGTTTTGACGAAGGACCATGGATCTGGAGTTGTTGAACTGATCGATCACATCATCGATAGTGATCTTAGTTCCTTTCCACAGTTGACTGGAAATCGCCGCCTGTTGGTTGGGACTTGTGATAATCAAGAAGTGTGTTTACCGTCCTTTGGAGGTCCCGTGTTGATTTGTGGGCCCTCAGGGAGTGGAAAATCCACGTTGGCTAATCGAGTTGTTGATGCAGTAATGGAGAATGAATGTCAGTTCTGTCTCGTAGACCCAGAGGGCGACTTCGAATCATTCCAAGGTGCAGTCGTATTGGGCGGGCCAAACGCGGCGCCACAAATTGACGAGGCCATGCATGCTCTGGAACGGCCCGATTCCAATGTTGTGATTTGCTTAACCGGCATTGCAATCCCTGATCGCCCCACCTTTTTCTTACAACTTCTCGGACAACTGAATCAGCTTCGAACAAAAACTGGTCGACCGCATTGGCTAATTTTAGACGAAGCACATCATTTGATGCCTGCTAATTGGAAACCTCCGACCGAACTGCTGCCGGCCGATTGGACAAACGTGGTACTTATTACTCTCAATGCTAGTTCGCTCCCGATGGCCGTGGTTCAACGTGTCGAAGTGGTTGCGATTGTAGGACAAGACGCTGAACAAACGATGCTTGATTTTGGAATTGGGTCTAATAGGGATACTCCTCATTTATCGGAGCCCCATTTGGAGGTGGGCGAAGTGTGGTTTTGGAAAATAGCCGATTCGAAATGCCCACTTCGGCTTCGCGCATTCAAGAGTGACCGTGAACATAACAGACATCGTAGGAAGTATGCGGAAGGGCAGTTGTCGGCTGAAAAATGCTTCTACTTCCGAGGTCCGAATGGGTCGCTCAATCTACGAGCTCAAAATCTAATTGTCTTTTGTCAATTGGCCGAGGGCATAGACGACGAGACATGGCTTTTTCACTTTGGGAGAAATGACTTTAGCCATTGGTTTCGGGATTGTATTAACGATGAGAACCTCGCTGCAGAAACGGAATTGATTGCAGGCCGTGGCGAAATGTCGGTAGCGGAATCTAAAACACTGATTCTCGCCGCCATTCAACGAAAGTACATTCTTCTTTCGACATCGCGATTGTCCGTTCCGGGCGCGATGTAATCGTTCGATTTGCGATCATCTTGATTTCTGACGACTCGCTAAAACGGTTCTATTTCATACCTCAGGAAAATACCGTCTAAAAATCATCGGACACTGACAATTCCTAACAAAATGGAATCGAGATCTCAGTGATGGCACGCGAATCGCTTTGTTAAGGGGGCACGCGGCGTCGATCTTAAGGCGGGCCGATTTAAATCGTAACGGAAGCTGTCAAAGCTTTCGTGAATGCTGGACGCCAACGAAATGCTTGACGCATTCCGCGACCAGGGAACGCTAGCGAAAGTGTCTCGCGGCCGAGCTTAAGATCGACGCTCAAAACGCTCAAGTCAAATCTTAACGTTAATGTCAGAAGTGAATTATGATTAGTCCGATTCGAAATGCCGCGATTGGCATCGGCTGGTGGATTGCAATCGCTCTCATAGGCGGTATCGGCTTCGCTGTATGGGTGCTTTCCAGAAGTGAACATGCCGTTCATGGCGTCGCCGAAAGAAGTTTTACGATGGACATTGATTTCGATAAGTTCCGGCAAATCCTCGTTCGGACAGATGCAACCGCTGCCATACTCGAACACAGCGGGATGAAACTCATCCATGAAAACACCGATGCCGTTGACATTGACCTGTCAAATGACTCCCGTCCACTCCGAAATGCGTTACGGGGCAAATCAAAAGCGAATGTTTCCGCGATCAAACGCCTAACGGTGCAACTAAACGACCCACAAGTGAACGCCACCGAATTGTTGCTAAGTCAAGACTGCCAAATCCACCAAGATAGCATTCAAGTTCATACCGTATCGGATCAACCGGCTGGTGAACTGAAAGCTTACAACACAACACTGGATTCCGTACGAGCGAGTCATGGGACGGAAGTGAAGCTATCAATGGCTATGACTGTGGATGTTTTAATTTCACGTATCTTTCTCTCGCAAGCCGAAGCACGCGTAAAAAAGGCTGCCGAAAAGTCTCTAGAGGAGCAGGAGAATGCAATTCGAAGCTTGGTATCCAGTTTCGATGGAAAGACACTTATTCTGCCTCATGCAAAACTATGAAACTCGAACCGCATGGCAACTGAGGCTCTTTGATCGGCGCGAACCTAGACCCTTAGCGAGCCTCGGAATCCCCTAGCACCATAGTATGACTGGGCTTCCATTGTGATAAACAAAGACGTGATCGAAGCGTCGATCGCCAAGGATGGCTCCGCATCGATACAAGATAGTTGGCAAACGCAGGAGCCAAAGCAAAGAAATCTTCGGAGCCATTTTTTACCTGCCATTTTTCTGCCAAACTTGGTAATAGCTCCTCCTTCTCGTCGCGAGGCCGTAATAGGAACATTGTCGAGACCGTCATTAAACATGCTAATGCAGCCTTGTGTTCAATCGACGATCACCGAACCCCGTGCTATACTTCGTTGTCGTAGATACATTGAGAAATCCTTGCAAAATCGACGATTCACGGTTCGAAGCCGCGAGTTCATTTCAGACGACCCCATTTTTTCAGACTGTTAGAAAACAGTTTTAGGAGAGAAAGCGAATGGCTTCCGTTTCCAACCGCCAATCAACCACAGTCATGACCGGTGCCGAAATTGTGGTTAAATCCCTAGTGGATCATGGCGTTGAAGTCATTTTCGCGTACCCTGGAGGGTGCAGCATGCCGATGCATCAAGCACTTACACGCTATGAAGATCGGCTAAGGACCATTCTCCCGCGTCACGAGCAAGGGGGCGCTTTTGCGGCACAGGGATATGCCAGATCGACCGGTAAAATCGGCGTAGTGATGGCGACAAGTGGTCCGGGTGCGACCAATTTGGTGACGAGCATCGCGGATGCGAAACTCGACAGTATCCCTTTGTTGGCCATAACCGGCCAAGTTCCTACCAAGGTAATCGGCACGGATGCATTTCAAGAGACGCCGATTGTTGAGGTTTGCCGGGGCATTACCAAACACCACTACCTAGTAACCCGGGTGGAAGACGTTCCTCGCGTTATGAAGGAGGCATTCCATATCGCGACCACAGGCCGACCTGGGCCGGTTTTAGTAGATATGCCTAAAGACGTTCAAATGAGTAGCTGCGAGGTAGACTGGGATGTTCCGATGGATTTGCCTGGCTATCAACCCTCCAAGTACCCGAACGCAAAAGCGGAGCAAATCAGGCAAATAGCTGCAGCGATCAAGCATAGTAAGCGCCCGGTACTTTATTGCGGTGGTGGACTTGTCACCGGTGAAGCTCACCTAGAACTACGCGAGCTGATTGAAAAGACAGGCATTCCAATCACGATGACCGTAATGGGGCTTGGGCTTTATCCAGCAGATGGCCCATTGTCGTTGGACATGCTCGGTATGCATGGAAGCGCTTACGCTAATTATTCGGTTAGAGATTGTGATCTTCTGATTGCATTGGGTGTTCGATTCGATGATCGCGTCACTGGACAATTGGCTTCGTTTGCTAAGAACGCAAAAATCATTCACGTCGACATCGACGCTTCTGAGCTAAACAAGAATAAAGTTGCTCACATATCGGTTCGAAGTGATGTTAAATACGTGCTCAAGGAATTGAATAAAATCGTCGAGAAGCCGGACGAAATTTCGGCCTGGGTGGCAACATGCAAAGCTCAAAAAGCCAAACATCCATTTGCCTACGACGAAGCGTTTGACGGTATTCTTCAACAGCATGCGATTCGAACGTTGTCGAATATGACCAAAAACCGAGATACGTTCGTTTCGGTCGGAGTAGGCCAGCATCAAATGTGGGCTGCACAGTTCTTTCAGTTCCGAAAGCCCCGTACGTGGATGAGCAGTAGCGGACTTGGAACGATGGGATTTGGGTTGCCTGCCGCTATGGGAATCCAAGCCGCGCATCCGGGGGCATTGGTGATCGATATCGACGGGGACGGTTCCTTCCAAATGAATATACAAGAGCTGGCAACGTTGCATTGCGAAAAGTTGCCGGTGAAGGTGTTGCTGTTAAACAATCAGCACCTAGGTATGGTGGTGCAGTGGGAGGATCGATTCGAAGGCTCCAATCGAGCTCATACTTATTTGGGACCTATCGATGACGAAGAAGCGCGTGGGCCAGGATCGACGGTAGCCCATTCCTATGCCGCCAAGCGATACCCCAACTTTGTCCAGATTGCGAAGGGATACGGTTGCGGTGCTGCCACGGTCAGCAAAAAGAAGGACTTGGACGCCGCGTTGCAGGAAATGATCAGCTACCCAGGGCCGTTTGTTTTGGATGTCGAGGTCCCTTTCCAGGAGCATGTATTGCCCATGATTCCAGGTGGTAAGACGGTAGAGGATATGATTCTGAAGTAGATTAATCTTCCATGTTTTTCGAGAGGTTTTGGACTTGTCACTCCTTGCGATTGCAATCTTGTTGTTCATCGCCGCTTTGGTTATCTTTGCTATCGATCTAATGATCCCAACGGGCGGTGTATTGATTGGTGTGACGGCTTGTTTTGCTTTTGCCGCAGTCTTAGTGGCGTTTCGTTATAGCACCAATGCTGGCGTTTGGATGTTGATTGCAACACTTGGGGCCGCTCCGTTGATGATTTGGGGGTTTTTGGAACTCTGGCCAAGAACGCCGATTGGACGTCGGATGACTAGTGCACCGGAACGCGCGGGTGAATTTGTATGGTCGGACGCAGCCAAATCAAAAGACTTTCATTCGCTCATTGGCGCCGAGGGGATCGCTATGGGTGAGATGATCCCCAGCGGCTTGGTACAAATCGGAAATCAGAGCTACGAGGCTTTTAGCGAAAGCGGTCCAATCGATGCTGGCAAATTGGTGCGTGTGATCCGACTGGATGTCGGTCGATTGGTCGTCACGTCCATTCGATCGTCTAAACAAAAAGATCCACCGAAGTCGGAAGGTTCGGGCCTCGACAGGCCGATCTCTGAGTTTGATCTCGACTCGATCGACTCATAGGCCTTCGGCATTCCATTGGACGCACTCGAACTGCGTTATCGCATCGAAGGATGCAAGTCTACGATCGGTCGCTCCCCAGGGTTTGACTGTACGAGTCTTGCCAACTCCGAATCGATGATGCCGCGGTTAGCAGCTTCCGCCATCGACAAATTCGGATCGCACTCGCATTTCTTAATGAGGATAACTCGATCCGCGTCGATCATCTTTCCCAGCAGCCACGCTAAAGCATCTGAGGTGGTGTTCCAATTCGATTGCGGAAGCCACTTTTTCGGTATGAAGTCGCAGTTGTTACGGTTGTAGAAAGCCTGAACTCGCACCCAACATACAAAAGTCGTACTTCGATCAAGGGATGCCCGATCCAACTCCTCACAGTTGGTGATTGAATGGCTCAAGGAAACAATTTCCCTTGCGATGGCCCACGTATGGTCCAACAACTCAACACATCGCCAGTGAAGTTCCTCGTCGTTTAGGGAGGGATAAATTTGATGAATAGTTCGCATCGACTCAATCAAATCTCCGCCGCCAATCAAAAGCCAAACTTGTGCATTTTGATTTTGATTCAATAGTGACCTGAGCACTTTTTCAAAGCCGTTGGGCTGGAAAAGTGTCGCTCCACCGATTTTGATTACGATCCGCTCCGTCATAAAACTAGTCCCTATGCAACTCCTCGGAGGCCAGTACCGAAATCGCGTATGCGGTAGCGCACCGGGATAACTCGACGCCTAACGTCTCCCGCAATTGAATCCGTTTGCCAACCCAGCCACCAGCAGCCAAAGCGGACTCGACTAGGAAATCGCCGTGTCCACTGATGACGACACATTCGAACACGTGCAATCCCGCTCGAGATTTCTTGGTCTGCGCGGATTGGTTCTTAGCACTGCTCGCTGCTAGCTTAGAAAATGCATTGGCAATCAATTGTGTTTGCGCGCTTGCTATTTGTTCAGCAACTAGATCGATGTCGGAATCAGCAAGTGTTGAGCCGTCCTCACCCACGACACGGGCCAAGCGAAACCGAGCAGCCTCGCGCGTGGCTGGCCGGTTGTCCGCAGTTTCGTAGCAGTTTGGCGAGCCTTCCATCTTTTTTAACCACATATAGACATCGCGCGAGGTAGCGAAATGTTCATTCATGACCGGACAGGAAAGACCGAAGAGAGTAACCTCATTAACAATGCCTGCGATGTTGGATCGTTCGACGCCAGTGTAGACTAGGGCGCCTGCCTGTAGACGTTGGGAGTCAGTTCGAGCCTCTAGGAAAATCTCACCGTCCTGAATAGGTATAAGATCCGTCGTCGTGGAACCTGCATCGAAAAGCAAACAGGACTTGTTACCAACAAGTCGAGTCACGAATCTCGCTAGCCCATGCCAGTTGGAAGCCGCTACACTCCACGGAACCCGCGCCGATTGCGAGACCGTTTTCCAAGTACCGTCCACGCTATAGACCCTTACCATGGAAGCGGGAAGGATGGATGTCAGTTGTTCCAAAATAACAGCGACTCCCTCGGCTCGCGTCTCAAAGCAATCGGCAAGCTCTCCTGTCATTGTGACTGCAACGCCAACGAACGCCGGGCAATTGTCGAGTAATGTGGCGATCGAGTGCGAGAGTGTTCGCCACTCTTTCCACATTGCGAAACTTATGCTTTGCGACCAACCTGACGTATGTGCCGCTTTGAGGTTAGCGCCCCCGATGTCCAGCCCTACCCAAGGATCGAGTTGATTAGTCACAGGCTGAATGATTGGGCTTGAAGTAGGAGCGGTCACGATGCATATCGATGCCAAATGGCACGAGAGTATTTGAACTATAGGATCAGCATGCAATCGCCATAACTGAAAAACCGATACTCATGTTCAATGGCTTTGCGGTATGCTTCAAGCATCAGTTCCCGAGTGGCAAATGCACTGACAAGCACCAAAAGGCTACTACGAGGCAAATGGAAATTGGTGAGCAAAATGTCTACCGCTTTAAACGGGTGCCCGGGACGAATGAAGATATCGGTATTTCCACTCCAGGGTACCAATGATCCGTTGCCTGCTTGGACTGCGGTCTCGAGCGTTCGCGCTGAGGTCGTTCCAACGGCGATGATACGTCCACCCTCCGAGCGACAACTAGCCAAACGTTTTACCACCGGTTCAGTGATTTGTGCATACTCGCTATGCATCTGATGCTCTGACAATTTGGCCGACTGAATTGGACGAAAGGTACCTAGTCCGACATGCAAGGTCAGAGATACGAAAGCTACTCCCGCTGTGCGAATTCGTTGAATGAGTTCGTGTGTGATGTGAAGTCCGGCAGTTGGGGCGGCAACAGAACCTGGGTTTCTTGCGTAAACAGTTTGATAGCGTTCTTTATCTAGCGTAGTCATAAGCCCATCTCGAATGTAAGGCGGCAAGGGAACTCGCCCGTTTGCCTCAAGCAATTCCTGCCAAGGAATAACCGGATCTGGTTTCAACAGCATGTGACCCTTCTCCGAGCCAGCGACGACGACAAGCTTTTGAGTTTCCCGCCCTTCGGGATCGCGAATTACGATCTCCTCACCAGGTTGAATGTAGCCCCGTGTTTTGCAGATGAGTTCTGCAACTCCGTTTTCTTCGCGAAGAAAAAGCCCCTCCCAGCGGCCGCGGGTTTGGGCTCGAAAACCGACTAGGCGCGCAGGTATTACTTTTGAGTCATTGACGACCATTGCGTCACCTGCACGCAAAAAAGAGGGTAGATCGCGAACGGAAACGTGATCGATGTGCCCCGTGGACCTGTGAATCACCATCATCCGCGAATCGGTGCGTTTTTGCGTAGGCTCCTGTGCAATTAGTTCACGGGGCAATTCAAAGTCATAGTCATCTAGTTCGTTAATCGCATGTTCTTTTGGCACATCAGTGCTTTTTGATCGTTCAGCCACGAAGCATTATCCGTAATTCATTTGGGACGTGAGCAAGCAACAAAAGCCTAGCTCCATCGTTACTTCAAAGCCGACCGTAACCACGCTCGCTAGAGCGTTGATGGATTATCTTAAATTGTCTGTTGCAATAGGCTACATTCTACCCCCGATTCCATTGAAGAGCATGTGGGCACGGTGCCGTTTCCCTTCGATAAAGTACTTTTAGAAAAAAGTTGCGAGCGGCGTGCAAACATGTTACGTTCATGAAAAGCAACAAGTGGAGTCGTTGTACAAGAAGAATCGCCTTGCGATTTTACCTTCGAAAACGCTCGTCATCCTGAGGTATTCAAATCTTCGTTCGCAATTCGAAACGTGCGTCAGCTCGTTCGGTGGTTGCGATTTGTATTGCTCGATACCAAACTCCCACAAACTTAATGGCGAGGTGTTGCGATGACTTCAGTTGGATACGTCCGGGTGGTAAATAGCGCATTCATGAACGAGCTCAAAGAATGCAATTCGCCACTCTGGGAAGACGTAAACACATTAGGCTCTTATACCCAAGAACCATTCTGCGGGGATTGGATTGAGCAAGAGGCTGGCTTACTGTTGCGGCGCCTTCGTGAGGAACTTTCTGCCCAATTTCGTTTGGAAGAGACATTCGGATTTGTCGCTGGTCCGAGCCAACACCAAGATCGAAACGTCTCTAAGGCACTTGACCAGCATCTTGGAATCGTGTTGATGTGTGTCGCATTAAGCGAGCAATTGGATGATCTGGAATACTGCGGCACTTTATCCAGTGAAACGCTTGGAATTTGGCATCAAATGAAACGCCTGTACGAGGCAATCATGGAACACGAAGCGCTCGAACGTCGACTTTCGGCCGAAGCTTGGGCACCCATTCTGCCTGAATCCCGCGAGGTGATCGAGGTGATATAATGGGATAGGCTTTCAACCGGTCGGTTTAGTTTTCCATGGCTGGGTCCCACTCCCAGATCGTTCGGTAGGCAGCTATCGATTCAAAGAACCCGATCATTTCGGCATAAAAAAGGTTGTTAGCCAAGGTCGCGCTATCACCAATGACTATCAATTTCCGTTTCGCTCGCGTAAGTGCTACGTTCATTCGGCGCGTATCTCCGAGGAATCCAATTTCGGAATTCGCATTGGATCGAACCAACGTAATCAAAATCGCTTCTTTTTCTCGGCCTTGAAATCCATCGACCGTATCGATTTCGATTGACTTGAAGGGGCAATTTTGTCTGAGCCATCGGACTTGGGCAGCGTAAGGTGCGATAATGGCGATGTCCTTTGGCTCGATCCCCGTGCCGCATAACTCTCGAACTTGCTGGAGAATCCAACTGGCTTCTTGGGGATTGAAGCGACTCTCGCCATCGACTTCTTGCTCTTCGTCCCAGCCGGCGCCTGCCGTGTCGACAAACGTCACCGGAGATTGCAGCATCTCCAAGTGAGGAGGGGCGACCAAGTCCGTCAACAAATGACTTCTCACCGTTTCATCCGCCTGAAGGTTTCCGTCATAAAAACACCTCGACGAATACTGCATGATGTCTTCGTGCATTCGATACTGCACGATCAACTGTTTCGTGATGGTTTCGCCATAATATTCCACTAGCCGTTCCATAAGGCTGACAGAAAACCCTTGTGCTGCAGCTTCGGACGATATTATTGTGGGTGGAAGTTGGCAGTGGTCACCTGCCAGGACGATTCGCTCAGCCCGTAGAACTACAGGCCAACAACCCGGTTCCGTGCTTTGGCAAGCCTCATCGATTACCGCCAAATCGAAGTGGCGATTTCCCAGAATTTCAGGATCGAAGTTGGTTGTCGCGCAGATCACGTCAGCTCGGTCAAGAATATTGGCGATGACCTGCCTTTCAAAGACCTTGGCGTCGTCCCGCAAACGTCTAGACTCTTGGCGAAGTTCATTTCGCTGACCAGGCAACGGTTTAGCTCGAGTAAACTTGCTTGCCTTTCGTGAAATCTTTTCCGCTTCCCGCAACATTTCGCCGACTACTTTCATGGATGGATCCGCTTCCACTTGGGCATCAAGTGTAAAGGGCTGCAATTCTTCCTGAACGCGGGCAGGGTGCCCAATCCGGACGACACGAACGCGATTGGCCACGAGTTTTTCGAGTAGATTGTCCACGCCGGTATTGCTTGGAGCGCACGCGAGAACTTTTGCCCCACGTAAAACGGATTGCCGAATTAATTCGACCACCGTGGTTGTTTTTCCCGTTCCAGGCGGTCCGTGGATGATCGCCAGGTCTCGAGCAGACATAGCAAACTGGATGGCTTGACGTTGCGATTGGTTGAAATGCAATTCGAATTCGAGAAGCAACGGAATATCAAAGCGGGGCTCTCGTGTTCCCAGAAGGACGTCACGCAGTTGTGCTACGCGAGCCCTAGCATTTTGTATAGAGTTTAGTGCTGTTAGCTGTCTATTTCGGGTGATTTCGTCCATGGAGAGGTCCAGCCGGAATCGCTCACCTTCAGGCCATTCATCAAAAGCAACTTCGATCGACCCTACATCTTTCCCGCAAACAATTCCATAACCACAATCTCCTTCGGTCAATTCCTCCATTGCAATTACGGGTGAGCCGACTCGCAATCGATTCCAAGGGAGATCTAGGGTTCGGTTGCGTTTCACAAAGGTTAAAAGAAAACGTCCACCAAGTCCCATTCGATGGTCGGATACGACTAGATCGACCAACGTATCGCCACGGGATTCTGCGTTCTTTTGAGCACGCACCTTCCTGCGCTCTATCATTCGTTTGCGCTCGGCGTCCGATTCCATGTCAAGCCATTCGCGGAGTTGATTGAAGTGCGCTTCGAGTGGTTTCGGCATTAATGCGTGGATCGGATTTGGTAATTCTTGGCGGTTGCTCTTTTGAGAATCGAATTGTATCGTTCATCGACTTATTCACACAGCCCAACGCAGACGAAACACCCAAGCTGTTGGCTTGGTATACTGTCGTTTCGTTTGAATCGCAGAATGTTTCCCAACTTTATTTTCCCCAACTTTAATTTCAAGGATCAACAGTCGCCATGTCCCTCAAGACTCTTCTATCTAGCATCGTAGTTTGCCTAATCGCTGGAACCTTGGCAGTTGCACAATCGCCTAGTACAAGCAAGCTGTACGAATTGCGTTCCTATGTCTCAGAACCAGGACGTCAATCCGATGTTCTCAAACTGCTATCCGACGGCAGCATCCCAATCATGACGAAACATGGCCTCAGTCTGGCTGGGGCGTGGACCAACGTCGATGCATCCGATGAGCGAGTGTTTGCATTGATTGGCCATAAAGACAAAGCGTCAGCCGAGGCTGCTCAGAATGCCTTTCAAAACGATCCCGCTTGGAAGGAGATCCTCCAAAAATCTAGCATTGACGGCAAGAAGCCTGTCAAGTCGGTTGAAAGGATCTTCTTGACCGTCAATGACTACAGTCCGGCATTGGAAGTAAAAGATGTGGGCAATCGAGTTTTTGAGTTGCGTACATACGTTGCAACCAAGGGAAACCTAGCCGCTCTCAATGCTCGCTTCAAGAATCATACCTTGGGTCTTTTTAGTAAGCACGGAATGACCAACATCTTGTATTGCTCGGTGCTGGATGCTGAACCGCTGTCCGCTGCAAAATTGCTTGAAGCAGTTTCCCCTTTAGGCAAAGGTGCTGCAGAGCTCGACGCAAACCTGCCTGCCGCAGGCAATAGCTTGGTTTACTTCATCGCCCACGCTTCACCCGAGGCCGCGAAGGCATCCTTCGGAAAATTCGGGGCCGATGAGGACTGGACCAAGGCATACAAAGCTTCCGAGGCCGCAGCGGGCGGATCATTGACCGTCAAAAACGGAGTCAAGAGCTTGTTCCTCAAGCCGACTGCGTTCTCGCCAATCAAGTAAAAACGCCTCGTGGGATAGGCTTCCAGCCTTTTTATACCCCACAAGTCATTTGGTTAAACGCGGCGAAGGCTTCGACGATGGTGTCGAAGCGGGCCATGCCTCGCCATATCGTCTTCGAGCCTGGGGTGCCTTGCGATTTTTTATTGATGTAGCCGCCCAGTTGCGCGATCGAAATCATGAATTCCCGCATCCTTGGCGGCCTCGTTCGATCCACCGGCCGACGAAGGAACGCCATGATCGCCATCCACTCTCCCGCGGCGAAGTATTTTTCGCAGCTACTTTCGGGGTCGCTGCGAGTCGCACCTTTGAGGTATTCCACTCGCCAAGCCACCACCGTAAGCATTGAAAACGCTACCACATAACGCTCCAGAGTTTCGTACTTCATGTCTTCGATCTTCAAGCCACTCTTGAGTGTTTTGAAGTACAACTCCACTGCCCACCGAACACCGTATCCATCAAGGACATCGACAATTTCTTCGTTCGTGCCAATCGGTAGGGTCGTCAACAGAACCCAGCGGATCGGCACGTCCCCGTCCGGTGGATTCAGTTCGAGTGCTTCGACCACGTGGATCTTCACGTCCTCCAGAGAGCCACCACCGCTGCGACGCGGCCCGGCAATCGTAACGGTGATCGCACGAAAGGAAAGCGTCGCCTCACGCGAGACTCGAGCTTGTTTGCGGACGCGCTTCTTGTCGTCGGGAAGCACCGGAGCGTCACGACCACCGACGCTGACCACCCGCTCGCCACGCCACAGCGCCTTCGATAAGGCTTCGTCGACCGTATCCGCCGTGATCTCTTCACCGGTGGCCGAATCGGCTGCGGCGGTGATCGAGTGCTGGCGACTTTGCCGGATGATAAAGTCATAATTGCCGGGCAGTTCGGACGCTTCGCAGAAGACTTCACCAATGTCCGATTCACTGTCGGCGACCATCACGAACTGAGTCTCCGGCAGGCTGCGGGCAATCTGCTCGCCGCTCTGCATCATGTCCAACCAGCGGTGACTTTCTTTTTCCTCAAAGCAGGCTTTCTTTCGCTCGGCTTTGCGTTCTTTGGCTGGTATGTCGAGCGACTTGGGATCACGAGTCCAGACCACTTGATCGACCACGCCCAGAGGCAATCCGTCTTCGGCGATAGCGTAAAGCGGGTGATAGAAAAAGCCTTGCCGCTTGTCGGTACCCAGTGGTCCGGCACCACGAACGAGCTGTTTGGGCTTGGTCAGATCGACTTCGGTGGTGTCTTGGGCGAGGTAGACGCGAGCAAATTTGCGACAGCGATCAATCGTCGATTGGTTGTGACAGGAAAGGATTTCGTCCATTTTGACCCTTGGATTATCGACCAGACGGTAAGTGGCTTTGAGGTCGGCATTGGATTTCGCTCGATCGGGCGTCGACTCGCCGATACCTGCCGCTTGCGATATACAAAGTTTTAACCGATCGTTGAGGCGTTTGTCGCCAAAGTTGACCGCTTCAAACTCATCCAAGACCCAATTCGTATCCATCGCGATGCTCATCCGTGAAAGCGTGAAACAAAGCGATCATTTGTCGCGTTTCACGCCCCCAATGGATAGATCAGACTTGTGGGGTATAAAAAGGCTGGAAGCCTATCCCACTTGAAAAACCGGACGGATATTGATCGAACGGTCCTTAGGCGAAATGCACTTTAGATTTGATATGTTCTCGATGTCTTTACAGTCGGACCGCAGCAAAATGCTTTT
>JANLRK010000669.1:0-5963 GCA_031361585.1 Pirellula sp. | reverse complement strand
TTTCGTCTGGCCAAAACCACAGAGAAAGGTCGCTAACCGATCTTCCGAAAAGCGCATCGTGACACTGTAGGCTTCGGGAACTTCTTTGAAGCGAGGGTCGCTGCCATACACGGCGACTGCGCTCACTTCTTCGGGTTCATCCTGAAAAAGGTAGCGGGCCGCATTGAGGCAGTAGATACCAATGTCCTCTAATGGTCCGCCTCCCAGAGACAAGTCAGTCCTGATATTGTCCGGATCGATTTGCGTAGTATGCACTGACGTGAACAGTCGCGGGTCGCCGATCTTGCCGGATTTGATTACCTCGACCGCTTGCAAATTCCCTTCCTCGAAATGCAGTCGATAAGCCGTCATCAGGCGCACGTCTCCTTTCTCGCAAGCGTCAACAATGGCCTGAGCATCTTTGACCGTATAGGCCAGGGGCTTTTCGCACAAGACATGCACGCCCCGACGTGCAGCCCGCACCGCATACTCCCTATGCTCAGAGTTGGGAGTCGCGATATAAACTGCGTCGATCTTGCCCGACTCGAGCAACTGCTCATAGTCTTCATAGGAGACGGCGGGAACCTTGTATTTGCGTTTGAGCTTGGCTGCTTTTTCAACATCTCCTGTCACGAGTGCAACCAACTCTGCCTTTTTCCGAGTGTTAGCGAAGGCCGGAAGGATAGCGGTCTGCGCAAAGTGACCAAGTCCAACAACTGCAAAGCGAATTGCGGTCGTATTTGTGTGTGTCATGAACATGAGCCCCATGTCACAATGCAGAGCAAGATCAACACAGTGATCGCAAGCCGGCCGTGACCCAATACCAAAGGAATGTGCTCCGTCAAGAGGGTTTGACGGTCAAACGATTCCAAGCCGACAAACATTTGAAAGCAACCTGCCTTGCCGCGAAGTTCCATTAAGTGCTCTTTTCTATCAATTTGGGTGTCGCATTGCACGAAAAAACTGAGGCCGGGTTGCTCGTCGATCATTGCTTCGAGCAGCGCGGCGGTCTCTGGAAACTTGTTGAAGTTATTGGAGGTAAACATAATAGTGCGAACGCCGTTGGACTTGGCGCCCAGTAGACTAGCCATCGTCGTAGAGAGACTTTGACTGCAAATTCGTCTCCCCGCAAGTTTAGTAACGGAACAAAAACGGCAAAGAAATGGGTACCCCCGAGCTGGGTACAATCCCAATCGGGACAACGTATCGAGATAAAACCTTTCGCGTTGGAGGAGCAATAATTTGAAGCCAGATGAGTTCAATGCGGTATCCAACGGAGCGAAAGTCTTCGATCGAACAAGTGTTACGAGGTTCACCTGCGCCAACGGGTCAGTTATCCTCACAACAAATCGCGGACCTAGGATTGTTGCCAAGAAGGCCATTATTGCCACGGGATACGAATCACAAAGTCTGTTGAAGCAGCGAATTGTCAATCTCGATAACACCTATGCTTTGGTACCTCAGCCCATCGCGGACTTTGGGAGTTGGAGGCCCGATTGGATGATGTGGGAAGCGAAAGAACCCTATCTCTATCTTCGTATCACCGGGGACAACCGCTTGTTCGTCGGTGGGGAGGATGACGTTTTCCATAGCACTATTCGCCGCGAATCGAGCGTGAACGCCAAAGCAATAACCATCGAATCGAAGGTTCGAAAGCTGCTCCCCAGGATGCAGTGGGAACCCGAGTTTGCTTGGTCGGGGACGTTTGGTTCAACGAAAGATGGGTTAGCTTACATAGGTCCGAGTCCCGAGTATCCAAGTTGCTTGTTCGCGCTAGGCTTCGGCGGAAACGATACAACTTTCAGCAGTATTGCCTCGGATCTCATTTGGGACATGGTACGAGGAGTGACTACAGACGATGCAAATTTATTTCGTTTCGATCAATAGGTCGAGCAAATAGAACGATTGCAAAGATACGTCCCATTCCCTCAGCGACGGTGCTGAGTTGACCATTCCAACGAAGAGAACGGATTGTACGCTCATCTTCTATTCGCCGGTCCGGCATTTGCTACCCTCACTGACATTGACGGTCGTGGAAATCCCTGGGCATTGGCTATGGTTTTGAAGCCACCAATCATTCGCAACAACAAACTTCGAGGAGCATCTCGGTGATGTACAAACAGAGTATCTGCAGTTGGTGTCTTGGGGTTTCCATCCTAGTAGCGTTGGACGGAAGCAGCTATGTGTTAGCTCAGCCACTTGTGAAGAAAGCATCCAGCTACATGCCAGTGGATAACCTGGAGGCTTTCCAGACGGTTATGACACGGATGGCCTCCGCCAAAGACGACATTGCGAAGAAGCATCAAAAACTGCTGGAAGAACGTTATGACTTATCAGATCACGCCGCAGAAAATGTCCTAATGTCTCGAGGCAAGCCGCTCCAGTCGGGATCACGTATTAAATTGCCCCGAGGGAATACCTGGGACAAGCTGACAGCACTTAGCCCCAAGCAGATCCGTGACCAACCTTAGGAATAAAAAATGAAGTTAACCGATTTTTACAACGAAGTGGCGCAACGCACTGATACTGCCAAGACGTCAATCAATGTCGCTGATACCAAACGCGTTCTTTCCGAAGCGTTCCTGGTGCTCTCAAAAATGGATCCCGCTGATCTATGTGACACGCTGGCGAAAGGACTTGCACAAGCTCAGAAGAAAAACGCGAGCAAGTAACCGATGAGCGACTTGTTCGCATAAACAAATTCTAAGTCAAACGCATTCGGACTGTTACGTGCGCAGGCGATAGGCCATCCCTGTGGAAACGTCAACAGCGACTCGAATTTAAGCGTCCGCCACGCGGCCGATGCTAACTACATCGGCTACGTGGTGGTAACGACCGAACAGGCCGCATCGGTTGCTATTTATCTCCAAAGGTCATGGGCAACTACGCCAATCAAATCATCCATGTTGTCATCCTGCAATTCGGCTCCGACGTGTTTACTAAGTTGAATCGATTTGTCAGGCTCAACTGTCGTCATTCGGCCAACGCTCACTGAAGCCTTTGGCTGTTCAAATGCAAGTCCAAGGACACTCATGAAATCGTCCGTAGTGCGAACTTTCGATTTAACTTCTTGCAACGTAACAGAATTAACATCGGAGGCCGCGTTGCTGAACAGTGGCATCGGACCTACTCCGACAAATGGCGATTGCAAATCTGCTGCGCTCCCCATCGAACCAAACGCCACTGGCGGTGGTGGATCGGCGATACCTTGTGGGTTCGTGTTGCCGGGGGCGAGGGTAAAAAAGACGGTACCACTGAGCGCACCAGACGTCGAGGTGCTGGCGGGTCTGGCAAATTGATAAACGCTGTCGTTAGCATTATCGACGATCCACAAAGGGCTGGCGCTATTCGTGGGATCTAACGTGATGCCAGTCGGGCTTGTTGTGCTAATCGTCCAGAAACCTTGCAAGGTCCCTGAAACCGTGTACCTAAAGACCATGTCAGTTCCCGTGTTGTCGTTTACGACCCAGATGTTCGTGCCGTCGGTCACCAAGTCCTTGGGATTTGTGTTGCTATTGCTGAGGCTAAAGCTGCTTGAAGCATTTTGGCTACCTGATAGACGGCTCGCGGCTCCGTTGTACCGGAAGACCTTGTCGGTCTTGTTATCGACGACCCAGACATCGGTGCCAATGACTGTGATCCCTTCGGGCTGAGCCGAGGCATTCATGCTGCCAGCGGTCCATGATCCAAGTATTCCGCCGCTGGTGTTATAGACATAGACATTGCGGTTAGCGTCGATGACCCAAACCCTGTCGCCGGCCGCAGTGCTCGCGGCTCCGCGCGGGGTAGAATTGACACTATTTAAGGCATAGTTCTCGACAGCCGCACTTCCGCTGCCGTACTCAAACGTTCGGTTGGCGGTGGCGTCGTCGACCACGTAGAACTTCGTTTCGTCATCGAGGATGGTTCCCTGTCCATCGGTGTCGGCGAGGAGTGCCGTACCAGAGGCAAGCGTCAAATGAACGAAGAAGGTCTCGCTCGGCTCCTGACTGAGGTCGCCCTTAACGCCTATGCTAATCGTTTGCGTATTGCTTCCACCTGCTACGAAGGTCACTTGCCCGGACGCCGTGATGTAGTCGCTGCCAGCGGTCGCCGTGCCGTCGGCAGTGGACCAGTTGACGGTTACGTTTCCGGTGGAGTCACCTACACGCGTGACGGTGAAGCTTATTTGCGCTGTGCCGGAGTTGCCTTCCACGACAGTCGGAGTACTCATCGCGATGCTCGTCGTCGCCAGGGCGAAAGCTGCGTTGAGGCGGCCACCGGTCACGGTAATGCCGGCAAATTCGGGCACGTGTTCCACCGTGGACAGAATCCGATCCTTTAGCTGGACGCTGTTCCAATCGGGGTGAATGGTCTTGAGTAGGGCCGCGACTCCCGCAGTGTTTGCGGAAGCTCCAGAGGTTGCACCCGGCGTTGGAGCGCCGAGATCAACGCTCCTGAGCCCCCAGTCACCTTTTGAGTTCCCGTTCGGATCGAACAACATGGCCGAGATGATGTTGTCGTGGTCGAATGACGCGGGATAGAAAGGCGTAATGTCGGTATCCCGATTGGGGTTGCCGGACGCAGCCACGAAAAGATGGCCTGCTGCTTTTGCTCGGCTGATCGCGTCGTACATCCCTTGCGAGTAGATGTCATTGCCCCAACTGTTATTGGAAATTGAAGCCCCTCCCGCTACGGCATAATCCAGGCCGGCAGCCGCGTTGGTGTAATTGATGTTGCTTCCATCTGGGTGAATTCGAACGGGCATCATGCTGATTTGCCAATTGACGCCAACCTGTCCAATGCCATTGTTCGGAATTCCGCCGATCTGCTTGGCCATGCCCGTGCCGTGTCCTCCGGTGGCCCCAGGCATTGGGTCGTTGTCGTTGTCCTGGAAGTCCCAGCCGATCAGGTCATCGATCTTGAGATTGCTATCGCCGTCGACTTGGTCGGCCCAACGGGCGTCCCTCAGAAGATCGCCGCCGTCGATGTAGCCGTTCGCGTTCACATCGTTGACGAATGCCGCGTTGGCCGGCGCATTGAGGTCGCGGAATGTGATCAGTCCATCGCTGTCCGAGTCGGACAAGCTGGCTTTGAGGCCCGTTGGAATCTCAGCTTGGTTGAGCCAGATATTCAAGTATATGTCTGAGTTGGTGTAATCGACTCCGTCGTCCATCACTGCCAGGACTGTAGTCATCTTCCCGGTCGTGATCGACCACGCCGCGGGCATGTCGATATCGATACCGTATTTCCCTCCAAACGGGGAAAAAGTGTTCGGTTGCCCCAAGTTGTTAAAGCCCCATTGGCTTGTGGGATAATCTGGGTCATTGAGCGTAAAGTCGTTTGCGGTGAGTAGCCGTCGCTCCTCTAGTTGCTCGAAACGGATGCGGCAGCGGAAACGATTACGCGCGCTGACGCCGTTTCGTTGGCTTCGTTGGTTCATTTGCAACTGCTTGAGCGTTTTTGTCAGGAATCCCATGGTTGTCTCCGAGTCGTAGTGAGGCTGAGTTACTTGGCGAATGACATCAGTGCGATTTTTTTGCTACAAACAGCTCACGAATTCCGGAGAATTTCCAAAAGAATCTTTTATGTATGGAAAAACCAGATAAAACGCATGCAAAAAGGGTAGGGAACTTACGCAAAAACTCCGAAGCTGAGCTTGGATGCTCAAAGTTGAATCTTTGCTTCAGGAACTTGGAAGGCGAAGCCATCATCCATTGAGAAGCCATTGAGAGAAGTTTTTGGAAGCGTCTCTGGCTTTTGTGTTTGGTGTCGTAAGGCACACACCCTGTTGCTTTCGTCGGGCACAAGGTCCGCGAACGCTCGACGCCTCAAGGGTTCGAACCGCGAATGAGCTCACGAGCTTCTTTCTGAAAGGTCTTGACTGCCACTCGATGTTCCCAATCTACTTGATATCCCAGAGCGAACAATGTATCCGCCGCAGCATCCGCCTTCTCGAGCCACTCTATTGCTTCGTTTTCTCGATTGAGCTGCTTATAGGTCAT
>JANLRK010000389.1:0-1665 GCA_031361585.1 Pirellula sp. | reverse complement strand
CGCCGGCTTGACAGGCTTTCGCTTTAAATCCAAAGCAGAGTTGCCTCTCTTAATCGAGTGTTATCAGCTGGGTAATGGATTATTGATCTTGATGTATGGAAATGGTCCCGAGATGGCGATGAAGGATGGCAGTCGGGTGTCTACGAGCGAAGCGAGCGCGAAGCAACGCGACAATCCGGAAGCATTTTTTGAGTCCTTGCGCCGCAATCCATAGACGCCGATCTCATTGCGTCTCTCCATCACGTAGCGCATTGCAGTAGCACGACGCGCGCCACGTTGTTCAACCCCGGCTAAGTTCTGTCTGTCCTTGGGAGCACTCTTTTTGTGAGCTAGGGCAAGACCTTTTGCAAGCGTGTCACTTAGTTCCGCCGCATTCATTTCCGCCAACACCAAGAATGCTTGGGACAACACACGATTCGTTTCAGCAGCACTGATTGACGTCTTGGCTGTGTCGGCCCGCTTTGCAACTTCGCTGTAAAAATCAGTCAACTTCATTTTAGTTACCTCGGCTGATGTTGAATACTAGTCGCGTGTTTGGCACGACGAGTAAAGAGACGTTCGGTTAAAAGATAACCCTTTGAGTACGAATTCCGCTAGTACCCAAACAAATTTGTAAACTTTGGCTCCGTCACATAATTGCGGTTGAGGGTGCAAACTGGTAAAAAAGATGGCTCTAGGCAATTCCAGACTACGGAGTGAAAATCCAAGAGCCCCTCTTCTTCAAATCGAGATCCATCTATGTCCCCATTTCCGCTGCAAGTTCGTTTGCTTGCGATTCTCTTGGTCGCCGGCAATGTGCCGTATACCCTATCGCGAGCGTTGCGGGCGGAATGGCCGGTCGCTGTATCCAATGAGGAAGCATGGAAGTTGCTACCGCCATCCGACGGGGCTCGAACGGAAGCGTTACCAATCTGGTCGCGGATGATGGTGAGCGAGATGCCGCGAACTACAGCCGCCTTTCTCGAATTGGACCGATCGCAAAGAACGCTGGGAGCAGTTGCACCAGGCCTGAGAGTCGCCTGCCGATTTGTGGCTGCCAAGACCAGCGGTTGTGAATACGCGTTGGCAGTGGCACGGGCCGATGGAAAATTGGCCAACGTCCCAGCCGAGAAATGGGCTTCACTCGAAGAAGGAAGTTGGAAAGTCTGGTCCGCCGATGAACGCTTGGCGCTCGAGTTCGCGAAACGCATGGCCATAGACTCCGATGGAATCCCCGATGACTTCTTTAGCAATCTAGTTTCCAAATTCGGCAATGAAGCGGCGGCATGCATGGTGTTGCACTCGGCTTACGCGAGCTTTCAAGATCGATTCCTATTGTGTCTACAAATCACCGCGGAGAGTTCCAATGGGCTGTCGCCAGTGACCGCTCGATTCGACCCAGCAGGGCTGGTTAGCACAACTACACCACCCCCTAAGCCTAGCCCAAGTAAGAGCGCAGTTTCGCCAGCCCAAGCCGATCCAACTGCGGCTATTGCAAAGCCATCCCGTACGAGGTCGATCGAATACACTTGGCTTCCGTTCGAGGGACTTCAAGAACGACTCACACAACAACGTCATCGTAAAACGCGACTACCCATTCCGGAATGGGACGCGATTGCTCCCAAGTTGCCGGTGGGGCTAATGGATAAACCCAGCGCCATTGTTTGGTATCGCATCGCATTTGGT
>JANLRK010000652.1:0-2396 GCA_031361585.1 Pirellula sp. | reverse complement strand
CCTGATTGACCGGACTCGGAACTTGCCGGGAAGTAGTTGATTGCCCTCAAGGCATCGTTTAGTTTCCGTTTCGAAAGTAACCCTATCTTGAAAGCCGACAGGCTGGTTAACAGCGCAATCGTGTGGACATGGGAAAACGTTGGTAATTGATGAATTGAGAGAGATAGGTCGTCCCCAACTGTGGACTTGGAATAGGTCAGAGCCAGCAGGATCGGTCGGATTCATGTCCACAGAGGGGTGAAGTCGTTGATAGGACGGATTCTAGTGCGCTTGCAGCATTCTGGTTAACAGGTTGGACTGCACATACCTGTGGAAATTGGGCGCTGGTGGGATGTGACGAATTGCGGCGTAAGCATCATGGCCAACTGTGGACTGGAAATCAGTCAGAGCCTGCTGGATCGGCTAGCTTCATGTCCACAGTTGGGTACTGACGCTTTTAGGTCGGATTCTTAACCGTTGAAAAAAACAAGCATGTCGCCTGTCTTCGACCACGATGGCTTGAAGTCCCAATGGCCGGTCGTGATCGGTTTGTCCTCCGGCGTCCCAAGCACGTTAACGTGCAGTTCGCCGTTCATGTAATACGATGAGCGGGGACCGTCTTCGGCTTTGGCTTCCGACCATGCCAACACCACAACAAGTATTGAAGTAAAGACTCGCCAACTTAAATGTGCAATCAATTTGATGGTCTTCTAACTTTCTATTAAAAAAATGTATTACGTATTTTCATTGCTTAGTCTTTTCGACTGCGGATTTCTTTGATGGAGCTGGAACGTACTCGACCGCCGCTGGCTCGAAAGCATGCAGGTCGGGCACCTTCGTTTGAACTCCGTCGACTGGTACGTCGATCTTCGCGGTCCAGACGATTCCGTTCAGAATGAAACGTCGCAAGTCTTCGTCTCGCCAATTCTTATAAAAGTGCGGCATCACGATCCCAAAACCGCGTCCACCGTCGGAACGCTCAATACACCATGCGACAGTTTCTCGCTTTGGGGATTCCGGCGGAAGCATCGAAGTCGCGAGCGCAATCACGTTGGGTGCAAGTCGGTTGCCTTCCGTTCCAAAGTAATTATTGATGTACGGCTCGTCATGCAGTGTAAACTCTTTCCAGCCACGTGAGACCGGATTATTTGGCGCAGCGGGAGTGATCGTAGCGGCAGGAAAGATCTTCGCGATTGATTCATGATGCGGGCAGCTTCGATTGGCGAAGTAGCCTCCCATCCAATGCAATAGCGGATGCTCGCCGTCGTGCTTGACATCCTCGCCCAGCAATCCTGTCGCGTAGTGAATGCAGACGATGCCCGCTCCTCGCTTCATCATGGCATCCAACTCCGACAGGTTCCGGTCGGGGGTTGGCAGCCGGTTCGGCGGGAAGGTGTCTCCGATGAAGACGATCGTCTTGGCGCTATTTAGCAATGACAGTTCGGGCCAGCCCTCGACCAGGCGAGCCCTCACGCCACGTACATTCTCCATCTGCTCAATACAATGTTTTATCAATCGGCCACCAGCAGTCACTTCATGCGAACCCGGCGGGTGATTGCTGGGACCGACAACGATAAGCACCAGCGGTGACTCGTCGTTATAAGAATTTGCCGTGCAAGCAACACCAATGAATAAAGCTAGAAGAAATGTTATTAGTGCTTTCATGGGGAAAACTCTTGAAAGGTATCGTTTAAACAGAATTGAAGGAAGCGGTGCCAACGGCTTGCTCCACATGATCGTATCCATCTCGCTTAAGCAGTTTAACCAATCCAAGGCCAATGTGTTTGACAACGCGGGGACCTTCGTAAATCAAAGCAGTATAGAGCTGCACCAGCGACGCACCGAGTCGTATTTTTTCGTACGCATCTTCTGCGGTGAATATTCCGCCGGTGCCGATAATGTTGTATCGCTGGCGGTCCATGCGAGAATACAAACTGGAAATACACCGGTTTATCAATGCAGCAACCGGCTTTCCCGAAACAGCCCCCGGCATATCGTACAAAGCTCCCAACGGTGTCGTGAGCGCTAGCGTGTTAGGTTTACCCGCGGGAAGATTGAAGCAAAATCCACGCACGAACTTGAACTCATCGCATTCCTCGAGCAGTCGTTCAATCGAACTGGGATCGTCGTTTGGCGCAATCTTGAGGAAGACCGGGGAGGCGACGCAAAGCGGACGCAACCGTTCCAACAAACGTGCGATATTGCCGCGGTGAGAAAAAAAGTCCTTACATCCCTCAGCGTTCGGGCAACTCAGGTTCAACATGAGGTAGCTCGCATGTTGGTGCGTGAGGGCCACGCTCTGCTCATAGTCGGCCAAGATGTCGTCGTCGGTACAATGAGCTGCGTTTGGACCGTCATTCGTTTTGACGATATTGACTCCCAACGGATGCCGTGAACGATGAGCGGCGAGACGCTTC
>JANLRK010000638.1:0-4322 GCA_031361585.1 Pirellula sp. | reverse complement strand
TTCCCAAGCATTAGAAAATAGTAAAATGAAAAAAGACGAATTGAGTTTGTCGTACAGCGCTCGCAAGGCGCTAACCGTGCATCTTGGCGAGAGTGCAGGAAATGAAATTGCGTCGCTCCTGCAAAAAATGGCAGCGCAAATAGAAGAACTAAAACGCAACAAAGTCAGCGTTACCCAGGTCATTCCAAACGCAAGCAAATTGGATCCAACACTTCAAGCTCTCGACAACGAAACGTTTTGATCACACGTTTCGAGCGAAGCCTCCATGCCTCGACATAAACTGCCTAACCCGCGAAGCGCCGGGCTTAACAGGCTGGGTCTGCTCCGCAAACGATTTTCGCTGACGCTTCGATCGGTTAAACATTTAGGACGGGCCAAATGTTTACATCCAGTCTTCGTTTGCAAAAATCGAATCGAGAGAACTCTGCGATCGCTTTGGCTTGGATACCAAGCCTGCCAAATAGCCCTCAAGCGTTTCATCGGATTGGGCATTTACACTTGCGGTAAATAATGACGGTCCGTAAATCCTCGACTCGCTCAACACTGATGATACCGCTATATCGGTTTGCCCTTCGACAGTCGCCCGGTATGCGGATTGCTCCATGGATGCCGCAATCTCATTTCTAGAAGGTGCCCGGACAATTTCTTGGCTATAACCCAACATTGCCATCGAGCCTTTCCCTTCTCCTTCACCGGCTCCAGCATTCCCTCTGTCGTTGATGAAATTGATAACTGCCAAGACATCGAGCGGACCGATTCCGCCGTCGCCAGTTGGATCAAGGTACGGAGGCCTCGACAGGGTGGAAGGCAGGGATCGCACACCGTTGAAATTGATATCGTTGACTAGAATTAGGACGTCAATGGGTGAAACGAAACCGTCCGCATCCACATCCAGATTATTCACTGGATTTTGATGAATGGAACCACCAACAACAATCGTCACCGTAGCTACGTTGCTGGCCAAGCCATCGTTGTCTAAAACGGTGTACTGAAGCGTCGCAGTTCCTGTAAAGTTAGCAAGCGGGGTATACAAAATCGTTCCGCCGGTTTGAACAACTGCCGACCCGACATCTGGTCCACTCGCAATGGCTACAGAATTCACATTGAGCGTTCCATCTGGATCGCGGTCATTGCGCAATACGTTGATCACGATGGGCGAGTTGATATTGGTTCTGACAAAATCCGCATCCGCAATCGGCGACGTATTGATCGTAATCGTTACCTTGGCTTCATTTGAGAGAGCTCCAAGCGCGTCACGAACGCGATAGGTAAAAGTATCAACTCCCTTGAAACCTGGATTCGGACGGTATTCGATGCGTCCCGTAGGCTGGGCGGTCGCGGTACCACTTGCAGCTAACTGTCCGATCTCCACGGTTCGCGGATCGATCGACGTGTCCGGATCCTTGTCATTGGCCAAAACATTCAGCAACTGTGTGATGCCGAATGGAACGCTGAAGTTATCATCGAACGCAACCGGTGTGTCATTGTTGCCAGATACAGTAATCGAGACTGTTGCAAGATTGCTAGTAAGTCCTGCGGCGTCTCGCAGTGTGTAGGTAAACGTATCGACGGCAGTTTCACCAGTAACAAGTCGCTGAACCTGAGGTGCATTGCGGGAATCGTACGTAAACTGACCGCTGGGCAATACACTAACGATTGCTCCGAGCGAACTCACCGATTGTGACGTTGCAACCGTGATCGTATCGTTCGGCAAATCCACGTCTCGATCATTAGAAAGGACACCCGGTGCGTTGATCGTGAGGACCGTGTCTTCGCCTGTCGAATAACGATCGTTCACGGCAACGGGTGCGTCATTGCTTGGCCTCAAGGTAATCGTAAACGTCTTCGGGGCCGACTCGTTTACGTTGGGTGGCGTATTGGCACCATTGTCACGAGCGACAATGCTGACGATTGCAGTTCCAAACGCATCTTGAGCCGGGACAAATTCTAGAATACCACTGGCACTAATGGTTGGTTGGACAGAGAACAAGTTAGTGTTACTGTTCGAAGTCACAATCGATACACTCTGCCCAACTTCGTCCGTGGCAGTAGGCGGAGTACTGTTCATTCCCTCGGCAGGAACAATGTCCTTGATCGCAGCACCACTATAGCGACTAGAATCCTCATCGACGTTAACATTTCCAATGATATTGAAGCCAGGAGCATCGTTTACTGGGTTAGCAACAATCGTCAATTTCGAAATGGTTGATCGATTGATATTCGGCAATATGCCGGAACCACTATCGACCGCCGTCACGTCCACGATCGCTCTCCCATTTGCATCTTTGGCAAGGGTAAATGTGAGTACGCCTGTTGAACTGACCGCCGGCAAAACCGAAAACAGTGCATTGTTATCCGTTGCAATTTCAAACCGTACGGTTTGAGCGGGAATAGGCGGAAGCCCATTTAGCTCGTCGACGGCACTTGCTGGTCCTGGCAAAATTGCCGTCGCCCATGGAGCTGAAAATGCTGGCGCGTCTTCTTGAACCGTGATTGGGCTACCCGCAATAAATTGGGGCGGATCATTGATCGGAGCCAATTGAACCGTAATGGTTCCCGTGGCACTTTGCTGTGGCGAGCCGTCGTCGGTCACCACGTATCGAATCAGATCCTCACCCGCAAAATTCAGGGGCGGAGAATATTCAAAGCTGATCACTTGGTCAGCTAGGATCCCTGTTCCGAATACGGGGGTCACAATGCCTCCGTGGTCGGTCGTTCGCTCGATTTGAGTCATTCGTATGCTTTGCGCCTGTTCGTCCTTTGGCCCCGGCGCATCAGGCGACTCGGGTGCAACTGCGGAAAGAATACTCGACGCCGTGAAACTAATCTTAGTATCTTCAATACCAGAGCGAACGTGGACGCTAGTAATCGGAGGATCGTTCACAGGGTTGATGTTGATCGTAAACGTCTGCTCCGAAGATTGGTTGACATTAGGGCTCACTGACGATCCGTTGTCCTTTAGCGATACAAAGACTCGTCGGCTCAGAAGTACTCCATTCGCGTCACGCGAATTGTTGTTAATGTCCCGCGCTGTCTGGAAGACCAACGTGCCGTCCGGCTGTAGGGAAGGCTGTACTGCGAACACGGTCGGGGCCTCCGCCCGAACCATGAATGTCAACTCCTGCGTGCTTTCATCGACTGCGGTCGCAGGCCCAGGTCGAACTCCGGTTGCGAATCCAGGCACCGTGACTACACCTTGATCTTCGTTGACAGTCGTCTGGCCCGAAGCGGGAAGACTAAACTCAGGCGCGTCGTTGACGCCACGAATGTTGATGGTGAAGGTCGCTGTTGGGCCCAAATTGCTGTTGGGTGGTGGTCCAGCGAGGCCGGAATCCGTCAATCGCATCACAAACAGCGAGGATCCGCTTCGATCCGGGGCTGTATGGAATACCAAGTTGCCGGTCGCGATGTCAATGAATGGTTGTACCGAAAAGAGCGATGGATTCGAAGCAACGATTGTGGCAAAGGTCAATCCTTGGGCTGCAACGGTTTCTAAGCCAGCTTCGTCACGGGCGGTCTCTGGACCGCGCAAAAGGCTTTGAACGAAATTCGGAATAATGGTTTGGGGAGTAGCTGTTAATGTTTCCTGGTCTTCACTCACCGAAACAGTTGTCGAACTCAGAATAAAGGACGGAGCATCATTGATGGCTGCAGCATTGATGGTCAGAGTCTTTACCGTTGTCGCATTCGGCGAGCCATCATCGGTGACCGTTACCAAAATGTTCAGACTGCTGGCAAACAAACTATTGACGTCAGGACCTAATTGAAACTCCAAATCGCCAGTCCCGGAAAGGGTCGGCTGTACAGAGAACAACGATGGATTGGCAGCTGCAATTGAAATGGTGGCCTTTTGGTTGACTGTTTCGTCTACTGCGGTCGCCGGTCCAACCAATACAGCGGATAGGAAGTTCGTTATGGTCGTTCGCGGCGAGTCTTCCGTCGTGTTAAATGTCGAGGGGGTGATGGTAAAGGTCGGTGGGTCATTGATTTGTGTGACATTGATTGTCACCGTGCGCTTCAAGGAGAGTGGACCGTTTGGAAACGTTCCCGCGCCGCCTTGGTCGTCCGCTTGTAGTTCTACCAAAATAGGACCTGAGTTGACGTTATTCACGTCAGGGGCCAACGTAAAAGTAAACGTCCCGTTATTTCCGCTTACGATTGCGAGTGGAATGACAGCCGGTTGAACCGCAAACCGACTTGGGTCAAGTGCCCTGACTCGGAAGGTCACTGTTTGACTCGCTAGTTCATCGAGTGAATTGGGGGGGCCTGCAGCAATGCCCGTGACAAAATTCGCCAAACTCTGTGGTCCTGGATCTTCGGTC
>JANLRK010000634.1:0-2452 GCA_031361585.1 Pirellula sp. | reverse complement strand
GATTGATTCGAAAAAGACAAAATTGGAAACACAGCAGTTACACCCCGACTTGCAAAAGGTTCCTGAATCCAAGCCGGAAATGGACAATCTTAAATGCGCTTTTGTTCCTCACGTCACGTCGATGCGTGCGGGGCAGACCTTACTCATGAAGAACTCGGATAGCACGGGACACAATGCCAAGTTTAGTTTCTTCAAAAACGAAGAAGTGAATCCGATGATTCCTTCAGGGGGCAGCAAGGACATTGTAACGAAGCTCGAAGAGCCGGGTGCCGTCAAAGTCGAATGCAGCATACACCCATGGATGAACGGTTACGTGATAGTGGCTGGCCACCCATACGTTGGCATCAGCGATGCAGCTGGCAAGATCAAAATTGAAAAACTACCGGCTGGCGTCGAACTCGACTTCAAGCTATGGCATGAATCCCAGGACAAGTCGATCGAAGAGATTTCACTCGGTGGCAAAAAAGAAAAGTGGACGAAAGGCTCCGTAAAATTGACTCTCAAGGAAGGGGCAAACGACCTCGGTACACTTCTCATTAAACCCGATCGTTTCAAGAGCAAGTAGCAACCATGGCTGACGCTGCTAGCGTCAGTGCAAAAACCGCATGGCCGTTCGCTTAGTTTAGCTTGGAAGCAGAACATTCCAGCAGGACAAGCCTGCGGTATTCTTGAATTCCACCGGCTAAGGCTCGGGGTTAAACTATTTGGATCACTTTTTCGACTTGCTCTAGTAGGAACCTATAGCGCACTGCTAGATTTACATTGAACCGAAACAACGATTCAATTGCCTCTCTGGAATACCGATGTCTAAAACTCTATCCCCAACTGAACAAGACTACGCCAACTCTGGTTGGCTACAAGCGTTGATGGGGGTGAGCGATCCATTGATCCAGAATTCTAGATTAAATGCAAAAAAGCACTTGGACTGGATCGATTGCATCACCAGCCTCACAACTATCCGCGAAAAAGCGGACATGCTGGATTCGGCCTTAATGTCCCTCTGGCAATACGGGGTCGCCAATGAATTGAAATGGCTCCTAACCTCGATTCCGAGCGCTCAGCCCGCTTGGGTTCTGGATTGTACTGATGAGTTTTCCATCGAACAAAACGAGCCGCCTAAATTGGATGACGCTACAGCTTGGTCCAATGCGATGGGCATTCGTGATTGGTCCACCCAGGTAACGATGAAAATCCTCAGTGGCGACTTCGTTTCATGGCAGCGACGCGTTGCCAGACAAGGGGCCAATGCTCCGACCGGTTTTACTATGGAATCATCCGGCAAAAGCACACTCGAGTTGAAAACGACTGCGAGTTGGAAAGCAAATAACTGGGTTGACGGTACCTGGACCTTTGCCATCGATGGTCAAGCGACCATGATCAAAGTCATTGAGGAACCAATCAGTGTGATTCGGCCCGCTTGGCCACTGACACAAGAGAATGTTCTGCTGACGATACAAAGTGCAGATGAGCGATTTGGAAAGCAACGCAAGAAGATCTCCGGCAACAACATTACGCAGGGAGGCAGCAATCAAGGCAAATGGTCCGATTGGTGCTTATCTGTCCCTGCATTCGAAGATCTGCACTTAGCGGTTCTATGCGGCGAGGGGCTACAATGCTCGCCGACGTTACAGGGTATCTGGGCCACCGTTTGGCCAATCGTTTACTGTCGCCGAAAGAAGCTTAAACGAGGCACTTGTGGCCTAACCGATCTACGGCAGCGACTAGACCAGTGCTTCCAAGCGGATCCGCAATTGGTAACTTGGCTATTGGTTTTTGGTGAGCTACTTTGCAACATGCAAATCGGCGAAGGCCTAGGAATATCGGCAAAGTTTAAGACAACATAGGCATTGTCTAACAGTTGTCCTCAACTGTTCTTGCACTGTTGTAGCATGGCCCCCTGGGCCGTACGGAACTCGGGCCGGGCCGTGCAGAACTAGGCCAAGCCGTGCAGAACTCGGGCCAAGCCGTGCAGAACTCGGGCCAAGCCGTGCAGAACTCGGGCCGGGGGCCCAAGCTACAGTAACCGATCGCGTAAGCAATCGCAAAACACTATGCCGCTACTTCGCTCTTGCTGCGTTTTTTCCGCCATTTGTGACCAATGCTGAGTCCAACGCATCCAAACGCCATCGCTCCTAAAACCATTGAACTTGGCTCTGGGACGGCTGTTACGGCAAACGAAATTTGGTAAATGTTTGCAGCGCTGTTCGGCAAAAGTGTACTATCAAATGTATAACCAGCAGCGGTGACCAGTCCATTGTAGGTTACAAGTTCGGAGCGATCGAAAGCGATGAGTCCATTTTCCGCGACCCTAAGGTTATTGTCCCCAATCTGAAGAAAAGCAGCGTTCGCAGCAATCGCAACCTCGGAGTTGTTGTCCCAGATTTGACCAGCCGTTTGGAAGATCGAGTTGATTGCTAAAGTACCGTTGGGATTGAACAATTGAAAGGCTGCT
>JANLRK010000585.1:0-1521 GCA_031361585.1 Pirellula sp. | reverse complement strand
CGAAGATTACCAAAGCGGAGCAAGCCAAAGTGACGAGAATTGCATGACGACAATCAAAACGATTTCACAATGGCTTTTGTCGGTCCTGATGGTCTTTGCAGGCGTGATTCACCTCATCAGCCCAAATTTCTTCCTCAAAATCATGCCGCCCTATTTTCCACTTCACTTGGAGTTGGTCTATCTGAGCGGTGTCTTTGAGATTGGGTTGGGGATTTTTCTGCTCATCCCTCGATTCTCACGATTTGCGGCTTGGGGCATCATTGCCTTGTTGATCGCCGTCTTCCCTGCAAACATCTACCTTTACCAGCATCAGGAAATTGTCCCCGCATCGCCGACCGTTCATCTTTTACGCCTGTTATTCAAAGGCGTATTGATCTGGAAGGCGTTTTGGCACACTCGAAAAAGCGAATCTACTTCGGCTTCGCCTTCTTCGCCTTGAACTCGGATTCGTCGCCTTGATGAAAGAAAATCATCCCCAGAGATTTCATCTCCATTAAGGACGGCCCAACTGCTACTTCTGCATCCTTGTGGAAATGGCAGCAGCTTGCCGGAAGGAATCGAAATATCTACAGGAGATGGTCAAACCGTATGCATCCTGCAACCAATTCGAGAATCTCGCTGCCCGCTAGCGTGGGAGGCTATCTGATGGGAAATCCGTGTGGATATGGAGTCACCGTCGCGGAGAAAAGCGTCCGCCACGCGGCCGATGCTTGGTACATCGGCTACGTGATGGCATCGACCATAAAGGCCGCGTCGGCTCTGGTTAGCTTCAAAGGTTATTAGCAACTACATAGGTTTCGAGACGCTCAAGACCTTGCGTGCCTCGCGTTGAAGTAGCTCGAGTACAACTCTCTGGTGCCAGTTAACGGAATGCTGACGGAGCCAATTGGAGGAATCAAGCTGGTCGTCCACGGCGGGGCGGGCCAGAACTTTCTTTGTGTATGCCTCAGCCTTGTCGTACCAAGTTTGGGACTCCGCGAAACGGCCCAGGTCATGGCAGGCCATTGCCAAAAAGTACCATGTGTATCCCGGCAGGAGATCATAGTAGGATCCAGGTAAATCGATGCTCCCAGATTTCTCCCAACTACTACTTTCCTCAATCAATGAGTCGACTGCTTCTTTAGCATGCCCAGCGCGATAGAGCACAGCGCCAAAGTTTACCTGCATCTCTTTCGGTAAAAACGGCAGCATGCGATCGAAGTCGCTGACCGCCTCGGGAATTAGTGCACACGTCCAGCTTCGGAGTTTTGCCGAACAGATCAATTCGTCAGGTTCGCCCGCGAACAATCGTTGGCAAATCTCGCGATAGGCATCGACTTGCCCGAGCATCAGGTGAGTGATTGCCTGTTGATAGCGTTCATCCTTGGTCGCCAGGTTGCCGCACCCCATACTTCGACTTGCCCAATTTCGTTACCGGCCACGAGCGATTTCCCGTTGGGGTGCCATGCCACTGCAGTAGCCAGAGTGCGTGACGACCTGAGACGGACCTTTAACAACCGGGTCTTGCGTTCGATGTCGAAG
>JANLRK010000578.1:0-8116 GCA_031361585.1 Pirellula sp. | reverse complement strand
AAGGATAGATCTTAGTCTCTGTAATTGGAACGCGTGTCGATGGAACATTCGCAACAAAAGAATCCAGTTCATTCCAATTCACTACGGTCCCGCCCGACTCGTCGGCAATACTCTGTAAAATTGCCATGTTTTCCCCAATCGACTGAAACTCCGAAGCCGAGGGTTGGTACACCCAACCGAGTTGTGCCATGCCTAGTTTGCTCCCATCGGGAGAAACTACCTCAGTGGTTGCAGAGTAAACTCCTTCGTCTTCAGCAACGTACAACGCGTCATACTGCCCCGCAGTCTTAGTGGAGGCTTCCGCATCTGCAATGATCGTTTTCCCGCTCGGAGATGTTACGGATATTTTGACGACGGCATTGTCGACCGCTTTGAAATCAGGACCCTTAACAAGAACGACCAAGTTCGCGACTTTGCTGCTGCCTCGCGATTCGCCCAATTGCATCTGAATCGCTTTTGGGACGTCAGCAATCATCCATCGAAGCATTTGTCGCCATGCCTGAAAGAGTGGTGAGGCGCCCGGTCCCTCATGATGCAGTCCCCAACGCCACATGTCTCCGATCATCAAGGTTGCGGTCCGGCCTTTGCCAAATCGTTGTGAGATAAACACTGGCACTTGTTCCTTGCCATCAATGTTGGCTTCCGCCAAAACCGATGCTCCAGGCTTCACTTTGTTCATTTGATTTAGGACTTGAAAAGCCGGCATACGGTCGAGCCGATCCCGTTCTGAAAGCTCATTGTCCGCTAGTCGCAAAAAAGGTTGCAACCAACCTTCACGAGTCAACTGATATCGAACGATGGACTTTGGTTCACCATCGACTGAATCATCAACTGCCCCCGTCGAAACGTCATCGCAATAGATGGGTAGCAATTGGCTCAGGACGGAATCAGAGAATCCCCTGCCACGCATCGATTCCTGTCCACCAAGAACCAAGAGTCCACCGCCTCGAATGGTTACAAACTGTCGCAACATGGACTGCTGATCCTGCGATAAAAACTCATGTTCAAGATCATCGATAATGACCGCACTGTACTCGAATAATTCGTCCGCATCTTTCGGAAAGCCCTTCTGCAATTGGCCGGCCTCAGTCAAACCAATTCGAACGAAAACCGGTTCGTCGAACTTGGCTTTCTCCTCGTCCAAAATGTCTTCAAAACCCGAAAAGAGTGGGTTTGCAGTTTCTATCTTCGTGTCGCGAAAACTAAACTTCGGCTCTTTGCGAGCGATACGTATAAGAGAGGTGAGCCGAATCTCATCATCTTCATCCAAGGCACGTTTGAGAAACTTGAACTCCCAATTCGGCCGACCAGCCAAATAAAGTATTCGATATGGGCCACGCCCGCGATCAACAACTTGAAAGCGTCGATTGTTTCCTAATGTAACCTCGAGAGACTTGGTTTCCGAATCCGTGGTCGCGACGGTAGAGTCGTCACGTCGTACCGCTATTTGAAAACCCTGGACCCCTGATTTTTCAGGTCTAAATCGAAACTCAACGGGAACCAATTCGCCTTCACCCTTCAAAGCGACTGTCTGCGACTGAAGGACTTTGTTTCTTCCATCAAGCAGATCCACGTTTACCGATTCGCCTGGGAATCCTTTGTGCGTCACACTTGCGTGAATGGTGACAGGGGAGGTTTCAAAATCGGATTGGCGTGTGGTCGTCGATACAATGTTCACGTCGCGCTGATTGATCGAAGTACCGATGCGGACCGGATAGACGGGGAACCCAAGTTTGGACAGGTCCTCTTCGGGCTTGCGATCGGTTGCATTTCCGTCTGTTATAAGAAGGACGCCAGCTAGAGGTTGACCCTGATATCGATCACCTAGAGATCGTAGCGATTGAAATATCGCTGATTCGTTCCCTAACGTTTTTCGTCCGACAAACGTATCTACTGGCTCTAGAGCCGAATCGAAAAGATAACGTCGCAGTCGGAAATCGTCTGCCAACTTCCTCTGCCAGGCAGCGTCATCGCTCAAACTCGGTTCAAGATCAACTCGACCGCTTTTCGAGGCTTCTTGCATCAAGATTCCCATGCTCTGACTATTGTCCATCAAAACAGCGAAGACATTTGCCTGTGACTTGGGTCGCTGCAACGAACCCAAGGGCTCGAGCAAACAGGCAAGTAACAAAGATATACCCACAATACGCAGACCTATTGCCAAACACCGCCATTTCCACGGCATTGAACTTTTTCGATAGGACCAGAGCGTAAAAACAGCTAAAAGCGCGGCGACGGACAGGACAGCATAGAACCAATCGGGTTTTGCGAAAACGATATCCTGAATGCCGAATAAATCGAAGAGGCTCGAGTTTTGCGATCCTGTTTTCATCGATTCTTGGCGCCCCCAAGGTTTTCGTAGTAGCGATCTTGCTGTTGTTGGTACTTGCTCGGTACAGGGTCATGATCTACAGGCACGATCGCATTTCGTTCAGCAGATTTCCGAAGCAGTTCTTCTTGCACTTTTTCTCGGAGTTGCGATATCGGTTCTGCAATGAGCTTGCGCACCAACGACCATTGCGGCTCCTTGGAATGACGCTTGTAGTCGACGCGTATTTCGCGGGCTGCTTCACGAATCCTTACCACTTCGCCTCTCATCGTCGGATCGGTAACGAGCTCCTCGACATCACGCAACGAGTCTACCCATGTCGAATAATCATCGCCTGTCAAAGGCCCGTATTCGTTGCCTCCCTGTGACATCCGTTGGAGAGCACCTCTGCGATTAACATTGCGTGCGTCATTGCCGGACTGTTGCTGCTGACTTTGTCCTGGTTGCTGAGCTTGGCCTTGTTGCTGGCCCTCTTGCAGTTGCTGCTCTGGTTGTCGTTCATTCCCTGTTTGCTGTGACGCTTGCTTGACCTGATCGCTAGGCTCTCCCGTGCTGCTAGGCTTCGGGTCGCGGGCATTAAGCTCGGAATTCAGTTGGCGCTGTGCTCGTTCCAATTCCGTTAGTGCTCGCCTTAGCGACTGCTCTTCGCTCCCTAACACGTCTTCCGATGCCTTTTCAATATTTTCCTTAAGCGTTCGAATCCCGTCCTTCAATTCATTGGATTTTCGGCGGGCTGGCTCTTCGAGACCTCGTTCAACCAAAATTGGAATTTCGTCCATGCGTTGCTCAAGTCCCTTCTGTTTGCTTTCACGAAATGTTTCGTAAAGTTTTTCAGCCAATAGTGGTTCGCTCGATTCAGCCTCTGAAACTGTCGTTTGCATCTTCTCTAAAAGCTCCTTGAGCTCCTTCTTTTGATCTTGCCAATCCTTCCGTGTCGATGGTTCTGTTTTGGCATCTCCCTCAGGACGCAGCGGAGAAGCGGATTCATTCGCTAACTCGGCCCCAGGCTCGTTCGCAACGGGATCGGAGGTATGATTGGCAGATGATATTTTCTGATCGAGTTTTTTCTGCTGCTCCTCTAAACGTTTTGCATCCTGGACCAAGTCACGCATGGTCTGTTCGAGTTGGCTCGAAGACGTTTGTCTCAATTGTTCTTTGGTCTCATCCATTTGGCGTTGGGCTCTCGTGCCTGAGGATAGAGCAGGTGCTGTGTCCCCTTTATTTAAAGACTGCGCCGATTTTTGCATGTCACTTCTAGCTTGTTCCATTTGCTCGCGAGCTTCTTGCATCGCCTGTCGATTTTCTGGCTGGTTCATACGTTCAAGCACTTCGTCGGAGTCTCTCAATAGTTCTTCTTGATTTTCTCGAAGCCGCTTCAGTTGCTCCTCGAGTTCTTTTTTCGTTTCCTCCGTTTTGGCTTCTTGCACAGCTGTTTCAAGGTTCTTAATCTGCTCGTTGAGATCGCTTTGTCGTTTGGCCAGTTCGGCTAGTCGATTCATTACTTGCCGCGTTTCACGTTCTGCTGTGGGTTCCGCCGCATCAGCCTTTTGTTCCGCCTGATAACGGTTATCCTGGTCTTCAAGCTTCAATTGATCGATCTGTTGTTGACGGTTCTGTTGCGAGCTACTCTTGGATGATTTCTGCTGTTGTTGCTGTTGAGATTTGACAATTTGGTGTTCGCGTGCTCGAAGCCTCAAGAGCCCCTCATACGCTTCTCGCTCTTTTCGCAATGCACCTCGCAATGCCATAAGATCCGAGTCAATCGAGGAATTTCCAAGTAGCTCCTTGGCTGCAATCATTGCAACTCGAACCTGATCGAGAAATTTTTCGGATTGAGCATCAGTAATTTTCTCAGCAACCTTTTCCGTCATTTCCAAAGCTTCCGCCTGAGACTCCATCAAGACCTTCGTGTCCTCGACAAACGCCCTACTGATCGAATTAGGCTTTTCACGGCGAATGACGTTCCAAGTTCCTGAGATGATTTGCTTCTGCAGTTCAGCCAATTCTTCGGCTTTCTTCGCTCCCTCACTCTGCTGCTGTTGTTGCTCCTGCTGTTGTTGCTGTTGTTCCCTCGACATGCTCTCGCCTTCGCGAAAGATCTCTTCAAAAGGACGAACCTCGGCAAAAAACATGTCGCCGTCGACTCGACGAATTTCACCTTCACGGTCAAGGTCTTCTGCCCAGAAGTAGTAACTAAGCAACTGGTCCGGTTTGGCTTGCAACGATTCTAAGTCGATCAAGTAGGAAAGCTCTGCCTTCCCTGGCTTGGCATCATCCACAGGAATGATAACATCCGTTGGTTCTGCGTCTCCCAGTATGTAGGTCAATCCGGATCGCTCAATGCCGAAATCGTCCTTGGCTGTCGCTTGCATTTGCAGCTCTTGCAGCGGCGAGACATTTTGGTCTTGAGCTTTCACCAATTTTGTTTCAGGTGGCTGATTGGGAATCACTTTGGCAGATAACTCTTCCTCAAACTTACTTGCCCTCTGATCCATGTCGACGAGGCGAATCTTCCACCGTAGCGATTCTGTCATTACAAAGTTGGCTTGATATCTCAGTGGATCTTCTTTCGATGGGACAAGCGGAGTCGTGTTGCCGGCTTGATCGATTAATTCCGCTATCGAAACAGGCTTATTTAGTTGGCATTTCCATGTTAAGGAAGCTCCATCAACCACAGAAACGCGTCGAGTGTCTGCAATCTCCTTCGTCGCCAACTTGGAGTAGTCCGGGGATTCAATTTTCGCATCGCTTTGTGTCAACGCAGGATATTCGAACACCTTGATTTTGAAAGTAGAACTCGTTCCCGTCAAATAATTGATACGATATGCCTGATCCATCTGAAGGTTTCGTAAATAGCCGCCAAACAGAGGGTCTTTTAGACTGCGCTGCATTGGATGCTTGGCTTTTTCGCCTGTCTTGCACTCCGTATCAATCCAAGATTCATCGGGAACATCCTTTGAAAATCGAACACTGACGACGACATCGCTTCCTCGCTCCACTTCGGTGTCACCAGGCTCCACCTTGATTTCGTCAGAGCCCGCTAACAAGTTGGCCGCTTTCGAATCGGAGCTCTGAAAAACGCCTTCGTTGGAATACACAAAAATGCACGTTGCTACGGCAAAGGCTAAGGCGACAAATTGGGAAATCCAAGTACCCACTAAGCTGCCATTGGCAACGGTTTGTCGCCAATCATTGGTTCGTGAATGACTGATCGTCTCGTCGATTAAAGACCTTCGCAAAAAACCCGACGTACTGGATTGTGCTGGTTGGACAGCTGTGACCAAACGTTGCTTAAGCGATGGGAATTTTTTCTCAATGCTATTTGCAATCCATCGCTGATTCCGATAACTGAGCTTGCAGCCAAACCAAATACATGCAATCGCTCCGAGAACGCCCAAAAAAAGCCAGATGCTAAGCCTTGGAAGCGCACCGAGCTGCGAAAGCACTCCAGCAAACACAGCAACGAGAATCCAGCCGATCGCCAACAACTGAGCGAATCGAATTTTTTGGAATCGATTTGCAACACTCGAAAGTAAATATGCAATTTGAGGATCCATGCTCAACCAGCCTTACGTATGCAAAGTAGAGATTCCAAACCAATAACACCGATTACGCCGACGAGTACCCATCGCCACCAACCCTGTTGCGATTCTAGCTCAACGGCCCGCAACTGGCGGCGCGAAGCATCATCCTTCTTTGTCGGTTTTCTGTCGCTCATCATTACGCCTAGTTTTTCTAATCGTTCCAAGCCGCTAACCGCGGTATTGCTTTCCGATTCCATCAAATTTACCGCCAATTGAGATTCTATTCCGGTGGCGGTCACGCGACGATAGATACCTGGCTGCGAAAAGGGAATTAGTTTCGCCGACCTTCCCACAACAGGATCCCCTGTCATTTCTTTGCCGGCCGAATCAAGGACTCGATGATCGCTCGGGATTTCCAATGCCATTCCTACACGGTATGAAGAAGGATTGCCCAAGACTGGAGTTGCCAGTCGATACAAGCCCGAAATAAGCGGCACAAATTTGGTCGACAAAGCGAGTTGGCTATCGCTCGGTTGCCAACCTGCCATGAGAATCCAAATCTTGCCTGCCCCTTGCTCCTTGCAAATCAGGGCCGGCGAACCGTCCTCGAACTTCGCCAAGACTCGCCATTCGTCGAGCTGCTGGCTTACAAGCCGCCTATGTTTCCAGAATCGAATTTTCGAGAAATCATTGAACTTGGGATCGGAAAGATCGGCAAACAAGGGATGCTTGAAATCGACCGATTCGAGCATGGCGTATTGCCGGACTTTGGCTTCCGTAACTTTGCATTCATCAATACTGGTCAGTTTTTTAATAGCAACCGCATAGTCGAATGGTTTACTATTGATATCACCCGCCGTTCCGGACGACACAGCATCCCATACCCACATGAGATGCCCCCCATGCTCAATGTAATTATTCAAAGCATCCAAATCCGAATTGCGCAAGTCATGGGATGCAACAATCAACGGGGTGGTTTCCGCAGAGGGCCAGGGGTCCGACGAGGCCGGCTCTCTGGACTTAAAGGTAACCGTCCTAGCGGCATCGCTCATCGGCAACTGTCGCAGAAAATAACCCAGCGATTCTTCTGGGGCTCGAGACGCCGCTTCGATGCAAAGCAAATCCGACTGCATGGGCTCGCTTTGACTCACGAAGTATCGATTGTCGAAATCCGAACCATCACCCTCAAGTTGTAGCGCAAAAGTGCCTTTTGGCGGCACTGGCATGCGAACCGTTAGCGACGTTCCTGATGGTACCTGGCATGCGGTCCTAGAGCTTTCCACTGGTTGCAGCTTTTCATCGAGCCACAAAAGGCGAAACGCTTCGGCGCTAGAAGCCGTCGCATTGGAAACACGGACCCGCAGTTTCTCGGCATCCGTTGGCCGACCCAGGTCATTATTCTTGACGGACATGCGAGACTTGCCCCTCGCAGGTGCATTCGCAATTGAATCATCTCCACTTAGTAGGCAAGCTCTCGCATTGCCCTTCTGATTTGCCTCGACCCGCTCGATGCGTACCTTGCACGAAGCGGGCCAAGAATACTCAGCTAGTCGCCCGACGTCGGCTCCATTCTGAAAATCGGTCACGACCACAATCTCGCTGGTTGTTGCATTGGATTCCGATGACGAATCCCAGTCTGTCTGGAGCAAATCGGCTGCAGTCAACAAGGCCAATCCTAGATCGGTGTGAGACCAATTGGGAGTGGCACCCTTGATCGCCGCAATCGCTTGCAACTGACGCTGGGAAGCTGCGGTCTGAACTGCGCTATCGATTGCTACCAGCGGACGCAATGAACTGTCGAACTGATAGACGGATATCGTGTCCGTAGGTCCAGATTGTCGAATGATTTGCTCAGCTTTCTGAATTGCAGCAGACCACAGGCCATCGCGGCGCATGCTCGCGCTGGTATCGATCAACAGCATCCTTTGAGTTCCAACTCGATCCGCATCCTTTTCGGCAGGCGTATTCCAATAGGGACGTGTAAAAGCAAACGCCAGCAAAGCGATCGCGGTAGCCCTAAGCAAAAGCAACAACCATTGGTCAATGCTACTCTGACGTGTCAATCGCGGTGGCGTAGGATCGAGAAACATGAGCGAACTCATGAGTATTCGCTCTTTGGGGCGACGCCTGATCAAATGAAACAAGATCGGCAATGCGATCGCGAGGCCAGCCAATGCATAAAGAGGCGCAAGGAAATTCACCGCAGACCTCCTGTCGAGACGCGACCACGCGTGGCCGATCGAGTTCGCGGACTGCCGACACT
>JANLRK010000511.1:0-14180 GCA_031361585.1 Pirellula sp. | reverse complement strand
CGGAAAGTGCCGAACATTTTGTCCCAGATCGAGAAAATATTGCTGTAATTGCTGTCGGTTTCCAGTTGATACTTGGAGTGGTGCACCTTGTGCATGTTGGGTGTTACGATAAACCATTGAAGGGCTCTGTCTAGGTATCTTGGTAGCCGAATATTAGAGTGTTCGAGTTGTGCGTTTGTCGCAGAGAAGACCATGTAAAGAATTAGCACGTATAACGGCAGTCCGAAAAGTATCATACCGGTCAAGTAAAAAGAAAAACGCCAAATCGTCTCGACGGGGTGTTGCCGAAATGCAGTAGTGACATCCACCATTGCATCGGAATGATGCACGGAATGAAATCGCCACAAGACAGGGAATTGATGCAAAAGAAAATGAGGCAGCCATGCGGCCCAAAAATCAAGTAGCATGACCCCTCCAATGCACATTACTACGGTTGGTAATTGCCCGGCAAATTGAAAAAGTCCGAAGTTGTTCTTCTCCACTATCCATCCCACCCAGCTGAAAATTCCGGATAGGAGCAAATTGGTTAAGATCAGCAATACGGTCATTACCAAGTTTGGAATCGTTTTCAACCAAGAAGTGCGTTTCGATCTAACGAGTGGCACCATGAACTCGAAGCCAGAGAGTACGAAGAGCAATGCGAAGATAAGTGAAACTCGCATTGAGCCGGTTATTTGGAGCAAGATCTCGGACATTTTTAGTCAAGGCCCTCATTTAGGCGAACGGCATCTTGAAAGATACCTTCCACGTTCTGGCGAGCGTAGCTAAGCTCGCACGATCGCAGGGAACAAACAATCGGATCATGTATCACGGCTAACTTTCCTTTCGGTGAATCAATAGGCAACCTAACGCAGGTCCGGAATGAATGTCCTTGGAAGAAACAGGACGATTTCCGGGAACACGATCACAAGCGACAATAGCAACAACATAGGTATAAGAATAAACGAGACATCCTTGAGAGCTTCGACGACCTTAATCTTGCCGATTGACGCAGCTATCAGTAGGCACAAGCCGTACGGAGGAGTCACCAGTCCGAAAGCTAAGGAGACGACACCGATGATCGCAAAGTGAATCGGATGTATTCCCGCTCTTTCCGCAACGGGCATCAACACGGTACCTACAACCACGATGGCTGGGATTGCATCGATAAACATTCCAACGAGCAGAAAGATCCCTGCGATAACGAAGCCGGTTGTGATCGCATTCGTGCCCCAGCCCTCGGCAAAAGCGACCAGCTCTTGGGGAACTCGATAATAGGCCAGCAACCAGCCAAATGCTGACGCAGTCCCAATGCAGAATAAGGCTACAGCCGAAAAAGCGGCAGACTCATAGAGGACTCGCGTAAATTCGCGGAGTCCGATGGATCGATAAACGATGCCACCAAGGACCGACGAGTAGATTACCGCGATCAGCGAAGCTTCGGTGGCTGTGAATAGTCCTCCCACGATTCCCCCAACGATGATTGCCGGTGTCAGCAGCGCGAGCGAGGCCCCTCGCAACGCGCGAAGAAACTCAACCAGCGAGGCTCGTTGATAAACAGGATAGTTTCTTCGTTTGGCAAAAACATGGACCGTCGCCATCATGAACAGTCCAATCAAAATTCCAGGGACGATTCCCGCTAGAAAGAGACCACTGATCGATACCGACATCAAACCTCCCCACACGACCATCAAGATGCTGGGCGGAATAATTACTCCCATCACCGATGCGCAAGCGGTAATGGCAACGGAGAAGCTGGCGTCGTATCCTTGTTTCTTCATGGCTGGAATCAGTATGGATCCGATACCTGCGGCTTCGGCTGTCGATGAACCGGACACTCCCGCAAACAGCATGCTGACCATGACGTTGACATGCCCAAGTCCCCCAGGAAAGTGCCCCACGCTTGCGCGGGCTAGGGCCACCAGCCTTTCGGTGATCCCGGCTGCATTCATTAGATTGGCGGCCAGCAAAAAGAACGGAACGGACAGCAGAATAAACGAGTTGTAGGACTTCCACATTTCATTGCACAGCATGATCGGAGTCAATTTGTCATCTAGATGCAGTAACGGTACACACGCGAGCCCTAAAGCGAACGCAACTGGAACGCGTAGGACGATCAGCACCATAAAACTGCCAAACAGGATTGCCGCGGCCTCGACTGGACTCATGTCTCATTTCCTTGCTCTTGGTTCGCAATCAAGTTAACGTCGCTCAACAAGTGCTCGAATAAAAACAAAACCCAACTCACACCTGTGACAGGAAAAGCGAGATAGATACTTAGCATGTTGATCTGACTGATCTCGGAGGTTTGCTTGACTCCAAACCGAGCAAATTCGTAGCCATATCGCACAAAGACAAACGCCATGGCGAGCATTGCCGAGTGCGTCATCAATCCATAGATGCCCTCGATGCGTTTGGATTTCGGATGCGGAAGTATGTCGACATTGAAATGTGTGTTGTCACGAACGGCGATGATGGATCCGATCATGATGACCCACACAAAGCAAAATCGCGAAGCCTCCTCTGTCCACAAGTACCGCGGAATGAAACCAGTGAATCGCGAGAAAACTTGCATGGAAACGACGACTAACATTGTCGTCAAGAGAATCACAATCAATGATCGCAGTTGTCGGTAATACCATTCCAAGACAGTTCTAAGCACGATGACGAGTCCAATTCAGGGATATTGCATTGCGTTGATTCGCATAAGTACTTTTTCAGCGTCTATCTGCCGTGCGTACGCATTCTTGACCGGTTCAGCCAATCGAAGCAGTTCATTTCTTTGAGTGAACACATGTAGCCGTAGCTTCTTCTGTTGTTCAAGTTTCTTTAAAATATTGGTGTCCTGAGCGGACTCTATCCAGCGACCATATTCGCCAGCCTCGCGACCGGCCCGCAGAATGGCGGTCTGAAGTTTCTTAGGGAGACGCCTATAGGTCTTGCCGCTGAAAACTATCGGCCTGAGTGTGAAAGCGTGTTGTGTCAGGGAAATCTCTGGGCCAACTTCGTAGAACTTCATCTGCTCTACGCTCGACGCCTCGTTTTCGACCGCCTCGATCACCCCGGTTTGAATCGCGTTGTAGACTTCGTTGTAAGCAATTACCGACGGGACCGCCCCGATCGCTTGAAAGATATTCGCCTGAATGGGAGCTCCCATGACTCGCATACGCAATCCTCGCAATTCATCCATGTCACGGACTAGTCGGTTGACAATTAGATTCCGAACGCCGCCACCTGCATAGCCGATCAAAAGTGCATCGGCTTTTTCGTACACCGCCTCTTCGATTGGTTGGAAGACATCGCTGTTGACGACTTTCGACCAGTGCTCGAGGTCGCGAAACAAAAACGGCGTGTCCATAAATGGCGCTTCCTTGGCAAACGTGGACATATGCGAAGCGGTGACGATGGAATAGTCCATGGCAATGCCAAGGCTCATGTATGCAAAATAGTCCTTCTCAATTCCCAATTCGCTATTGAGATACATTTCAAATTTTACTGGGCCTTCATAATACTCCTGAACCAACGACTCGAATTTCCGAAGCGTCCGGGTATAGACATGTGCTTCGCCAAATTGCGATGCTCCCGCTAGCACAACAGTCCTGTCAATTGAGTCGTTGGAGTAATCGATTGCTCCTCTCGGCGGCAGTAACAATATCAGCGCGCCAATCCCCAGAATGAGCGTACAGGTTGCTGAGAGTGGACTAACCCTCATCTTGATTCGAACTCCGATAAGTAGGCGGCGTCTTCACGAGAGGGTGTAGTGTAGCACAACTGGAATCGCAATATTTCAACAGCCGGACGATCAAGACCCAGGTATCCAAATCATCGAAGCCATTTTTCACCTGCCATTTTTCTGCCTGAATAGGATCATCGCATTAACCAAAACAGGATCGCTAAAATTTTTTTGGCAGAAAGGCCAACGTAGCCTACAATGCATTGATAGGTTAGAAGGGGTTCCCTGCCTCAACAAGTAGATCAACCAAGCCCAGGACCCCCATTCATGATTCTGCGACCATTTCAATTTCTGCTGATCGCAATCAGCATTGTGTCGGCACGCGACTTGATTCGCGCCGACGATCCACCTTCAAGTGTTGCAGACACTGCCATCCATGTACCTACTCCGCCAGTGATTGTGGCAAAGATGCTAGAATTGGCGCGACTCAACAAGGACGACCTCTTGTATGATTTGGGTTGCGGAGACGGGCGAATCGTGATTGCTGCTGCGTCAAAGTATGGATGCCGAGCAGTGGGCTACGACATCGATGCAAGGAAAGTTGAGCAGTCGAGGGAGAACGCCAAAAGCCGTCGAGTCGAAAAGCTGGTGCGATTTGAGCACCAAGACATATTCGAGCTGGATCTCCGTGAGGCAACCGTCATTACGCTCTATTTGTTACCGGAGATGAACATGAAACTGATTCCGCAGCTGGAGAAGCTCAAAGACGGATCTAGAATCGTGTGCCATGAATTTGCTCTCAAGGATATCCAGCACGACCGTTTAGTCACCATCACGACTCAACCAGACGGCGTCCCACGCGATATTTATCTCTATACCCTGCCCCTGAAAAAACCTGCCGCTGAAAAAAACTGCCGATTGTAGCAAAGGAGAAATGGCAATGGTTCATGGGAGCAATTCCAACTTATCAAGAGAAGAACGACGAATTGAGCTGGAGCAAATATCGCGAGGAAAAAACGGCATGTTAGAGCTTCATCGTCAAAGGCATATCGCTTGTGGAAACAAGGCTGGTTCGATGCCCGTTGTCCGTGCGAACGATTCGCATGAACAAATGATCCACGAAATTCTCGGACATGAGTTTCCTCAAGAGCAGGTAGAGTAGCACTAGGACACCAAAACTTGTGGCATCGCCGACTCACAAACCGGACGAACTCCGCGCGGGGGTGAAAGGGGGATTTATGGCGCCATATCTTGCTCCGGTGTGTCTCGACACAGCGCGCAATGATGCGCTCGGCGAGAATGGTACACGCGAGTAGCCGTAAAAACAGTTGCGGAAATGGTGCTCCAAATGAGACCTTCCGTTATGGCGTAGCTAAGCGTGTGCCCCCTAAGTAACTGAGCACCGCCAATCACTAGTAATGCGACAGCAAACACTACAAAGAACCGGCGAATCCAAAACACTATACTCATTTGTGATTTTCTTCGTTTGACATATGCGAGGCTAACAATCTCATTTCCCGCCTGAGTTAGGATTCGGCAAGAACAATGAAATCTTGGATTCCAATTTTCTCCTGCTCCGATATCCCCCCTTTCCTCGGCGTTTCACTTTTCACAACGGTTTACGGCTTCCCCACCCAACTCCGTGGGGCCATAGACATAGTTTGTTATCCCGATCTTGTCAATCAAAGCTCCATCTTCGCGGTAGGCCAAGGTTAGGGTATGGTCACCGGCTTTTAAATCGGTCTTGATGAGTTTTACCCAATCCCATCCTTTTTTACGCAGTCCGTTAGCAGCGACAAACTCACGATCGTCGATTTTTATCCAAAAGGAATCATCATTTGCGGACGGGCAATTCACTCTTGCATACACGTAGTACGATGTATCCTTGTCAACGTTTCACCGTTTGCAGTGACTTTTACTGTGAGCGTGCCGCCCGAGTAACTAGCAGTGATATCTTTCGGACAACTTGGCTTTTCACCGATTCCATAGTGTTCGATCTCTGCTTTTATCTCGGCACGTCTGCGACTCCAATCGGCAAATTTGGTAGAGCGGCCACTTCCGTCAGACCACTGGAATGGGTCGGTCAATGGCCTGATGATCGGAAGTTTTTCAAATGCAGGTTACACCAAGACTTCATGCCAAAATCTCCTTGATTACTCGACCATGCACATCGGTCAACCTCATGTCGCGACCTCCAAAGCGGAACGTAAGACGTTCATGATCCAACCCGAGTTGGCGTAGGATGGTGGCGTGAATGTCATGAATATCGAGTTGGTTTTCGATGGCGCTCATCCCCATTTCGTCGGTCGCTCCGTATGACATCCCGCCTCGAATACCGCCTCCGGCCATCCAAATCGTATAGCCGCTGACATGATGATCACGGCCGTCGGTTCCAGAACTGTGCGGCGTGCGTCCCATCTCGCCTGCCCAGACAACAAGGGTTTCATCGAGCAAGCCACGTTGCTTGAGATCGGTGATCAATGCTGCCACTGGCTGGTCTGTGATCCGGGCGTTCTCCTGGTGACGCAGCTTGAGTTCACCATGTTGGTCCCAAGGTGAATTGTTGGCGTGCGTATTGGGGCAAGTGATTTCGACGAAACGCACACCTGCTTCGACCAGACGGCGAGCCCGCAAGCACTGCAGCGAGTAGAACTTATCAAAGTCGTTTTCGCGATCGACACCATAAAGCCTGCGTGTAGCTGCAGTCTCGGTGGATACATCGCAAAGCAGCGGAACTGTTATCTGCATTTGGGCCGCTGTCTCGTAATTTCGTATGCTGGACTCAATCGCTTGCGAGGCTCCTTGAGTTCGAGCAAAGACACTGTCCTGTTCGCGTAAATAATCGAGTTTGGCGCGTTGGATATCCGTCGGATCGGCGGCCACAATGTTGTCGACCGGGATACCTTTCGCGCGGACGAGTGCAGCTTGGTGTGTGGCCGGAAGGAAAGAGCTTGCGAAGTTCTGGAACCCGCCATTGGGGATCCAATCGTTGTTCAAGAGAACATAGCCTGGCAGCTGGTCGTTCTCCTGTCCCAGACCATACGAAATCCAAGAGCCCATGCTCGGTGCAGCCGCAATCGAACGCCCCGTGTGCATCAATAACGACTGAGCCCCATGCAGCGGCGTTTCACCGGTCAGAGAACGGACAACGCATAAATCATCAATGACATTTGCGGCATGGGGAAACAATTCGCTGACCCATAATCCGGACTGGCCATGTTGTTTGAACTGCCACGGACTGCCGAGCCACTTTCGGCCAGCGCTGACCGATTGAGACAACGGATCCTGCTTCCATTTCGCCGGCTTGCCATGCTGTTTGGTAAGTTCAGGTTTTGGGTCAAAGGAGTCAACGTGCGAGACACCTCCGTCCATGAACAAGAAGATGACACGCTTGGCGCGAGGTGCAAAGCGGAGGGCGGATTGAGGGGCAGTGAACCCAGTCTCGTCAGCGAAGGCTGCGACTCCCTGATTCGCTAAGCCTGCGAATGCGAGCCAACCAAAGCCCATGCTTGAATGCTGAAGAAAATCTCGCCGAGTCGTTGCATGAGCCTCGCAGCCAGGGCAACGACTTTTGTCGATCATGCTATCGAACATACAAAAACTCTTTCAGATTAAAAACGGCATGAGCGGCATCCTGCCATGCCGGCTGGCAGCCGAGAAGTTCTTCACTCACCCCACGCAACTCGCGGCTTCGATTAGTCAACTGCAATAAGCCGTTGACTTCTTGAGATTGTGCCGGACGCGCAAGTGCAGTTTCCAACATGCTAGCTATGCGATCTTCGGGAGTCTTCGCGCCGTCCGAAATAAGTCGTTCGCTCCAGTGCTTGGCCATGGCTATGACGAATGGATCATTGAGCAACGCCAGCGCTTGGTCTGGTACGTTAGTAACATCGCGGCGACCAACAGTCTGTTTCGGAATCGGCTGATTGAAAAGTGCCAAGAATCTCGGTGGTTCCATCAGAGTCATCTCGAGGTAGATACTTCGGCGACCATTACCGTCGAGCGGTCCCTTGAAGAGCCGCTTCTGCGAATCCTCTGCGGTTCGAAAGGGCTCAATGGGAGGTCCAAACAATGTTCGGTCCAGTCGGCCAGAGACGGTTAAAATGGAATCTCGAATCGCCTCGGCCGCCAAACGCCGCATGGGCATATGGTGCCATGTCCGATTCTCCGGATCGATGTCCATGGCGAGACGCGATGGAACGCTTGCTTGACGCCAAGTGGCAGAAGTAACCAAGTCTCGAATTAGCTTTTTCGTGGACCACCCGTTCTCAACAAATCGCGCCGCAAGATAATCCAACAACTCCGGATGTGACGGCAATTCACCGAGGTGTCCGAAGTCGTCCGGAGTCTGAACGAGTCCCGCACCAAACAAGTATTGCCATATGCGGTTCACATAAACTCTGGCTGTTAATGGATTGCGAGCATCGGTAACCTGCCGAACCCAATCCAGTCTTCCGCTGGACAAAGGGTTCTGTCGTTCGCATGGCTTACCTAGTAAACGGATCATACCGCGTTCCACCGAATCAACTTGCTCCGTATATGAACCGCGGATTCCGATCCGTTCATCTCTTCCTTCGTTCCATTCTGCAGCAGATCCAACGGTACGATCGGGCTGTATCTTTTCTTCGATCGTTCGATACGTTGCAATCAACTTTGCGACTTCGGACGAGGCATTGATTCCGTTGGGTAAAATTTTTTGTTGAAGGGCATCGTTTAGCAAACGTACGTCCTCATCCGTGCATTCGCCGACCGACCAGGCCTGAACAGCGGCCCGCAGGAGTTTCGTTAATTTCAACCCCCAGTCGGCCTCTTGTAGGTATTCATCGAACAAAGGTTGAAAACGGCCGAGTTCATCCTGCGGAACTTGGCCCGGCAAATGCTGGTAAACGCGTGTCGCACCGAACCACGATCGTGGATCTTCGACTTCCGCCTCAGTGACTCCACCATAGCCCACGCGAGGCGGAAAATAGTTGTTCAGCGCCTTCGTGGCGAGTTCGAGATAAACGCGACGCTGAGCCGTGTCGATAGTCCCTTCCAAAGAGTCAAAATTCCCGGCGATCAACGTTTGCCAACCTAGAAACGGTCGATTCGGAAACTGAAGGCGCTCTGGATGGATAGCGCGGTCCACGATGAAGGACAGTGACGCACGTTTTCCAGCAGCAAGTTCGACCGAGAAAGTGATTGGATTGGTTGGATCGAACTGTGGACTTTGCAAGGATCCTGCCAGTCGTTGCGACCAAACGTGCGAGAATCGACCGGCCGGCAAGACATGTTGCAAGGCGGAATCACCTTCAACGCTAACGACAATTTCTCCGTTGGTCGTTAGCCCGTGTTTCATTCCGAAGCCTTCCCATTGCCAGCCGCCATTTGCCTGTTCCATTGAAAAATCGGCCAGTAGCGAGAGGTTTGTTCTATTGGCAGCCATGCGGCGTTCGCGTTCTTTCGCAAATGCATCAGCAGTGACAGGGGAACTCAAAGATCGAATCCAGATTTCGGAGAGTGTCTCCGGAAATCTTTCCAATTGTATTTTGTCCCCAGCGATTGCCTTGATCTTTTCGACAACCCCGTCAGGCCTACTAATATCAGTTGCTTCGAGCCAGATGCGTGCCAGTTCCCTTCGAAGCAAGGCTTTGGATTCTCGCAGTTCGTTGATTACATCTACATTAGGATCGACGGCATCCACCGGTCGCGCGCTGAAGCGGGTGCTCATCAGCATCCCAGCTAGCGAGTAATAATCCTGCTGTTCAACCGCGTCCAATTTGTGATCATGGCACTGGGCGCAGGCAAGTGTCGTGCCGAGGAATGCTTTGCCCAATGTGTCAACCATATTCGAAACAGCTTCTTGTCCAACTCCTTCTGCGGCCGCATTATCTCCGTGCCGACGTTCTCCTAGCCGCAGCATCATCGGCCCCACCAAAGCCTCATTCTGCCCGCTCGATGATTCGATGCGAGGTTCGAGCAGGTCGCCCGCGATTTGCTCCGTCACGAACCTCTGATAGGAAAGATCGGAATTGAATGCGCGAATCAAATAGTCACGGTATCGCCAAGCGTTCTTAACAGGCACGTCCCATTCATAACCGTGCGTATCGGAGTAATGTACGACATCCATCCAGTGCCGAGCCCAATGCTCGCCGAAGTGCGGGCTCTCGAGCAGCTGGGAAACCAGATCGTCGTACGCCTCTGGCGAATGATCGGCCTCGAAGCGGGCGGCACGTTGCGACTGCAGTGGCAAGCCCGTCAAGGCAAAACTAAGTCGACGTGCAAGCGTGCGCGCATCTGCTTCATGCAACGGGCGAAGGCCGGTCGCTTCAAGTTTCGCAAGAATGAACCGGTCGACGTCGGTTCGAATCCATTCGACTTGCTGAACATCTGGTGGGGGAGAACAATGCACGGGCTTGAGACTCCACCAGTCAAGTCGATGTTGAAACTCCGACTCCCATTTGGCAGCTTTAGCCCCCATCTCCGCTTTGCCTACACGTGGATCAGGAGCTCCCATCTGAATCCAAGCAGCGAAGTCGTTGATGATGGCTATTGGCAAACGCGGCTTGTCGGGTGGCATCGCCGAAACACCCTCAGCATGTCGCATCGCTTGCATCAATGGGCTAGTCTCCGCATCATTCGGTACAATCGATGGTGCGCCTGAATCGCCACCCCTTTGCCAGCCTTCCTTGAGGTCGAGTCGCAATTCCCCTTTCAAGTTCTTCGAATCCGCGCTGTGGCAATTGTAGCAATGCTCGACTAGTACGGGTCGAATCCTCTTCTCGAAGAACTCAAGTGGGTCGTCCGCGAAACATTCGGGATTGCCGATCGCCATCAATGAGATCGCTAGAATGCTACCAAGTGAAGCAAGCAAACATCGTGAGCGTTTCCCAGAGTCGATGGGCTGCAGGGGCATCGGTGTAACTCGGTAGTCTGTATCAAAGCCCCATTTGGGCAAAGCGATTTTGTAGCTTGGACTGGGGCGGGCAAATTTCGGGCAATGGACCAAAGCAATGCCCACGACGGGTAGGGGCCTTTATCCTAACGCATAGGACATTGAGTAGCTACAGTATTTGGCACCGGTCAGGTAAGTTTCTAGTTCGCTGCGTGCAGCCTCTTGCAATGTCAATTGTTCCGCATTCGTTCCTGACGTTCCTGTTCTTCGTCGTATGCAACGTCGATGAGGTGCAATACCGCATCGACATCGGCTGCTTCCGTGGAAAACTCGAACTTGCCCGTTAGTATCGAATCGAATTGGAGTTCATGCTTTTCGTGCAATTCCCAGATTTCTTCTGCGTAGTGGGTATCTGCCAACTCCGGGGCATACTGCGCGTAGTATTGTGTTATGTTTCCAACATCACGCTGAAGCATGCTTTTTGCATTGTTGTTTGCAGCGGCATTGACTACTTGCGGCAAGTCAATGATGACTGGACCGTTCTCGTCCTGCAGGACATTGAATTCCGACAGATCACCGTGCACTAGTCCAACACACATCATTCGCTGGACATAATTCATGACCGTTGCGTGATCTCTTACGGCCTGTTCTGCCGACATAGTGATATCATTGAGCCGCGGAGCCACTTCGCCATCTGCTCCAGTAATCAGCTCCATCAACAAAACGCCGCTAAACAAACCATATGCCTTAGGGACGCGTACTCCGACCTCGGCAAGCCGGTAGAGCGCGTCCGCCTCGGCCTGTTGCCAAACAACCTCCTGTTGATCACGACCGAATTTGGAACGCTTTTCCATGGCTCTCTGACGACGGCTGTTGCGGATTTTTCGGCCTTCATGATACTGCACCGCCTTTTTGAAACTGCGATCGGCCACATCTTTGTAAACCTTAGCGCAGCGAATCTCCTGACCACAGCGCACAAGAAAGACTTGGGCCTCTTTGCCACTCATCAGCGAACGAAGGACTTCATCAACCAGTCCGTCATCGATTAGCGGCTGAATACTCTTAGGTGCTTTCAAAATGTTGCTGCTTCTGGAACACGGAAACTTTCGATGAAAAAGGAGTAGTCTTCTAGCGTGCGAACCTTGCACACAATTTAAGTCGTCCGGCAACAACACCGCAGCAGTGGCGGTTGCCAAATCTTGCAGTACAGAATAAAACTCCGGCCGACAATCGAATGATGTGAAGGGGAGCCGACACAACTTTGGAGGCTTCATTGCGTGCTCGCAGAAGCTCAATTCCCACCACTAATTTAGCACGAGTGACCAAATATCGCAAAGAGGTCTTAGGATAGAAACTCTGTTCTACACCATCTTGAACGCCCCTGAATCCATCGTTTGGGAGTCTGGAGTTATTTTGCAATAGCTCCGTTTTGGTGGTAGAATCACGGTTTTGCAAGATAATTCGCGATGTGAGGCCGGGGCCGACCGTCCCAATGGGATCGTCGGGTTTTGGCTCCCCTATCGAATATTGCAAAATTGCGATTTCGTTTCCATCCAGCTTTAGGCCGAGGGTTCGAGGGTTCTGACCTTCGTACTAGACGAGATGGTAACCATCCCCCGAGGTAAACTCGAGGTAACCCCTGAGCCTCGAGGGAATGATGAACCGTCGTGAATACGATGGTTCCAAACGTAGTATCATTTAATTGGACACTCCTCGCCAATCGCCGGTGCCCGCAATCCGACAACCGTGCTCGTGCTCAGTGAGCATTGAGTTGCAAAGCGTGGAATCCTAAAGCTAAGGTGTGAATCATGTCTGACGAACTAGACAATCCAAGCAATTGGGTTACTGGCAATATTGCTTTCCAAGCCAACGGACAGTCTCGGGAACTCAAGGTAACTATCCCCAAGATACCGATCCATCCTCAACGCATGCTCCCGTACTGCAACAAATGTCCAATGCATTTGTCAGCTTGGCGGTGAAGCAAGTGGAAGCGGACGGGAAGACGATCCAATGCAAAGCGGGCTGTGGCGCGTGTTGTCGGCAACTTGTTCCTATCTCGCACCTTGAAGCACGGCAGCTGAGCGAGCTAGTAGACAGGTTACCAGAACCTAAACGCACCGAGATCGTTGGCCGATTCAACGATGCGGTAGAAAGATTGCGCGCGGCAAATCTTCTTGCGTTACTTAAGGATCCGGATAAATTTTCGGATGAAGCCAACGGTTCGGTTGGTGTCGACTATTTTCGTTTGGGGATGCCTTGTCCGTTCTTAGAGGAGGAATCATGTTCTATCCATCCAGATCGCCCGGTTGCCTGCAGAGAATACCTTGTGACATCCCCATCGGAAGCATGCGCTAGACCTGTACCCCAAGCGATTCAAACAGTGCCTGTTTTTGTGCAGTTATCAAGTGCGATGATTCGATTGAGTCCTCAGGGGCCATCGCGTTTTATCCCCTACGTTCCACTAGTACTCGCAATCGATTGGGCCAATTCCAGCGAGGACGAATTTCAGGAGATGCCAGGTCCCGATATTTTGTCGCAAGTGATGAAGAACCTTGCGGATTGATTCGAACGTCACACTCGCCAGAACCTCATGGCAACCCGCCCCCGAAAAAATGCTGTGTCCCCCGAATTCCCCCCGCGAATGATTGGCTACTCACTGTTAAGCGTAACTCAGGAAGATAAGCAAACCAAGTTGAAAACAGGCAATGACCATCGCAATGGTCAATCCCAAGCGGGGGTTTCGTCGGTAGATGACCATGAGCCACATGCAAGCCAGAATTGTTCCCAGGAATTTTAGTAACAAGAAAAGCCACACTCGCCCCCCACCTATCGCAAGCAGCACATTTCCTGCCGGATTTAGTTCGTGATCGCGGATCACATCCCGACAGAAATACAAAAGGTAAGCATCGACGACGGATACAAAAATCACAAACCACCAAGCGAGAGCAAAGAAACATCGCAGCATTTTGGGCATGATCCTGAACATCATGGTGACACGTTGATTTGGCGGACGAGCGCAGTGCGATCTAGGTTCCACACTCGCAGCATGGTGTCAAAGCTCCAAGACAGGAGTTGGCCGTCATTCAGGAAGTCGCAGCCAATGACCCTCGTGGGATGCTCTTCGAATGTGCTTTGCATTTTTTTTCGATCCAGATCCCAGACAATTAAGCGACGGGTGTCTCGGTCGGAAGTAATCAATAGTTTGGAATCAGGCGAAAAACACACGATGCCTGTGACGCCAGAACAGAGTCCCGGTATCGAGCAAGCCTGCCATGGTTCTAGACTGGAACAACGGTCGAGCAAAACCACTTCACCGTTGTCCTCTACTCCAGCAAGGAACTCGCTATTGGGGCTTATTGCCAAGTTGATTAATCGCTGACCAATCTTGTCGTGCAGCAAGCGGAATTCGCCTGTATGGATATCGACCTCAACTAGATCGCTTTGTTGGTTGGGCGTCCCTTCGTCCGAGGTTCGGCTGAAAACCGCTAGATGCGAATCGGGATAAACTGCAAAGCATCCGATCGAACTATTTACGTGGCACCAACGGGGACATGCAAAATCATGTGAACGCGCATCGATGTTCCAAGAGAAAAGTCCAAAATGGTTTTGCAGAATGAGGGATCGTTCGTCTGGCGTGCAAGCCATTTTCTCAGG
>JANLRK010000503.1:0-1977 GCA_031361585.1 Pirellula sp. | reverse complement strand
GAACACCGGACGTGACTTTCTTGACTTCGTGCTGACAATCGGCGAAGAACGCAACGTATTCGGCATTCGACTGCTGGCGAGCGGCATCAAACGTGAATCGATGCTTGCGTCCCTCGTGTTCGACCAGCAATTCACCGCCGTACACCCATGACGTTACCGTCTTCAGCGTACAACTCGAGGCCAAAGTGATTGGCTAAATCTTCTTTGTAGGACTCTTTCATTCCCAACTCCAATCCGGTTTATCCCGGCGCTTTCGAGTGTCCCCGTTTGTCTCCTCGACGTTTTAACTTGTCGTTTTAACTTGTCAAAATACGTCGTGATTGCTTCCCGTGTTTGGGGTACGGAAACTTCGCGAGGAACTGAGGAAGATCCACCAGGGATGGTGCGGATTGGGACGCGAGGCAAATGGGACATCGACACCGGCGCTTCACTCGTCGGCTTTCGATATGTCAAGGAGTAAGCGTGTAGGCGTTCCTTGAGTCTTTGATCTAAATCTTCTTCTGTATCAACTGCGCCACCAACTCTGGGTTTTTGGCTTCCTTTAAATGTTTCAGCTGATCGGCGGGAACACCGATTCGTTCCAGGTGCATGAACAGGCTATCCCATACTTTTTCAAGCTTCTTGCCTTCTGCAAGGTAGAGATCAGTCAACAACTCCTGCGCACGTTGTAGCGACACATTGTCCTTGTTGTTGTAGTAATTGCGGATAACCGATTGCTGGTACCGCGAGTAATTCTCCGCAGCCATTGATATGTCTCGTTTTGTAAAATGGACAACATTTGCTTAGTTCGTTTAACGCCGAGCCGTAGGCGACGATGAGTGCTCTCAATGTCGCCATGGCTAAGTCAATCGGGATAACTACACGTCGATCTTGAATTCTTCTCGCTGCACCCGCGTTCGCATCGCATTGGCTTCGTCATCGTTGAGAAACTCTTCTTTTTTCGGATCCCATTGCAATCGTCTCGAAAGTTTCATTGCGATATTGGCCATGTGGCAGTTGCTCGCACAACGATGATGACCTCAAAGGAAAAGGAAGGGACAGATATTGGAATTATCGAATACAATACAATGATTCAAAGGACCTAATGTAGATGCCGTCGTTTGCAAAGACGGGAGTAGCAACTATATTGCCCTCAAGTCGGTTTTCACTGACGATTTTGGTTTCCGAGGCATCGGCTAATACAAAGGTCATGCCGTCTTCTCGCACGCAATAGATGTTGCCATTTGCTACTACGGGTGAACTGGAATACTGGCGATTGCTTTTCGGTAATTGCTTTGACCATATCGTTTCGCCCGAATCAGGCTTCAAGCAATAGACCATTCCTTTGTCACCCAACAAAAAAAGCCTCCCGTTGCTTATTGTCGGCGTGGGAACGTCAGAACCGATCCTAGTGGTCCAAGCGGTCCGTTTGTCATCAGACAAATCCACGTCAGTTCGTAGCGCCGTAAGCGTATTGCCTCGAGCGTAGGGGCAAATGGCTAGACCATCGATCGCGAGCGGCGATGAGATCGAACGAAAGTAGCCGTTGTTTTCTGGATTGAAACCACCGAGTTTCCAAAGAAGCTTGCCATCCGCAACGGCGTGCGCCGTCACGTGGTCTGCCCCGACGGTTACCAAAGCATCACCTTCTTTGAGTCTGGCAATTGTGGGAGTCGTATACGCTTGATTCGCTTCCTGATTGACGTCTAGCCAACGGTCCGCTTTCCAAATTTCTCTGCCATTTGATTTGTCTAGCGAGACCAAAAAACTTGGTCCGGTTTGCATCACTGCAACGACGATGGAATTGTTGGTTAAGACTGGCGACGTCCCTAGGTCCCACCACAGCGAATCAGGACCGTACTTCTCCTGAATATTCAAAGTCCATACCACTTCACCGGATTGACTTACACAAGCTAGGTCGCCACTCTTGAAGTACACATAAATGCTCTTGCCGTCGGTGACGGGTGATGAGTTGCTGCCGCTGGCTTTCGCGTTCTT
>JANLRK010000491.1:0-2596 GCA_031361585.1 Pirellula sp. | reverse complement strand
CGAGACCTGATTGCAGTCGACGGGCCGAGGTTATTGTCGATCGCTCCAAACTCCGGTGAGATTTTTTCCACGACGAGCGCGAACAATTTGATTGAATCGCCTCGCGAGTTTATTTTCCGATTTGATACCGCCATCAATCCGTCGACCATCAATAGCGGGATTCGAATTACCCGTGCCGGTGGAGATGCGAACTTTGGCACCGTCAGCCGACGTGCTTGTGCCGCCCGCCTATTTGAATTTTCCGGATGCTCAAAATCAGCGAGTCGTAGTCGCAAGATTTTCACAACCGTTGCTCGACGATCTGTATCGTATAGAGATCTTTGGCGTTGACATAGCATCGTCCGCGACGACCGCCTTTAGGGATATGGGTGGCTTGACGCTCAAACCTCGACGGATTGGTACCGATCGAGATACATACGATTTTGATTTGGAACTTGGAACCAAGATCACGGCCGTCGTTCCGCAACCGATTGATCGTAGCGCGGGCGGAGTGCTTTCACGCCGAGGCAAGGATATCGAAGTTTATTTCAACGACGCCGAACTCTACAACCAGGCGGTCTCGACAGGTTCTCTGGGACCGAATGCGACGAATCCAAAAGTAGTCGATCCGCAGTATTACAATTTGATTTTCACGAAGGATACCGTCAGTCCCAATGACGACGAAGTGTTTCGGCCAAACTCAATTGCGTACGATCCGTTATTGAAGAAGGCGACGCTGACCTTTGCTCAAGACATCGAACAATTGCCGGTTGTCAAAGGGTCAGGAACCTTCCGATTGCGAATTGGATCGAATGCTCCGGTCGCAAACTCGCTAGTCAATGTTGTTCCTACTCAGATCAACGTCAATACAGACCCTGAGGGTTTCTTAACGGGTGCCAAGGACTTGGGAGCTATTTCGGGATCATTCTCGACGATTCTTTCCGAAGAGATCCGAGTCGTTAGCAATCCACTCGTGGCGGATTTCCCTGGTTCTGGCTTCGAGCCTGGACATCGGGATATTCAAGACGAAAACCATCAAGGTTCGGCGCCCGGATCAACAGCGGACGCCAACGTTGAAACGACCACGGTCTTTTATAGTTTCATGGACAATCAGTCCTACGGTGTCGACGTTGCTGGACGTGCATTGTTTAGTTCGATTACGCCTGAACAGAAGCAACGAGTTCGAGAAATCTTCGAGTTTTATTCGGCTCAACTTGGTATCGACGTCGTCGAGCACATTGGTCCGACCTTTACAGGTGATGGAATCAAAAAGATTGTCGTTGGGGATATGGCGCCCAATGGAGCGGTAAGCGGACCTCTCGGCGTTTTGGGGGTAGCCGTCGTCGGTGGCGAACTAGCAATCATGGACGGAGCAGAAGCGTGGGACAATACATTCGGATATGGTTCTCGAATTCCCGGTACGATCGGATTCTTTGAAACAACCTTGCATGAGATAGGGCACTTATTGGGGCTTGGACATACCTACGATCTTCCACCTGGAACAATCATGGGTGCCGAACAGTCGCTTGGACGTGCTGCAAACCCACTTGAACAGATATTCCCCGGCGATGACGATGTTATCCACGGACAACATATTTATCGTCCCGACAATCGTGACGTCGATCTTTATAAGTTCACTGTGCAGCCGGGTGCAAAAGGGGAACTAAGAGCCGAAACAATTGCCGAACGACTAAACGACTCGAGCAACCTGGACACTTACTTGACATTGTTGAGAAAAGAAGCGAACGGGACGTTAAGTATCGTTGCCGCCAACAACAATTATTTCAGCGATGATTCCTTTATCAATGTCAATCTGACGCCAGGCGAGTACTACTTGTCCGTGACCGGCAAGGGCAATGAAGACAATAACCCGCTGACCGTGAATTCGGGTAGCGGTGCGGTCAGTCAAGGCAAATATCAGCTTCGAGTGGATTTCAAGAGCACGGCTGCGAGTCAGCTCGCCGAAGAGAAGAGTGGTTCGACGGTTGTCGGAAGTGCACTCGACGGAGACGGCGATGGATTAGCTGGTGGTAATTTTGATTTCTGGTTCCGCGCAGCCACGCCATTTACAACCGCAGGTAATCCTGCCGTTCGTACTTTGATCGTAGATAAAACTTTTGGCGGGACTACACGAAACGGTTCACTTGCAAATCCCTTCAATCGTATTGTTGAAGCAACGCAGGTTGCGAGACAGGGTGACATCATTCGACTGGTTGGCGATACGCGCACAGCGAGTTTGTCGGACGATATTCCGTTTGAGATTGGGGAGGGTGGTGGTTCTGTTGGCACTCTGTCCGATGGTGCAACGCTTGACGTACCGCGCGGCGTTACAGTGATGATTGATGCGGGTGCGATTCTCAAATTTGGCGGAAGCCGCATTCTTGTTGGCAGCAACGACAGCACGACGGACAGAAGCAGTTCCTCGATCCAGGTTCTCGGTGTTCCGAATACTCCGGTCTATTTCACAAGCTATCAGGATGAGTCTCTTGGAAAAGATACCAATCCATTGGTGACCGTACCTGCACCTGGTCAGTGGGGCGGAATCGAAATTCGAAACGACTTCGATCGCGCTCAAGGTCGTTTCGACCGTGAACGGGAAGGCATCTTCTTGAATACT
>JANLRK010000365.1:0-10006 GCA_031361585.1 Pirellula sp. | reverse complement strand
CAAAGAAACGCTCGACACCGTGGTTCGAGTCACACCTTTACGAGAGTTCGTCCATGAAGCCAGATACGAAGATGCGACCATTGACGCACGACTGGTGGGAGCAGATCCAAGCTACTTCGAAGTCAACCGATTGCAACTTGCGCGCGGACGCTTTCTAGATCCGGCTGATATGGAATCGCGAAACAACGTTTGTGTCATCGGAGAAGAGGTTGCCAAGAGAATCTATCCCGGTCAATCAGCGATCGGCAAGTCCATTCAGGTGAACAATCAGCATTTCTTTCGCGTCGTCGGGGTCTTGATGTACCGAACCCCATCTGCAGGAATCGGATCGAGCTTGGCCGCGCAGGACTTGAATAAAGACATCGTCGTGCCACTAACCACCGATCGAAGCCGTATCGGTGACATCCTTTCAAAACGTCAGCAGGGGAGTTTTTCTCGGCAACGTCTAGAACTCAGCCAGATCACAATCGAAGTAGCGGATCGTTTTCAAGTCAAAGCCACCGCCAACGCGCTTGATGGCCTATTGGCCAAGTACCATCCCAACAAAGACTATGTAATCACTGTCCCTTTGGATTTGATTGAGCAAGCTCAAGCGACCCAGCGCATTTTCAATTTTGTATTAGGCGCAACCGCTGCCATATCGCTTTTGGTCGGTGGTATTGGAATCATGAATATTATGTTGGCCAGCGTAAGCGAACGAACTCGTGAGATCGGCATCCGCCGTGCGTTGGGTGCCCGCCAGTCGGATATCGTATTGCAGTTCTTGATCGAAACGGCATTTCTGTCTTCGGTTGGTACGCTTATCGGTCTTGGATTTGGAATTGTATCTCCGCCGTTGGTTTCTTATTTTTCAGGGATGACTACGATCGTATCGCCTTGGTCGCTCGTCATCGCCTCGACTGTGTCGTTGTTCGTGGGAATAGCTTCGGGCATTTATCCGGCGAGGCAAGCCGCCAAACTAGACCCAATCGAAGCGCTGCGGCATAGCTAGTAGGTCGCTCTTGCCGAGAGCGACCCAGCCGCGCAGCTCTGTGCTCAAAGTCGCACCGTAGGTCGCTCTTGCCGAGAGCGACCCTGCCACGCAATTCAGTGCTCAAAGTCGCACCCGGCAGGTGCGACCTACTGGTATACTAAGTAGCCTAAATTTCTGTTTCACAGTGACCGCATAATATCCGTGCTCGCATGGCGACTCGACGTCCAAAAACGCTCCACTTTTGGCAAGGCCATTTGCCTCATTGGCAAGTGGAGAACGGGCGTTACTTTGTGACCATCCACTTGTACGGTGCGGTGCCACAAATAGCACACCAGCGAATCCATGAACTCAGTGCCCAATTCCGAATTGCAGAACGAGATGGCAACTACCTCGAGAGTGACCAATACCTCAAGCTAACCCGCTTGATCTTTTTAGAAATGGAGCGTTGGCTTGATCGCACGCCAGCAGTATCACACTTCCAGCATTCCGTACTCTGCGAAATGGTGATCGAAGCCATTGAACATCGTCAGCGGGCCAAGATTTGGGATATTTTCTCGTTTGTTATTATGCCAAGCCACATTCATCTGTTCTTTGAATTCAACAACGAACTATCCTTGAAGGCAGAGCTCGAGGAATTTAAGCGATGGACAGGTCATCAGGCAGTTAAAGTCCAAACCAAATTGTCAGGCAATCGATTCTGGCAACTCGAATGGTTTGATCATTGGTCTCGAAGCGACGAGGAAGACGACAAGATCGTACGATACATCCAAAACAATCCGGTAAAGGCTGGACTTGCAAGTTGTATTGGTCAGTACCCATTCTGCAAGTAGGTCGCTCGTGCCGAGAGCGACCCTACGGCGCGATTCAGCGCGCAATTCAGTGCTGAAAGTCGCACCGGTAGGTCGCTCTTGCCGAGAGCGACCCAGCCGCGCAATTCAGTGCTCATAGTCGCACCGTAGGTCGCTCTTGCCGAGAGCGACCCTGCCACGCAATTCAGTGCTCAAAGTCGCACCCGGCAGGTGCGACCTACTGGCGACCTACTGGCTGGCCTATGCCAGTATCTCGCGAACTACGTTACCGTGAACGTCCGTAAGACGATAGTCACGTCCCCCGTGGCGATAGGTTAGTTTGGTATGGTCCACGCCAAGCAAATGCAGAATAGTTGCGTGGAAGTCATGCACGTGAACCTTCTTCTCCGCCACCGTGGCACCAATCTCGTCGGTCGTCCCATACGATATCCCAGGCCTCACCCCAGCACCTGCAAGCCATGAGCTAAAGCATGCGCTGTGGTGACCGCGACCCTTGTCGCCGTCAACGCCAGGCGTGCGTCCAAACTCGGTCGTCCATACCACCAACGTATCCTCCAACATCCCACGCTGCTTGAGATCTTTGAGCAAGCCAGCGATGGGTTGGTCGATCACTTTGGCATGATCGGCGTGCTCCGCCATGTTGCCGTGTTGGTCCCAATTCTTACTTGAACTGCCATCGATTAATTCGATGAAACGCACTCCACGTTCGGCCAGCCTGCGAGCAACGAGGCACTTCCAACCAAAGCCGCTCGACTCGCCCGGCTTGAGACCATACAAATCGAGGGTAGCCTGCGACTCGCCTGACAAATCAAACACCTCTTTTGCTTCGCTCTGCATCTTGAACGCAGTTTCAAAAGTTCGAATGCGCGCAGCAAGTTCCTGCTCACCCGCACGGTCTGCCAAATGCCGTTGATTGAAAGAAGATGCAAACTCCAACTCGAGTTGCTGAATGTCTTGGCGGGCCGTTCGTCGATCCAAATTGGGAATCGGCTCGGCACCCGGGACAACCCTTACGCCTTGATGGTAGGCTGGCAAAAAATCATTCGCGTAAACTTGAGTACCTGCATAAGGCAACTCCTTCGCGAGCACTACGAATGACGGCAGGTTACTATTGACGGTACCAAGTCCATAACTGATCCACGAGCCTATGCTCGGCCTCGAAAAGAAAAACGAGCCGGTGTGGATCGCGAGGGTCGCCTGATAGTGTTCATTGTCATCCGACTTCATCGACTTGATCAAGCAAATGTCATCCATGCAAGTGCGTAAATGAGGAAACAAATCGCTAACAAGCGTTCCGCATTTTCCGCCTGGCTTGAAGTCCCATAGCGGTTTGAGCAAAACTCGCTCTTGATTGGAGAGCCCGCCACCTACGCCTTTCTTCTTTCCGTCCGCTTTGAACAATTCTGGCTTGTGATCAAACGTGTCCATGTGAGACACGCCGCCATTGGAAAAGATAAAAATGACTCGCTGGGCTTTAGCGGGAAAATGCGATGTTTTGGGCGCAAGTGGGTCGGCAGGCGAGTCTGCATTTCCCTGGTTTTCGGCCAACAACTGTGACAGGAGCCCGGGCATCAGCATCGATCCGCCGACCAAGCTTTGAATGATTCTGCGTCGCTCCATTTGTTCCTCAGTCAAGGTAAATAAACTCGTTCAGACGAAACATGGATCGCAACAACGACTGCCACGATTGGCTCTCTACTTCTCCTGGGTTCGAATTCGATTCTGCCAAAGCTTTCCCCGTCGAATCCAATAGTTTTTTCGAGGATTCGATTTCAAAAGTAGTCGGAAAACGTCCCAGCGCCAATCGGTACGCAAATCGCAATTGCTCTTCGCGATTATCGGAATGCGAAAGGACTCGCTCTGCGAATCCCGACGCTTGCTTGTGAACAAATGGGTCATTGAGAAAATAGAGTGCCTGCAGGGGAGTCGTGCTAACGGGCCGCAAGGGGGTGCTTACCGCTGGATCCGCACCATCGAACATACTTAGAAATGGGTGCCGCTGGATACGCTGCGTCATCAAGTACACGCTGCGGTGATTGCATTCATAAACTGCTTTGAACGGATTGTGTTGCGTAAATTTCCATTGCGTTTGAGGAGGAAACGGATGTGCCTCACCCGGTTTTGGATCAAGGTTTCCACCAAGAGTAAGCAAAGTATCTCGAATGGACTCCGCATCCATTCGCAAGCGAGGGAAGTAACTAAGGAAAATGTTCGATGGATCAGCTTCGATCGATTTCAATGAGGGGTTGCTGTTCAACCGGTAGACTCGCGACAGCATGATCTCGCGATGGATCGCCTTGATGGACCAGCCTGATTCGATGAATCGTATCGCCAACCAATCAAGCAATTCGGGGTGCGATGGCGGTTTGCCCTGCCGACCAAAGTCATTGGGCGTCGGGACAATTCCTCGACCGAAATGGTAGAGCCAAATACGATTGACCATCACGCGGGCCGTCAGCGGATTATCTGGTTCAGTAATCCATTTCGCCAATTGCAACCGGCCGCTTGTGGACTGCGTATCGAGAACGCGTTGGCCACCCAGAACGGTCAAGAAACGCCGAGGTACGATGTCGCCAACTTTGTTTGGGTCACCTTTGATTTGGATCGCGACGTCAGACTTCTTTTTCGCGTCAACGACCGCGTACGCTTGTTCAAACGGCAATGGGCGCTTGGCAAAACTCTCGGCCTTGTCGCGAGCCTTCTTGATGAGATCCTCCAAACTCTTCTTGTCGTCGTCTGTCGCATTCTGTGGAAGTTCTCTTTTCTGTTTCTCCAATGCCTTTACTTCGTCATCGAGTGGCTGTTGATCTTTGGCTCGAGACTGTTTCACTTGGTCTGCAACATCGGTAGAGACCAATGGAACGAAATCGCGTTGCTTCTGTTCCAGTTCAATCCCAGGCCACGGAAACCGAGTGCTATTGAAAATTCCATAAAGCGCATAGTAATCTTCGGCCGTGACCGGATCGAACTTGTGGTCATGGCATCTAGCACAATTGATGGTGGTAGCCAAGAATGCGCGACCCACGTTGTCCAGCGTGTCTTCAATGGTCAAATGGGTTGGATAGTCATCGACCCGCGAACCAAATCGCCTTGCACCCGCCACATATCCTGTTGCAATCAACTGGCGATGTGCTTCTGCCACGGAACTGCTTGGCAAAAGATCCCCGGCCAGTTGTTCGCGAACGAACCGATCATAGGGCATATCATCGCGAAAAGCATCGATCACCCAATCTCGATACTTGATCATTTGAGGTATTGGAAAATCCGAGTTGTCGCCTGCTGTATCGGAGTATCGAACCACATCTAGCCAATGTCGTCCCCATCGTTCTCCATACTCCTGGGTCGCGAGTAATCGTTCGACTACGATTGCAAAGGCCGAAGAATGCTGATCGTTTACAAATGCATCGATTTGTTCAGGTGTCGGAGGCAGGCCAATTAAGTCGTAGGTCGCACGGCGGATCCAGGCGACTCGGCTTGAATCGGAGCTTGGCTCCAATCCATTTCTTTTCATGCCCGCCAAAAGGAAGCGATCGATGCTGGTCAGAGGCCAGTCCGAATCATCGACTTCCGGCGGCCTGGGAACGGTCAATGGGAGCAAAGACCAAAAGTCTTTGGCCTTGTCCCAGTCAATGGTTTTTTTGGCTTTCATGAGGGAAACAGTGTCCTCGGTTCGAGGATCAGGGGCGCCCATTTCGATCCACCTCATGATGTCTTGAATCTCGTGACCCGCGAGTTTACCACTTGGGGGCATTTGCAAATCCGCTTTGCTGTATCGCAGCGCTACCATGAGCAAACTAGCCTCTGGGTCGTGCGGCACAACCGATGGCGATGTGTCCCCCCCTTTCACAATTCCTTTTTGCGAATCGAGCAGGAGTCCGCCGCCAAGCTCGGATGCCGTCGAACTGTGGCATTCATAGCAATGCTGAACGAAAACAGGTCGGATCTTGGCTTCAAAGAAAGCGACTTGTTCTTCCGTGGGTGAGCGATTGAAATCGACTCGAAATGGGTCTGGGATTTCTCCGTTCTCATTCCACAATTCAACACCCGATAAATTGGCTGCGCCACCTTTGGCCGATATCTTGATGGTTCCATTGATTGCCGTGGCGTTCCATGGGCCAAGCCTTTTCCATTGTCCCGCCGTTCCGCTAACATATCGCTCGATGACAACCTGATCGTTCACTAAAATTTGAAAATGCTCTGAGGCGTTGTCTTCCCAGGTGTAGAGGAAGACGCGATAGTCGCCCGGTTCCAACGTTGTTAGCTCGACATCGATTGCGGAACCCCATCGGCTGCTGCGAATCATGGACTCGCGGTTTCCGTCGGTTTTGGGTTTGAGGACAACGTTCGTATTCTCAAACGAGTTGCCATTGCATTTGAAGTCTGGCGAGTTGTTTCCGTGCCAAATGTGGCCATCGATTTCGAGCGATGGACCGTTGAGATTCAATCCCCGGACAAAGATAGCTTTCTCGGTAGCTTTCTCGGGGGCTTTTTCATCCCCGTTTGCAATCGCAGCAACGACGAGGAGCGATGCAACGATCAACATCATTGGAGTTCGCTGAAATGGGTAACACGGAGGAATGATCAAAGGTTTAAAGGTTCGGGAGGCGGTCATCGTTGGAGAAGTTCGAGGGACGGTTAAAATGTCAATTCTACTATACTAATCAATCGAACAGACGAGACTGTCGTTTCAGGATTTTTCAGCATTTCCTAGCCGCAACATTGCCAGGTCAAAGTCACTCTCGGCACGAGTGACCTACGGTAGGTCGCACCTGCCGGGTGCGACTGAAATACGCAAAGCAAACGCCCGCCGGAAAATTCTGCCTAATCGCTAAAGTCTACCAAATGCTCAGCCGATAACACCCTTGTGCTAATAGTTTGCAACTGGACCATCAGGTCTATCGTGAACGATAAGTGCGTTAGGGGGGTACCTAACACAAGTATCGAAAAGCGAATGCATGCATTCTTGACCGCTTGGTGGCGATCGAGATGGATGTATTGGATGCGGTCTGCCTTTCCTGAGCGAGATCTCGTCAACGCGGCTCGAAACACGTCGACCGACGGGACCTCCAGGCTCATGAAACGCTACCTTTATCGATGGTTCGCTGGATTGCAAATCGGCTGCGTACTGCTAACCGGTTGCCACCCTACCCAGCCATTCTTTTTGGGCGAACGCGGTGACCTAGCCCATTACCTTGATCGTGCTCAGCAAATTGAGTACGTCGATCTCAATTCGGTGCCGTTGGCAGAAGCTAGCCAATCGCACGAGCCATTTTCGCTCAACAATCAGAAATTTGAACACATCGACCTTTCGCTCGAAGAGTGCATTGCTTACGCATTGGTTAATACTCATGTGGTGCATGCTTTGCCGGGTTCGCAGCGTCAGAATGCGGATATTGCCGCGACTATTCTTTCGAGTCCGTCGGGGCAATTGGCTACGTCCAGTGACGCAGCGATCACGGCCACGACGACCAATTCGCAACCAGCCGTAACCGATCAAAACGGCAATCGCATTTTGCCGCGTGGTGCCGCTCGGGCCAATCAAGTTGGTGGTGTCGAGGATGCATTGAGCGAGTTTGATGCGCAGGCCACGTCGTTTATTTCGTACAATACGACAGACCGAGCCCGCAACGTCGGAGCTGGCAACGTATTCAATCCTCAGTTGTTTCTGGCGCGTGACGTAACGGCTCAGATGGCGATATCCAAAAGGACGGCAACCGGCGGCGTCACGACCTTTCGCTCGCAGTCCATCAGTTCCTTCAATAATATCCCAACCCAAGCCGCAGCAGCGGGAAACTTTGGCCGCGCCGTGCCAACCGACTACACGCAGATCTTCGAAGCGCAGGTGCAACATCCTTTGATGCGAGGACGAGGCGCGTTAGTCAATCGAATTCCAGTCGTTTTGGCACGCATCAACGAAGATACCGCGATTGGCCAATACGAAGAACGCATTCGCAATTTGGTCCGAGACGTCGAGTTCGCTTACTGGGATCTATTTGCCGCTTACTTCAATGTCGATACGGCTCGAACCGCAGTTGACAGCGCTGCACTTCCATGGAAGGTCGCCAATGCAAAGTTAAACGTTTCGCCGAAAAATGCTGAGGCTCAAGCTCGTGTAACATACCACCAGTTCCAAGCTCAGTTGGATGCAGCCATCGCCGGCGGTGGCGCAACTGGCGGCGACCCTGGTCTCTTTGGTCGCGAACAGAACCTGCGTCTGCTGATGGGCTGGGCTGCCAACGATGGACGTCTGATTCGTCCGACCGACAAACCTGCAATCGGTTTGGCCGAGTTTGATTGGGATACGATCAAGGGAGAGACGCTCTGTCGCAACATCGACATCCGCAATCATAAATGGATTGTCAAGCAACGCGAACTAGAACTCATATCCGCCAAGAACCAAGCTTTGCCAGATGTAAACGTCTCCTTAAACTATCGATGGCTGGGTGTTGGTAGCTCGCTCATCGACCGGCACGGCGGAAACCAACCTTTCCCAATCGGAAGACCAAGTGCCTTCGAAGAGCTGTTTGGCGGAAACTACCAAGAAGGAGGGGTCCGAATGGAATACAATCCCAATGCGTTCGGATCACGTCGCCAGTTGAACGACGTCCAAAACAAACAGCTTGCGTTAGCCCGAGAACACCGCGTTCTTGAAGCAAAAGAAATTGCTGCCGTTCACCGACTCTCAGCCCTTTGGCAACAAGTGGACAGCTTGCACAAGCAAATGACGCAACAGTTTCAAGCACTCAATGCAGCCCAAACGCTGGTCGATGTCTCTCAAGCCAAACTAGCCGGCGGTGGTGGTAGCGGTGGTGATCAAGCAATCGATGCAATCATTGACAATCTCTTGCGAGCACAGCAAAGCCGTTCTACGGCTAGCCAAAACTATATTCGAGCACTTGCCGAATACAACAAGTCACTGGTTGAGATCCATGCAATCAAAGGTTCGTTGCTCGAATACAACAACATTGCACTCGAAGAAGGGATGTGGCCTCAAAAAGCGTACTGGGACGCTCATGAAAGAGCTCGGGAACGAGACTCCGCAAAATTCATGGATTACGGAGCCAGTCGACCAAGAGTCATTAGCCGAGGTCAATACGCTCAGAACTCGGGCAACGCGAATGCTCAAGCTCGTCCCGCTAGTTCAACACCAGGCGGAGCAGCCCAAGAGAAGAAGTCACCTGAATCTGTTCCAGCCAAACCTGATAAGTCCGCCGACGAACTACCAGAGAAGCGGGCAAACTACAATGCAAAGCCCAAATTCGATTGGGGACAATAGATCTCAAAGGAATTCTATGTGTACAGCGTTAGCTGTGAGCGAGTGGTAGGGGGGAAACCCAAGGGACGATTGGTCGAATAGGCCAACCGTCCCTTGAGTCGTTTGCATCTGACGTATTTCGCGAGGTGGTAGCATGGCCCCCTGGGCCGTGCGGAACTCGTGCCCGGAGCCCAAGCTACGTTAACTAAGTCCTCCGTTCGCCGAAGTGCCAACGCAGCATATTATTGAACCACAGAGACACTAGGAACACAGAGGAAAGATCGCAGAAGACTACCTTCGCAGGTTGACCCTGACCCATCGATGGCAGGGAGCTTCGACACAATAGTACAAGACTGCCGCGGCTAGCAGACTAGCCACGAACGCGACGATCATCGACGCGAAAGCCCGAAAGGGACTGCTTCCGACCCAAGGATTCATTCCATGCAGAACAAGTCCGTTCACCGAATAGTGAATCAGAAAAAGACTGTACGAAACTCTGCCTAACCAAAGCAAAGGTAGTGGTACCGATGATTTTGAAAAGTATCGCACAACTACATAAATGGTTAAACCTGAAGCAAGAGCAACCAAAATTCTAGGGCGGAACTCGACGAATAATGAAGTGGACATTGCAATCGCATAAAGAGGAAAAACCCACCCTGCAATTCGGCCTTGCAATGTCCATCCGACAAGCGTCCCCAATACCAATGACCCAAGAAAATAAAATACATAAATGTCGTTTGCCAAGTTTCGACTCCAATACCATGTCGAAACGATTCCCAAAGGAAATAGAAAAAAGGACATGGCTGTTGGCCCGAAAATCTCTTTCTTTAAAAATTTTCCGAGCGTGTGCAGAGTTAATTGAATCAACAAAAAGAGGCATGCATACTGAAGATCTATACAAAGGTACCATGTGCCAGCCGACAGGTTTCCGAGTCCCAAAACGTCTTGCAGGAAGAATACATGGGCTAG
>JANLRK010000354.1:0-11123 GCA_031361585.1 Pirellula sp. | reverse complement strand
ACAGGCTGCGTGCTCTGCGACGAGTGCGAAGCAGTTTGGACAGATCCATCGATGGAACACCGTGTACCGCGCAAGCCGAACATCGATGACCCACAATGCCCCAGTTGCGGGCTTTCGCTCTGGGACAAAAGCGCCCGTTGGGCAAATATCGGCGAAGTATGCTTGCTCGGGTGGTACGATCGAGTGCGAGTCGTATCGGGAAACGAGGCATAGCAACCCATAGGTAGGCATCGATACTTTCGTTGCGCCATTTATCAGTTAGGTAGCACCGAATCGTCGCGTCCAACTGGCAGGAATGTTGTGAGCGGCAAGGCGCTAGCCGCCGGTATCCAGCTTCCATTTTGGTTGTGTATTCCGACACCCGCGGCTAGCGCCCAGCGGCTCACGAAAACGAAGTGAACGCCCTCCTAATTCACCCTTTCACCCTTGCCATTCGCTTCCATTTTCGATGTGTATTCCGACACCCGCGGCTAGCGCCCAGCGGCTCACGAAAGCGAAGTGACCGCCGTGCGAGTCTCGCAACGCTACGTGAAATGGATCCGGGCAATACCGATCCCCGAACGAATGGAATTCTTTTTAATTCACCCTTTCGCCCTTGCCATTCGTTTTCTCTGTCGTTACTGTATTACGCGGTGTAGTACAGACGGACAATCGAGGTGGCTATGCAGATTCGAATAGTTGCTGGCAGTAATGCCGCTATTTACAAACAGATCGCTGACCAAATCAATCGGGCAGTCGCAGCTGGGGACTTGGAAGTTGGGCAAATGCTTCCAAGCGTTCGGCAATTGGCTCGCGAACTGGTTATCAATCCAAACACGGTCGCCAAAGCGTACGCGGATTTGGTGCAAGCTGGAATTGTGGAAACGCAAGCCGGGCGAGGATTCTTTGTCGCCAAGCGTCGACAAGTTTATACGAAAACCGAACGTATGCGACGACTGGATGAGTCCATCCAATCGCTGATCAATCACTCGTTCTCATTAGGTTTCTCCACAGAAGAAGTACTCGATCGCGTTCGAGAATTGTTTGCAAAAGCACTTCGCGGTGTTCCTGAATCCACATCGTAGAACAGGTTTTCATCATGTCCACTCATTCGGCTCAAAACATCGCTTTCTCAGCGAACGGCTTAACAAGATACTTTGGAAGCAAGCCCGTTGTTCGGCAATGCAGCTTTGCGATACCGCGAGGCACGGTGACGGGGTTGCTGGGTCTTAACGGCACAGGCAAAACGACCGCGATCCGCATGCTCATGGGATTTTTGCCCCCCACACGAGGAAGCTCTGCCATCCTGGGAATCGATAGCCAGGCGCTGACGGCCGCGGATAGAATGCGCATCGGATATACAGTCGAAGGTCACTTCTTGTATAACTGGATGCGTGTGGCGGATTGCGAATGCTTCCAAGCGGGCACCTTTGCTCGATGGAACGGCAAGCAATTTCGCGAAACGATCGAGCGATTCGGCATCGAGCCGAGCGCTCGCGTGAGCCACCTCAGTCGTGGTCAGCGAGCCGGTGTGTCCTTGGCATTGACCTTATGCACACTGCCGGAAGTGCTTGTTCTCGATGATCCGGCTCTAGGACTCGATCCGGTTAGTCGCCAAGCACTCAACGAAACCATTCTTGAGTTCGTGGAGTCAGGAGATCGGACCGTCCTGCTTAGTAGCCATCTCCTCGACGATATCGAACGCATCGCTGATCGCATTTTGATCATGGTCGATGGGCGCTTCGTCGTGGATACCACGGTCGAGAATCTATTGAGTCGTTTATCAACGTGCACGCTTGAATTGGAAGAAGACATCAAGAGTTTGCCGACTATTCCAGGTTTGGTTCATCTGCGACGAATCGGGCGAAGATGGACGTTGACCATCGTGGACATGGGTTCCGAAACTGAAGAAACACTGTCACAACTTGGTGGCCGCACACTGGTCCGGTCTCAAACGGCATTCAACGATGCGGCAATGGCTTATTTGTCCCGTTCCAGGGGCAGCAGTTCGTTCCTGTCCAAGACACCTATAGCACCTGCTTCTATTGGAGCTAACCAACGATGAACGCATTTGTTCGCAAAGAACTTCGAGAATCGGTGCGATGGCTACCGCTAGGCTGGCTCTTGATGGCTGGGTTACTTTAGGCCAGCGTACCTGGCCTCCATCAACTCAACCTGGTCAGCCAGTTGGCTAATTCACTCTATTTTTACACGGCCGTGAGCTCCGCCTTCATCGCCCTGGGCCTGGGCCTTGCACAGTTTGCGCCGGACCATCGCACATCAGCCCGCGCGTTTCTGTTTAACCGTGGACTCACGCCAAAGCAGCTCTTTCAAGGCAAGCTGATGGTCGGTGTCGCCGTATATGCTTTAGCAATCGGAGTACCGCTCCTATTTTGTGCTGTCTATCTGCATTCGATCGGTCCATTGCGTTTGCCCACATCGGCTCGTCAAACGATTCCGGCATGGGTGACGGCTATTTACTCGTTTGCTTTTTACTTCGGCGGTTGCATGATTGCGTGCAGTTCGGCCCGTTGGATCGGTACCCGCGTTCTGCCACTCGGGACGGCCTTCTTGGTCTCGCTAGCTAGCCTGGCCATTCATCTGCCGGCCATAATTTGGTTGACGTGGGTGTGGATTTCGTTGCTATGCACCTTCTTGGCCTTGGGGGTCTTGGGATTGCTCATACTTGCTCGCGCGAGTCAAGATACATTCGAGAATGCGCCTCGCAGGGTATCGCCCTCGTTCGATGCAGATCGCAATTGGTGCCGATCTCTCGTACTGATCTGCGGCTCCATACTCACAAGCATCGCAGTCCTTATGTTGCCATCCAATTTCTCTGGACCAAGCGAGGTTGGTAGATACGTACAAACAAAAATCGATGAATCGGGAGAGCTCTGGTTTGTTCTTGTGGAACGTGGCGAAGCGATTCAAAGAGCGAGGATCGGGGCCGATATGGATGCAATGGTGGTGCAATCCGTGCCTGTTGGATGGACGCCAGAGGAACAACCTGCGAACACGAATAGGACCATTAACATTAATAGGTTGGAGAAATTTCAGCCCATCGACTATTGGAGCGTCGAGGAAATCGCAACCTTTAGTTCCGAAGTGTTCATCTACGACCCGCTAGGTTACGTTCTGGTTTACGCTCCCTTACCATCGGATGATCGATACAGACATAACACTTGGCTTTTGAGTTATGTCATTGGTCAAGACCGCATTTCTCGCGCCGGAGAAACGAGAGGGAGTCCGTTCCTGGAACGTCCCAAGGCTATTACGGCTTTCTCTCGCAAGATGGTTGTCACCAAGGATGGCGTCTTTCGTTTCGACAAAGAAACAGGGGAAGTGGTGCGAGTCGCCGCATTGGGAGTCGATGGCTATGCAGTAGAAAACTCGGGAAAATCTCCACGGCTCTTTCTTAATAGCGACAACAAAATGTTTGTTTATCCCAACCAAGCATCGTCGGAACCAGCAATCGCGTTACAACCAGAATCGACCATGGACGTAGGCCAGGATCTGATTGGCATTTTAACTTTCTGGTACAAGGACCAGGACAACTTCACGGCGTTAACTTGGGTGGACCCAACCTCCTATCAAGTTGTGAAAAAAAGTTCTGGAAAAGGGCTCGAACGCTTCCGGGCTTCAATACCAAAGGAGATGAGTGGGACTTATAACGGTCAGTCGATTTCTGAAAAGGTTCTTGAGTGTATAGCAATACCAGCAGCTTATTTTCTAATCGGTGGCTCCATCATGCTGATAGTCGTCACGACATTTGGAGAAACCCTGCCCGAATTTGGACCTGGTTTGGAGTTGGCGATTTTTGCAATCGCGATTCAAGTCCTCCTATCGTGTTGTGTTGCTTTTGCCGCTGCAAGGCATCGCGGACTATCAAAGAAGGCTCGCATGGGTTGGGCTATTGCAGGAGCGTTGCTGGGGTTTGGTATCGGGTTGGCGATCCTCGCAATCTACCCTCGATGCATTCGAGAAACCTGTTCTCGTTGCCAGAAACTCAGACGCGTGGAGCTTTCCGTGTGTGAACACTGTGGTAACGCATGGGATTTGCCAAACGAAGAGGGGATCGAGATTGTTGATAACAAGACAACTGCCTTGAACGAGATATTGTCCATTACTTGAGACCCTGGCAATAAATTAGGCGAGGGCGCCCGATATATCTAGTCGAGCGCCAGGAGTTGGTTTACCGTAGCTTGGGCACCTGGCCCGAGTTTCGCACGGCCCAGGGGGCCATGCTACTGGTAGATTTCAGTCTGCAACTCCAAAGTCACTCTCGGCAAGAGTGACCATGGAGGAGTATTGCTTCCATCTTTAGGCTAGAATGTCGTAACGGAATCGCAATGGTTACTGTGATGATTGGAATCCTAGCAGGTGCAAAATAGAAGCAGACGATGGCACTACAGAAAGAAAACACATACTTATTGGTAGCCTTTGCATGTTTTCTGCATAGCCTTGCACCGACAACCAAGGCTGACGTTGATTTTGGCCGCGATGTTCTGCCAATATTTCAAAAACACTGTTACGCTTGCCACGGGGCCTCGAAGCAAAAGAGCGGCTACCGATTGGATGTTCGTGACATCGCTTTCAAAGGTGGAGATCTTGGTGAAGCGGCGATTGTTCCGAAGGATTCAGCCAAAAGCCCGCTCTTCCGTTTCGTAAGTAGCGACGACGAAGAATCGTTGATGCCGCCCAAAGATAGCGGCAAAACTCGTCTAAGTACTGATGAGCTAAATACGATTAAGACTTGGCTCGATCAAGGAGCGGTTTGGCCCGATGAATTTTCAGGTCAAAATCGACAACCAAGCTCACATTGGTCATTAAGGCCGCTGGTCATGCCAAGTGTACCGATCGGTACCGACAATGCCATCGACGCTTTCGTCCGAGAAAAACTTGCGGACAAGAAAATTGTTCCATCGCTGGAGGTAGACCGAATAACTCTCATTCGGCGATTGAGTTTCGACTTAATCGGTTTACCTCCAAGCCCAGCGGAGATCGATGCCTTTGTTGGAGACACCTCGCCGAAGGCTTACGAAGCGCTAGTCGAGCGTCTTCTTGCTTCACCGCACTACGGGGAGCGCTGGGGTCGGCATTGGCTAGACATCGCGCGATACACCGAAAGCCAAGGCTTTGAATACGATCGATTGCGAGACAACGCTTGGCATTATCGCGATTATGTCATCAAGAGTTTTAATGACGACAAGCCTTACACGCATTTCATGAAAGAGCAGATTGCTGGCGACGTGATGGAGCCGATCACTAAGGAAGGCATCATTGCGACGAGTTTGCTCGTCTGTGGACCCTGGGATCAAGCGGGGAATGCGCAATCGAACCAAACGCAGCGCGCCATTACACGCGAAGACGAACTCGAAGATATGATCGGCGTCGTAGGGCAATCTTTTCTCGGCTTAACCATCAACTGCGCTCGATGTCATGCCCATAAGTTCGACCCGATCCCGCATGAAGAGTACTACCGCATCAAATCCGTGTTCGAAGGGGTCAAGCACGGCGAGAGATCGATCGCATCGGATGAAGAATCGGCTATGCGTAGCAAGCTTCAAAAAGAGCTTGAGAACCAGATTGATATTGCCAATAAGACACTTGTTCAAATTGAGATCGTCGGAGCGAAGCAAGCCATCGCCAATCGTCCAGCTGGCTCGCCGAAGCTAGGGCCTGCCCCGTTCGTTCAATGGAGTTTTGACGACTCAGCCAATAATGCAATGGCTGGCGAACTCAAAGGAGGTGCGGTCATTAAGAAATCAGAATTCGAGAAAGGAGTCCTACATCTACCAGAAGCCGGCGCCTATTTTCAGACTGCGCCGTTGACGAAAGAAATTCGAGAAAAGACGCTCGAGGCATGGGTATCGCTATCGAGCCTCGACCAAGGGGGCGGAGCAGCCATATCGATTGAGACCGGAAACGGAAATACTTTTGACGCCATCGTCTTCGGTGAACAGCAGCCCAAGAAATGGACGGCAGGCAGCGAGGGATTCGCACGCACTCAAGCGTTGGAGATGCCAGAGGAGTCTTCGGACCCGAGTACTTTTATTCATGTCGCAATCGTGTATGCGGCTGACAATAGTATTGCAATGTATCGCAACGGGGAACCATTGGGTAAACCCTATACGCCGCCCTCAAAGCTTCAGACATTTGCGGCAGGCGACGCGCGAATTCTCCTCGGTCGTCGGCACACGGGTGGTGGGCGGCCATGGCTAACAGGCGAAATCAAGCAGGCTACGCTATACGATCGAGCATTGAGCAGCGAAGAAGTCTCCGCATCGTTTCATGCAGGCGGTTTTTCAGCAACCAAGACTGAGATCGTTGCCAATTTGACTCCCGAGCAGTCAAGTGCGCATGCGGCAGCCCTGGCAGACATGAGACGTGCCAAAAAGGCGTTGACGGATTTGAAAAAGCTGCCGAGTTCCTACGTGGGCGTGCGTGTTCAACCTCAGATAACGAAACGTCTAAAACGAGGTGATGTGACAAGTCCAGATGAGGATGTAACGCCAGGCGCATTGTCTGCCATCTTCGAGCTTGAACCAGACTTCGGCCTTGCCGCCGATTCACTCGAAAAAGACCGGCGATTGAAGTTTGCGGATTGGCTGTCCGACCCTCGCAATCCGTTGCCGGCGAGGGTCATGGCCAATCGCATTTGGCATTTGCATTTCGGCCAAGGGCTAGTTGCAACGCCGAATGATTTTGGAGTTAGCGGAGAACGTCCTAGCCATCCCGAACTACTCGACTGGCTCGCAGTAAAATTCATCGAAAGCGGTTGGAGTGTTAAGGCAGTGCACCGATTGATTGTCCATTCAGCAACGTATCGACAATCTTCAGCGTTCCGCGATTCGTCGTCAGCAATGGATGCCGAAAACAAACTTCTATGGCGGTTTGCACCGCGCCGACTTGAAGCCGAAGCCGTGCGCGATGCGATGCTCGCTGCAAGCGGTCAGTTGAATCCAATCGGCGGCGGTCCGAGTTTCCGACCATTTACGACGACTGATTTCAACGCTACTTTTTACACGCCCGTGGACCGATCCGAGCCTGAGTTCAATCGTCGCACTGTCTACCGAATCAACGTCAATAGTGGAAAGGATCCATTGCTCGATTCCTTCGATTGTCCGGATCCTTCCGTGAAAACTCCGCGGCGGAGCGTGACCACCACACCTCTTCAAGCCCTTGAGCTCATGAACAACGTATTCATTCAACGCCAAGCAAGTCATCTGGCCGCCCGCGCGCTGCAATCGGCGAACAACGATTTCAGCGTTGCAATAGATAATGTCTATCGCATGGCCCTTGGGCGTAAACCGAACGAGAGTGAAGTTGAGCGGGCATCGTCAGCCGCCATGGAACGTGGGCTTGCCAGTGTCTGCTGGGCTCTATTCAATTCAACGGAGTTCATCTATGTCAGGTAATCGACCAAGCAATGTGCGTGGAAAAAGTGGTATAGGTGTCCAGTCTGTGAATGAAAGTCCACAGTCTGGGAGCCTATGCCACAAAATTTCGCAGAATGCATTGCCCCCCTTTCCGCGTCGTCATTTTCTTTGGAATTCAGGTGGTGGACTTGGGGCAATTGCGCTCGCATGGATGTTGAATCGAGACAATCTTCACGCCAGCGAGTCCACACCTGGCTCGGCCCTTCAACCGCATTTTGCACCGAAAGCCAAACGCGTCGTTCAAGTGTTTTGTGCAGGGGGAGTAAGCCATCTGGATACGTTCGACTACAAGCCCGAACTTGAAAAAATGGATGGTAAGTCACTGGAGGGCAAAGGTGAGAATTTAGGATTTTTTGGTCAGCCAGGCCGCTTGATGAAGAGCGTGTATGACTTCCAGCAGCATGGAAAATCCGGTGCTTGGGTGAGTAGTCTTCTGCCGCATTTGTCGAAATGCGTGGATGATGTTTGTTTCATTCAGTCTATGGTGGCCAAGAGCAACAATCACACACCAGCAGCCTTTCAGATGAACAGCGGCTTTACGTTAAACGGCTTTCCATGCATGGGATCGTGGCTTGGCTACGGACTTGGCACAGAGAACGAAAACCTTCCGGCGTTTGTTGTCCTGCCTGACCCTCGCGGGCTACCAGCTGGCGGATCAATCAATTGGACATCGGGGTTCCTGCCAGCAAATCATCAGGGCGTGGCATTTCGAACTCAATCCGGCGAACCGGTGCCAGATTTGCAGACTCCCAAAAACACATCGACCAATGCGAGATTGGCCGACATGCAACTGCTGGCAACCATGAACCGGGAATTCGCAGAGAGGAATCCAGGTGACAATGCGTTTGCTGCAAGGTTGCGTTCCTATGAGCTTGCTGCACAAATGCAAGCGAGCATTCCGGAGGCTACTGATCTTTCGAGCGAATCGGAAACAACACAGAGAATGTATGGTCTGGATGAACCCGCCAACAAAGGATTCGCCAGAAACTGTTTGACGGCTAGGCGATTGCTCGAACGTGGCGTACGATTCGTTCAGATCCTCAACGGAGGCTCCTTTGGTTCGCCTCGAATCAATTGGGACGGTCATGAAAATGTTAAAGAAAATCATGACAACCAAGCCCAAACGATGGACAAGCCGGTGGCCGCATTGATTCAGGACTTGAAGCAACGCGGCATGTTGGAGGACACGCTTTTTGTCTGGTCGACTGAATTTGGGCGAAGTCCGGCGACACAAGGAATTGGTGCTCCGGGACGTGATCATCATCCAACGGCCTTTACTTGCTTTCTTGCAGGAGCTGGGGTTAAGAAAGGGGTGCGTTATGGCAGTTCAGACGAGATCGGGTATTTTACGGCCGAAAACAAAGTCTCGATCCCTGACTTCCACGCAACCATCCTTCATTTGCTGGGCCTCGATCACCAGAAATTGACTTTCTATCACAATGGGATCCAACGCCGCTTGACGGACGTTCATGGTCAGGTGATTGAGGGGATCCTAACGTAATCTCATTACCTTTCATGATTACTGGTAATTGGCATGTAGCATACCATTGTGTTGCAGTGTGACGAAGCACTCAACGAATGCTTGAGGTCCATACTCGTGGTACTGGCAACCTGATCGGACAATAGTAGATCGAATCAGCGCTAACTATCCGATAAGAAACAAGAACAAATCGATGGAGCTAAGTTGCGGTCGTGTATGATGAAGCTAGTTTTACAGTTTTTACCCCATATCTTTCTGCCAGAATTTTCTTATCTGGTCTAGGTTGCTTATCTGGCAGAAAAATGACAGGTAAAAAAATAGCTTTCACGTCGATCGGATTGCTTACGTGTGACGGCCACAACTATTTGACGTCTCGATGAATGCAAACGAGAGAGAACAATTTGATACATAGGCTGAGTTCTCAAAATAGGTCACCCCCCTTGATTTTGTCGAGATTCAGCGTCAAAGTAGACATGGCGTCTCGTTCGTCCGCGGTAGTAGCTCGCGAGGATTTGGTCTGGTTTGCTGTCGAGAACGGAGAATTTTTCATGAGACTCACTGTCTTTGGACTGACACGGTTAACGCTTGTCCCCTTAAACCTCAACCTGAGAGTACGTTTAGCCTTTCATGTGCTCCTCTTGGTTTTGTTCGCATCGCCCTGTCTTTCTCAAGAAGCAACTCCAGAAAGCAAAATGGATGCGAAGTATCGCGACGATATGCTGGGAATGGCAAAGTCGTATACGTTTGAATTGAACGACAAATCGGTTGCGCAGTTTATTGAGCGACCTTTGTTCAGTTGGAGCAATCCCCAACGATCCTCTGAAGGGGGCGTGGTTTTACTTTGGATGAAGCAAGGGCGGCCCGTCGCAACCATGGGAATTTGGCGAATGCCAAATCCGGGTGTCGCAAATGGATATGAGATCCAATCGTTATCCGAAGAAACCTTTAAAGCATCGAGCGATTCGATGGGGACTTTCTCTACTACTAAACCTGGCGTTGTTTTTGCTCAAGTGATAGACGCTCCTAAGCCTGCGATCGACGCGCGCAGCCGCCTAAACCAAATGCGCCAGATAGCCAAGCAGAATTTTTCGGCAGACTTGGATCCGGGGACTGGCCAGCAGGAAGTGTTGCGACTTATTTCCACCCCTATCTACAGGTACGAGGAAAGGCCTGAAGGAGTCATTGACGGAGCTATCTTTTCATTCGCACAAGGGACGGATCCAGAAGTCCTATTGATGTTGGAGGCACGAAGTAACGGTTCCGACGCTGCGTGGTTTTACGCCATGGCGCCGTCTACCAGTCACGGAGTTGCTGGAAGTTGCAACGGTGCCGTAGTACTCCGCAGAGAACGACTAAGTCCAACCTACATCGGCAACAACTACATGGTGCGTCTGCTGACGGATACCGAAATGAAAAAGGGCATTAAGTCGCGATGACGGTTTGACATCCCCCATGACTTCCATGCAACCAGCCTTCGTTTGCTGGGCCTCGATCTCCAGAAATTGACTTCTATCACAATGGGATCCAACGTCGCTTGACTGACGTTCATGGTCAGATGATTGACGGATACTAACCTAATCAACTGCCTGTTTGAAGCTAATGTTTAACCGCTCGAGGCGGTCAAGCCTCGAGCGCGGGCGGAGCATTTGTAGCCAACTGTTCCCGTCAACGGTAAATTGATCGTGAAGTTGCTTAGTATCACCCGCTCAAGTTAGAGGGTGGTATCATTAGTCGAATAATTGATCCGTCCGCATACCCTGTTTCACGGTTGTCATGTCAGAAATCCCAACGCCCTCGACCAATGCTCCCAGTTTTGTAACCGCCGAAAACTCTCACGTCCATGATGCGAAAAAGCTTTTCGCTGCGGCGGTGGCAGAGATCAGCAAAGTATTTGTCGGTCAGGATGAATTGGTAATGACTTCTTTGGTCGCATTGTTTTCCGGCGGACACGTGTTGATTGAGGGTGTTCCGGGGTTGGGAAAGACTCTTTTCGTTAGAACATTGGGACGCGTGCTCGGTTGCCAGTTTGGTCGTATTCAGTTTACAGCCGACTTGATGCCTTCCGACATTACAGGCGCTCCGATCCTGGATTTGAAGACACAGGATTTTCGCTTTAGACCTGGGCCAGTATTTACTCAGTTCTTGCTCGCCGACGAAATCAATCGCTCACCGGCCAAGACGCACGCGGCATTGTTGGAAATCATGCAAGAGTTTAGGGTCACCAT
>JANLRK010000347.1:0-9308 GCA_031361585.1 Pirellula sp. | reverse complement strand
TTCTCAAAAAATCGCTGACACCGTCGAGGATGGCCGGCTCCAGGTCAACGCCTGATCGTCCATCGAGAAGTAGCTTCATCGTGGATTGATTGCTGAGCAGCCTGTTCAGGTTCTTGGTCTCCCATGCCTCAGGGTACATTTGACGCAACGTCGCGGCTAAGGTCAGACCTACCCTAACAGGCTCAAAGACTCTTCGATCCGTCACGATGATGTTGACCCCTTTACAAGCCTCATTCGCAAATTTCGTTGATGTCGGGGTGAACTCGATCGGCACAAAGGTTACTCCTGGCATTTGCCTCTCATTCATTTGCCTTGCCAATACAAGGCCATCCATCCAAGGTGCGCCTACGACTTCAAAGGGTGTATCGGTTCCGCGCCCTACGGACACATTCGTTGTCTCGATGAGACCGATGCCAGGATATAGCAAGGCTTCAGTCAAGCTACGCATGTTTGGCGAGGGATTCACCCAAGTGAGGCCAGTGGCGTCCCAATAGTCGGAACGTTGCCAACCCTCACATGCGATGACTTGCAGGTCAAGCTCCAGATTCAATTCCTGTTTAAACATTCGAGCTAACTCGCCAATAGTCATACCGTGCCGTACGGGTAGGCGGTGGAAGCCAACAAACGACTCGGACTTCGGATCCAGCATCGGACCGACCACGTCGACTCCATTGATGGGATTGGGACGATCTAATACGACAAACTTTCGACGATGCTTTGCGGACGCAATCATGGCTTCGCCCATAGTGGAAATGTAAGTGTAAAACCGAGTGCCTATGTCCTGAATATCGAAAACAACCGTGTCGAGATCGGCAAGCATCTGCTGTGTGGGACGGCGGGTCTCGCCATAAAGGCTATAAATCTTGATCCCCGTGCTTTTTTCTTCGTTGTCGGAAACCTTAACAATATCCAGTTTGCCTTCGAAGCCATGCTCAGGACTAAACAAAACCTTGAGTTCTAAACTCGACGCGTTTTGGAATAGTTTCACGGCACTTTGTCCGGATTGATTTCGACCAGTATGGTTCGTAATCAGGCCGATACGCTGGCCAGAGAGTTCGCGAAAGCTGTTTCGTTCAAGCACATCGAGACCGGTGAGCACCGTTGTTCGTGCAGGTGCAATCTTCGGAGGACCTGTGCCGATCGTTGCGGCAATCACATTTAAAATCTTGCCCGCCAAAGGATTCACAAGGCCTTTCCCTGAAGGATGAACACGGTTGCTAAGAAAGATAAAGAATAAGTCCAGTTCTGGATCGATCCAAAGCACGTTGCCCGTAAATCCTCCGTGCCCAAACGCAGATGGACTCAAGAGATCACCTCGATTTATAGAAAAGCTAGTACTTTTGTCCCAGCCCAATCCTCGAATTCCACCCGGAACTGCATATCCTTGGGTCATCAATGCGACGGTAGTTGACGAGAGAATCCGAGATGGGTCGCGACCCTTGGTCTGATTGGAAGTTCCCTTGCGCAACATCATTTGAGCATAGAGGGCGATATCTTCTGCAGTCGAAAAGAGGCCGGCATGTCCCGCGATTCCCCCCAAAGCAAAGGCGCGCGGATCGTGTACCTCGCCTTGCATCCATCGACCCTCCCTCTGCTCTGTTGGTGCGCACTTGGCGCCTAATTCTACGGACGGTAAGTATCCAGTATGTTGCATTCCCAACGGTTCAAAAATGTTGTCGCGCGAATATTCTCGCAAGTCTCTTCCAGTGATCTGCTCTACTATTTTTCCAAGCGCGATAAAGTTGACGTCAGAGTATTTGAAGGCAGTTCCAACGGGAGCAACGAGCTTCAATTCGCAGATGCGATCCCACGCTTTTGCCGGACCATCCATGTAGTCGGACATCGCGTTGTCCGGAATCAAACCGCTGCGGTGCAGTAGCAAGTCTTGGACGGTAATGTTCCCCTTTTCGTTTTGTGCAAACGCCGGGAAGATGGTCGCAACTTTGTCTGACAAACTCAGCTTACCTCGTTCGATGAGTTGCATGATGCTGGTTGCGGTAGCAACCGGCTTGGTAATTGAAGCCATATCGAAGACGGTTTCGATCGTCATGGGTTCTATCGTTGGTTCGAGACGTTTGTTTCCATAGGCCTTTAGAAACAGGATCTGATCTTTTCGGCCAAAGCAGACAACGCAGCCAGGCATTTTGCCCTCGGAAATACCGACACCGATGAGGTCGTCGATCGGGTCAAGGCGCTCGACCACGGCCCGATTCGGTTCACTTGAGATCGAAGACACCTGCAAAGAGTCTTGCGAGACTTGCGTCATTGCATTCGATGCAATGCTTAGGACGAAAGCAGCCGACATAGCAATGCGCCGAACAATGACATTTAGCCGCACGGCAGTGCGTTCCAAGCCAGTAGTCCTGGACAGTTGGCAAGCGATTTCGGAGGGAGAGGGCATGAGAGACGTTTGTTTTGGAGCTGACTGCGAAAATAGGGTTGGCATAACTTCCCATTGTAGCCAACTTGAACTTACTCCGCCGTTCGTTCATCATGTAGCCTCAAAGCAGTACCAATCCGTGGCCACGATGGAGCCTAGTATTGCCCACCAAGGCAAGTTACGATCTCCGAGCAAATAGGATTCGATGGAATTTTTTTTGCCGTGAAATCTCAAACTAATTACTATCGAAGAAAGTTTTGAACGATAATTCTTCATTGCCAAAGCAAATGCAGCACCTAGTTACCGAGCAGCAAAACGCCACATCTTCCGGAATCGATACGCTGTCGACCGTCGAAATCGTGCGACTAATGAATGCGGAGGATCGTAAAGTTGCGGCAGCCGTGGAGCTAGAGTCTGAAATCATTGCCAAAGCAGTTGATGCCATCGCGTCGCGTATAACCGGGGGGGGGCGGCTGATTTATCTTGGGGCGGGAACTTCAGGTCGCTTGGGGGTACTGGACGCTTCGGAATGTCCACCAACGTTCAATACTCCACCGGAGATGGTTATCGGAATCATTGCTGGCGGCACGAAAGCGTTGACGTCAGCCATCGAAGGTGCAGAGGATCATTCCGAATCAGCGATCGTGGACTTGAAAGCTCGAAATCTGTCGAACCGCGATGTACTAGTAGGGATTGCGACCAGCGGTCGCACTCCCTACGTTATGGGTGGCCTTCGATACGCTCAAGAAGTCGGCGCCTGCGCGATTGGTTTGACTTGCAATCCCGATTCCGAACTACGTCACTGTTCCGATATGGTGATCGCGCCCGTTGTGGGCCCCGAGGTGATCAGTGGTTCGACACGCCTTAAAGCAGGCACAGCCACAAAGATGGTTCTCAACATATTGACTACCGCGACCATGGTTTCGCTCGGAAAGACGTATGGTAACTGGATGGTGGACTTGAGAGCAACAAACGTCAAGCTCAAGGCTAGAAGCATTCGCATCGTGGCAGCGATTACTGGCTTGAACGAACAACAAGCGGCTGAACAACTCACGCGCTGCGATGGCGAGGTGAAGACCGCAATCGTAGCGACGAAACGTTCGGTTGAGGCCTGCATCGCCCGGGAATTATTGGCTCGGTCGACCGGCAAATTACGCCTCGCACTTGAACTGCCAGCATGATGATAGATAAACGTCCAAAACGCGTTCTAGGTGTCGACGGCGGTGGTTCCAAAACAATTGCTTGGATCGCGAATGTATGGCCTTCGAATGGTCGATGCTCCGTTGAGCTGGAGGTCTTAGGGCGAGGACTTGCGGGGCCAAGCAATCCTCGCTCGGTAGGATTCGAGGTCGCATTTGCAAACCTTGATTTAGCGGTCGCCGCAGCAATTGGGCAAGCTTCGATCGATCCTGGTTCAGTTGCTGTTGCATGCATTAGCCTGGCTGGGGCAGGTCGAATCGAGGAACAAGAAGTAGTGCGAACATGGGCAGAGCGTCGACAAATTGCTAAGCAAACGATCGTGATCGACGATGTCGAACCACTGCGATTGGCAGCTATGTACGAGCAGAATCTCTCTCAATCCGCCGTAGCGTCGAGTTGGGAGCAAAGTGTTACTTTGATTGTCGGGACCGGGTCCATTGCATGCGGGCGAAGTCGCCGAGAAAGTTCGGCGAGGGTCGGTGGCTGGGGGTATTTGCTTGGTGACGAGGGTAGCGGCTTCGCCATCGGATTAGAAGGGCTTCGCTCTGTTTGCCAAACCTATGATCGCGGCGAAGCCTCGACAATTTTTCAACAATCGCTCCTAGCCAAGCTGGAGTTGTGCTCGCCCCGAGAACTCAGCCCCTATCTTTATCAAACGCAAATGCCTCGTGCGGAAGTTGCCAGGCTTTGCGAAATCGTCCTTTATCATGCTGGCAATGATCCGGACGCAGGTCGAATTGTCGACAACGCGATCATTGCCATGACTCATTTGGTTGGAACGATCGTTAGGCGCCTAAAACTAGCGCATTTGTCGTATTCGTTGGCGTTGAGTGGCGGCATCCTCATCAATAACCCTTCGATTACGTCGCGACTCTTGCTGGAACTGCAACAGGAAAGACTTGCACCGCTGACCAGTCATCTCGTTCGCGAACCCATTCACGGGCCGCTGTTGATTGCAGCCCAATCGCTTTGAGGCTGGAAAGGGATCCAATGATCGATGTTGCTGCCGTGTTCACAGCTTCCATCGTGTGTATGGCTGGCCTCCCTTTGGTACGGTGGCGTGGCATTCATACTATCAAGCGAACGGATTGCTAGTTGCTATCGTAGATTCAGGACCGCTATCGAACGAACCTGCGGCTTGCTTCTTATTCTTTTCGGCATACGACAAGCGACTTAGCCGATCCAGAACATCGCGAACCATAGGGTCGCCGCAATGGCTCCCAAGAAGCTAAGTGTCCAAAGCGCGGTGCGCCAAGCTTGGCTAAGGATCCGTTCGTTGCGCTCATGCCGAGTCGCAGCCATCACCAAAGATACAGCAGCAAGGATTGGTAACAACCACAACAGGTATTCAACTGAAATCGCCATTCGCTAGCTCCCCTTTTACTTTGCTTTGCTCCACACACGATTTCTTCGGCGAATCGAAGCTAGATACTGACCTTTGCATTGGTATCTCGCAACGCTTCGGTCAAGTCAATTCGCGTACTGTCTGCCCATAGACCCTCAAGATCATAGAACTTGCGACATTCTTCGTCGAACAGATGAATCACTACGCTGCCGTAATCCAATGCAATCCAGCGGCTCTCATCGTAGCCAGACACGCTTAAACGCGTCTCACCTCTGGCCTTGAAGACGCGATGGATTTCTTCGGCAATCGCTTGCAATTGTCTGCGACTCGTGCCAGTCGCAATCACGAAGCAATCGAAAATGCTCGTCTGCTTGGACAAATCCAAAACAAGGATGTCTTGCCCTTTGTTTTCCGCTGCAGCCCGGGCTGCAAGTTTCGCACATTCGATGCTATCGGCAAGCGTTTGCTGAGAAAGGACGGTGGTGGTCGTTGCCGTATCGGGTTGTGCCATTAGTTTGCCAAATGAGTAAAGGTGTGCTTATTCAAGCGAAGTCTAATTGAATTTCAAGCAATTGTCACGTCAGAAGGCCTAACGGTTCACCTATTTCGTGCCCATTCGGACTGACAAGCGGCGGTTCGGAGCCGAAAACTCAGAGTTTTACAAACTGTCGAGAAAAGTTTGGATGAGCACAGTCTCGTTCTCTTCGAATCTGCGCTCGAGTAAGCTCGAGGCAAGTACGCGTGGAAATTCCGGCAGGACCAAGCTTTGTTCCAAATCTTGGTACCTGTCTTGATTCAAGCGACCCATCCAAAGAAATGTTCCGTCGTATCGCCACATTTCTGGGATTTTCATAGCGGCAAGTAATGCTTTCTTTGGCATCGAGGAGTTTGTTATATCTACCTCAATAACCAAATCAGGCGGAGGGTGAATCCCAAGGTCGATTTCACGTATTCCACGGAGTTCGGCTGCATGTTGAATATAATACGATTCATCAGCCTCAAAGCCTCGTTGAAGTTCCGATCGCATGAAGGTAGTAGACGAGGACGAGCGAATCTCGATTCCCCGACATAGCGTAAAGGTTTCGATCATCCTACCGATAAGTCTCTTGGCAATTTCGTGTGGCATCCCGGGCGACATAATCTCCAAGACTCCTTGATCATAGGTCATTCTGCCCGACCCACTCTCCGATTTTTTTGTGAGGGACAAATACGTTTCCCAGCTCACTGAGTGCAAAACCACCCGTTGTTCGCTCGACGAAGGCAAATTGCTCATACGGAAACTCCGAAAACTCGGATTTTGAATACGAAATCAAACAACGAGCACCGGGCGACTCAAGGCCTGCTGAACTTTTCAATCACCCGTCTCGATGTGATTGTACAAGCAACTCGTCAGATTTGCTTTCATTTTGCCCCAGCAACCAAGGGCAAAAATTGGGAGATTTCTGTGAATCTGTGACCAAAGGTGTCCGGAAAACGTTTAACTTAGAGCATTCTCAATTACCTTTATATTCTCATGTCTACCAGTCGATTTGTTTCGTCCATGCGACGCGAAAGCATCCGAACATTCTTTGAAGCGTCTCCAACTGCCAGACTGCTTCGTTCTGACAATGCGCCTTTGATCCTTGATTTCCTTCACAGAGTCTTCAAATCGGGCGAACTCATTTCCATCGGGCAAAGCGACCTACGGACCCGACTGACTGGATACCAAGAAGAAATACACGAGACCGAGCCGAGCTTGCTCGCCGGACCTCCAGAACGGTATCTGACGCAATGGTCGGACGCGGGCTGGTTGCAACGATTTCTCCAAGCTTCGTCGATTGAACCGCAGTTTCAACTCACCCGTTACGCCGAAGAGGCCATCCAATTCGTCGACGCGGCAGTTTCCCGTGGATCGAATTTAGTCGGTACCGAAAGTCGACTTCGTTTGGTCATCGATACGCTCGAGGACATCGTGCGAGGGGCATCCGCAAATCCGGACCGTCGACTCGAATATCTGCGCGCACAGCGAGCCGTGATCGACGCGGAAATTCATGCGATAGAGTCGGGGAAATCTGTCCAAGTCTACCGTCCAGCTCAAATTCGCGAACGATTCCAAACCGCAGTCGATTTATTGCGAGCCCTCCAGTCCGATTTCCGGGCAGTCGAAGAACGTTTTCAATCGATCGCCCGCGAGGTTCAACAACTGCAAGCATCGGGTGGCGATTCTCGTGGTCATATCCTTGGCCATGCCTTGGATTCCGAAGACCTGCTTAAGCAACAAGATGAAGGGATCAGTTTTTTTGCATTCGTATCTTTTTTGTTCTCTCCCAATCAACAAGCCATTCTGCGAAAGAACATCGAAGAGATCCAACAGCTGGCTGCTTTAGCGGACCAGCATGAATCGCTATCGCGAGTCCGACGCATGGTTCCATCGCTACTGGCCGAAGCCGAAAAGGTGATGCGGACCACGGCCCGTTTGTCGGCGACGTTACGCAGACTGCTCGATGCACGTGCGGCTGCCCATCGAGTCCGATTGGCCAACGTGCTGCGAGACATCCGCCAACATGCCTTGCGACTTCGGGGTGCACCCGATTGCCAATCGATTCAGATGTCCGTTGATGCCGAAGCAGAAATTGGTTCCCCGATGGCGCGTACTTTCTGGGTGCCACCGCAGGACTTCGACCAACTGCAACTGACGGAACAAGTGATCGATCCCAGTCATGCTCAAGCCATGGCAGCCGCCTTTGCAAAATTACAGCGCCTCGATCTTCGCAAGCTGCGAGGGCACATTCGCGAGGCAACCTTGCTCGGCCAAAATGAAACACTTGTAGGACTGATAGAACGCTGGCCCCTGACCGGCGGTGTGGTTGAGCTGCTCGGTTACCTTCAGATTGCTCACGATGACTCCCACCCCATCGATCCAACCCGCATCGACCGAATCAACATCCTGGAACCGCGAGGTCGTTCGTCGGTGCTGCAGGTGTCGATACCTCGCATCGTATTTCAACCAAAAGCGGCTACCCGCGAAATGGCAACCAAGCCACGATGACGAAAATCGTGCTCGATGTCGTAACATTTAGCCGACGTCGCTCCGCGACTGGGCAATTCAGTGTCGTGGAGCGACACTGCCACATAGATCAAATAACTTTTCCATTTCCATCTCATTTCCACTTCCAACGCCTGTGCCGGTTATAAATTATTGTGGACATCTTTTCTCCTAACGCAAACAACAACATCATCCCGCCGCCCGCGGATTGGAGCCCTGTCGCTGTTCGATTACTTCAGGGTGTCGTCTATCACGATGACAATCTCGATCTGTGGGAGCAGCTTCTCGAAAACGCATCTCCGATCACAGAGTATTTTGGGAAGCTGGGGCTCTTGCTCGTGGTCGATGAACCCGATGCAATGGCCTATTTGCGTCAACTCGATGAAGAGGAAATACAACCAGACTTTCCGGCTGTCCCGCGTCTGTTTCGCCGAACACCCTTAGGCTTCGAAGCGACGTTGCTTTGCGTGCTCCTGCGGGATGAATTGAGACAATACGAAGAAGAAGATGTCCAAAACGAACGATGTGTCATCACGCAAAACGATTTGCTCGCACTCTGGGAGGCGTTCTTTCCCGACCAAACCGATTCCGTCCGTCTCAATCGATCGTTGACTGCCGCATTGCGAAAAATGGAAGAGTTGAAATTCGTTCGGCAATTCGAAAAAGATCCACCATCATGGGAAATTCGGCGAATCATCAAGGCTCGATTGCCACTCTCCGATTTAGAGCGATTGCGGATGTCCCTCATCGCAGCCGTCGGCAAACAAATAGTCGATAGCCCAACGGACGAAGCATGACCAATACGCAATCGCAATCGGACACACCGCCCAACGTAGATCGGCCGCCATTGCCCGGATATCGGTTGGCGAAACTGGAGGTCTACAACTGGGGCACGTTTGACGGGGCTGTTTACTCCGTGCAACCGCGTGGGCAAACCACGTTATTAGTTGGCGAAAACGGTTCAGGCAAGTCGACGCTGGTCGATGCACTTTTGACGCTTCTCGTTCGACCTCAGACGCGTAACTACAACGTGGCTGCCGGTGCCACGAGAAATGAACGCGATGAGAAGACCTACATTCGCGGAGCCTACGATCGAACGGTTGGCGAAGGGGGACGACCACAAATTCAATACCTTCGCAATGGCAATGGACATTTCACTGCTCTGCTCGCGAGTTTTTCCAACGCGGCTACTGGGACTGTTTTTACGATCTGCCAATTGCTCTATCTGAACAATGAAAACGCTGTTGAAAAGGTCTATGCCTATTGCGATTCAGAACGCGGAATCGTTCGCGACCTAGGCGAACTAGGCACCGGTAGTTCTATCGCGAGAACTCTCAAAGATCGGGGGTTCAAAACCA
>JANLRK010000346.1:0-8341 GCA_031361585.1 Pirellula sp. | reverse complement strand
ATTCGCAAAATACAATTTCCAATTCTCCTTCAGTTCCCATACGGCAAAGCCAAAGAAACCAGGCAGAAAGAGCATGTTGAACCAAGTAAAGGAACGGGCTAGTGGCGTTCCAACATACTGGCCCAAAAAATGGACCATGTTACCCTCCAACATGATGAGGGCGGGAAGGAAAATTTTGTGGGCCACGGTCACCACAGGAAAGTGCTTTACCGGATGAAACGTCGGCTCGATCAAAAGATTGACGTAGATTCGAATCAGGAAGGAAACAAAAGACCAGATAACTCCCAGAATCGCTTTCACCAGGATAGAGAGTAAGTTTTCGTCGCTGTGGAATCGCAGCCACTCATCGACCGCATATAAAACGCGCTCTAGGGTGCTCAGCATGATGCGAAAAAAATCGACGACCCAGCCAATCATTGCAAATACAAGTCGTGCTTGAAGTTGATGAATCGCATTTTCGATCCAGTCCCGTGTAAGCTCCTGAGCATCGCGGCCGATTCTCGTATTCAGAATTGCACTCGCTAAAAAGGCGAGCGCAGTTACCCACCACCATTCAAGCAACTTCCAATGAAATATCCAAGGCAAGGTTCGTCCCCAAAGTACAGCGAGAACGGCGGGCATGATCACATATCGTCTAAGCCGTACAAAGTGATTTGCGTTCCAAATATTGAGAATAAAAGGCAGCTTCAATAGCAACAGCGGCGTCTCAAAAAGGATGGCTCGAACGAAACGCCACGCTTTTGAAATCAGTCCAAAAGATAACTTGCGAAACCTGGGTGCATGAATCAAGGCCATCAGCAGAAGACCCAAAATGATTACCAACGAAAAGGTTGGCGTCTGCCTTGAAACGATTTGACGGGCAACCTCATCGGTGGTCTTAGGCGGCACGGAAATCGTTGTCCCCGAGTCGCTGGACAACCAATCCAATGGCAAACTAGGTCCCTCGGTCGTTTCCGATTTGTCTTGCAACTCGCCAACCGAGTCCTCGCGGGAAGTTGCCATGCCAGCATCCGATTCATGGTCCGCATCTTTGGCATCTTGTTTTTCAATTTTTTCAGCGGCACCATCCAAAGATTGCGTTGCTATCGATTCGGAAGCGTGCGCTGGACGTGCAAACATGTGTACGATGTGCAGCGTCCCTTCCACGATAACAACTGCGCCGCCGAAGGGAATGATCAGGAACATCGTAGCAAATCGGCCGAAACGAGTCCCAAAGAAAAACGAGCTGACGACTTGCAGCCAACGTAGATAAAACTCACCCCGACGATAGACTCCATCCATTGCTAAATCGAGTTGATCATCCGCCCGCAAAAGCTGATCGCCATGCCAAACTTCCCTTAGCTCTTGAATGTCCGGTAACTTGAGATCGTTTCTGCTAATTGCATCGCGAAGATATCCCATCGTCAGGTAACCACGTTCCGCTATGCAGTCAAGCGCCTCCTCTACCAATTTTTCCGAAGCAACCTGTTCTGGAATGCTTTTGGGAACTAAGTCCACGGCCAACAAGGTTTGCGCGAGCACGGGCCTCATTCGCTCTCGCATTTGAGATTCAGAGAGTTGAGCAGCATGCTCAATCAACTCGGTTAGATGGTTCCTATCATTTCCGCTCAATCGGACGTGCGTTAGACGCGATGCGGCGCTAGCCAGATGCTTCGTCATCGCGACTTCTCGAATGCTATTGAGAGGACGGCGAAGTGGTCTCCTTCCGCGACTGACGATCCATTTGACGAGATCTACTTTGTAGGTCAGTCGCTCATGGTCTAGACAGACTTTCTGAAGATCGTAAAGCAAGCGTTTCTCGGCATTCCAGAAGCCATGCACTGAATTCTTCGCAAGTTCCCAAAGTGCGTTCTGCCATTCATCTTTGTCCTGCTTCGCAAATGCGATAGCGTTTCGCAATCGACTTACAAGGCGTCGCACATCGTCTCGAGCCTTCTTTTCGGCCCCCAATCTCTTTCCCTCCGTATTCGCCCGATGCGTGGCTCGGATGGCGCAAGCGATAGCATAAACGGTATTGCCTCTTTCGTTGGCTCGGTCACGTTTTCGAAGCTGGCGCAGATAACTTCTTTCGGACTGAGAAACACCGGTTGCAAGTGACCAATTCCTACGCGTGGTTAGCAGTCGATCCTCATCGCTTTGGGAGTTTGAAATTAACTCGGGTGAAGGAGTCCCCTCTAGCCTCGAGTCCCGATAGAATTGTTCAATGTCCAATCCATGCGATAGAATCCTTTGGACGTTTGAACTGTCTCGAAGCGAAGGAAACCAGATTGGCAATAAATCGGGTTCAAAATAGCGCAGCTCAAAATACATGGCAGCGAATTCTCGCAATGCTTCGTCGCGAGAGTTGGGAGCTATCAATCGAAGCTCAGAACGTAGCACGTAATGTGCTTCGTCAAATTCGGCCTGACCGATGGCTGAAATATTTCGTCGCAATATTTCGGAATTTCCCCAAGCATCCGAACGCTGAAATTCGCGATCCAGTTGGGCATGGAAAAGGCGCCTCCAAACTTGCTGTTTCAACTCGTTCAATGGCCAATGGTCGAGCTCGCCGTTTTCAGGTTCGCAAATCAGCAGACATTCATCAGCCAGCGCATCGAAAGAGTCCAAGCCCAATTCGTCCGGGTGCGCAAATTTGCGAACATCCCAGCCGCTCACAACTTGGCTTTGGGTATGCGGCAGCGCAACAACCAAGTTGGCAACTCCGTGTCGCTCCCGTATGACGCGCCGTATCACGCGAGCCTCAACAAGATACGCAGATCGATCGGCTACCGACAGCGCTCCTCGCAATGCTTGAATCCTGGATATCTCCTCAGCCATCGATACAGGTTTTCACCGCGAGGGGTTCAAGTGAAAAACAAGGCCTCAAAATCGAGATTCCTTCAAATCAAAAAAACGAAGTCCGGATCGCGGACGACTATCGGCTATATGGTAATGGATTCTAGCCGTATGGACTACCGGATTACCAATTCATTCTTGATGCGATCGATTCCTGGCTCGAAACTTAAAAGTTGTGCAAGCAACTCCGACGCTCTCGGCGAGCTGGCAGTGCCTCGAAGTATTGCTGTGTTGCCAGCCATCGTAACGGTCGCACCTCCGGCCGAAAACTCCCTAACGCGCTCCAACATGCTTTGGTTTGCCGGCATTTCTCGGAGCTCGCCTTGTGTGACCGTTTCAAAGTCAATCTCGAGCCGCGGGTAATACATGCCTTTGGCAGGTTGGAGCGGAAGAGGTCGGTTGACTTTGGTTTTCGTTACTTCAAGGCGTAGGTTTTCGGCTGCCGACGGAACTCGACCAACGCCCAACGCTTGGCTTGAGCCAACAAATCCAGTGAGGTCGTTGCGATTCGATCCGACAAAGTCTTGGCGCGATCGGTTGCCACGAACAAATCGAGTGTTGTCAATTTGCATTCTGTTACCAAGCGAACCGATTGCGTTGCTTGCGAGCCCCGGGGTGATATTTGCGGATGCAGTATTGCCGGCGGACCTCTGTTGAGTAAGGGACAACGCGGGGCCACCAATGGATTGATTTCCAATCAGTTGGCCTGATACGATTCCGGGTTGAGTTAGCAGCGACGCGGTTGAGGCCAGCATAGAAACCAGCAACATGTAACGGCGAACGATCATCGTATGACTCCAGTTGAGTTTTCTTGCTTGGGCGAACATACTTCCCCGATGGATTGCCCCAATTTAATCCAGTACGGATCCTCGTTGACGCGTATGAGCACTTTATTATGGAGGACTTCGACCACCAGAATGTCGTGTAGCGAGACTGGAATTTGATTGCCGGCCGCGATGGCCTTGGTTGTCCCTCGACCGTCGATTCGAAACCACGCTTGCGCGATTCCCTCTCGATTGGATGTAATTGCTTTGAGCTCCATTTCGAATAGAGCCTTGGCAAAACCACGGGCAAAAAGGTTTCTGCGGACCAAGTGTTCGTAGGTGCTTGGAGCGACTGTGGCTTCATCAGCAATCTCCCAAATACCAAGCTGTTCTTTGTTTGCCGATGCCTCTAAGCTAAGGACTTCGATCGTTAAATCCGCATCCAATCGCCCTTCGTTTCCGATGGGGTTGAGCGTGATCGAACGGATCTTATGAAGGTGTCCAGCTTTGCGAAAATCGTTGAGGAAACCAGACAGTTTTGCGAGCGTAGCCTGCCCCCGGAGCGAGTAGTTGATTCGATGACCCACCAACTGCCGTTTGCCCTTCTTCGTGCGAGAACGAATTTCGAGCCGAACCGGCTGAGCCGCATCCACCGAAGCGGATGTTAACTCGTTTTTCTCAACCAAGTTCAACAGCCATTGCTGATAAAGAGATCTCGCCAATTGCGGATTTTCAGGTAAAGCTCTCGCCGTGAACGCATCCAATCGCTTGCCTTGCTTTTGGGCTTGGAGTTGCTCGGTCTTGGATGCACTGAGCTTTTCGCGAAGGTCATCCATTTGGCTGGTTAGTTGCTGGCTTGGACGCTCAATCCAACTGCGATAGAGTGAGTCTAGCCCGTATAGACCGAATACCGCTAGACCGGCAATCAGCAACCCCTTTACCCTCGGCGTCATAATGGTTTCTCCGCAGACATAATGTTTGGCTTCCTGGTGCTACTGACATCGTCTTGACTATCGACATTTTTAGAGGGCGTCGCACCCATGCCTTTGGTCAAAATGTCTGTTGACTTCGTCCTAACTTTAGGGCCATACATATTGACTTTTTGAACTTCAATTGGAAAGGCTATGCGTGTTTCAAATTGCCAAGGATACTCGGCAGAATTTTGGTTCTGACTGATCTGCTTACTGGTTGCCCCATATTTTGCGCTGCGAATTCGAGACTCCAATTGTGATATGAACTCTTGCTCGGCTACTTGTACGGATAGATCAATAGTCGCATTGCTTACGTTGGCGGACGCGATCAGCCGACGGACCGTGGCGTCTTGTCCTTCAGGCAGTCGACTCGATAGCTCGTTCAGTTCCGACAACCAGTCGACTTGATCCGACAACCAAGTTTGAACAGCGAGCACTTGATCCGACTTTTCCTGGTACTTCGCAGTTACCTTTTTCGAATTGTCCAGTTCATTTTGAATGGCTTCGAGTTCGTGTTGCAGTTGCCAAACATCGGACAATAGGAAATAAATGGCGATGCACAATACAGAAGCGGCACAGGCTCCGATTGCAGACCAACGAACCAAGGGATTCTTTGGTTTGGGAGCTTGCTTTGGAGCCAATAGGTTTACGGGTAGCGTGTTGTGGACGAAGTCCCAGGCAGCACCTGCGTTTGCGGCCGTAGCTGTACTAGCCGAACCAGAAAAAGCCCAATCGACAAGCGGGGCAATCGTGGTGATCGACGACTCCCCTCTTTCCTTAAGCGACTGAGCTACAAGTCGAGCTGCGTCGCCGGTTTCAAAGACGAACCATCCCAATTGCATTTCAGCGGTTTCTTGTGGCAATAGGGTCAAACAGCGTTGCATCTCCATCCATATTTGCTCGGCAACTCGACTCGGTTCCTCAGTACTCAACCGAATCGTTCGCAGAAGAATGGGTTCCGAGCCACGGCAGACAGCGAGTTCGACTTCACCCGCATAGAGGTGAATGGAAACGGCTAGCGTGTTGTTCGGTATATTTTGCCTTCGAAGTATCCCCAATGGGGCAAGATGACGTGAGCAGATCGCCGCCAACTTGAAACCTGCAACAGTCACCTGTTTCTGCAAAGAACTCAGTTCCTTGGCCGGCAGTGCAAACACCAAAACTTGACTACCCACAGTCTTGTCTGCTTTTGGATTGGCGACAACATGGAAGTCCACGATAGGTGACTCGTCAGTCTCGCCCAGCTGTTGCTCGACTTCGCTTGCGATAAGGGCAGGAAGTTCGCTCTCTTCCGCCGGCGGCAAATTGAGTGTTGGCAAATCCAACTCGGGACGTGATAAAAGAACAACGAGCCTTTGAATAGAAATCGAGTGTTCCCGAAAATGATTAGCCAATGCTAATAAAGGATTGCCAGCATCGACATGCGATATCGCCCCGATATCGGCTTCAACGATCGTCTTGGACTTGAGCGAAACCAGAAGGAAGTAAATCGTTTCGCGGTCCCAATGTACTACCGCGACGCGACCCGGTCCTGAGTTGCGTTTTGCATGATTCTTTAGATTCGATAGTCGTTCCAATAGCTTCATAGTTTTGAATCGGCTAGTTGCTCAATCGGAAAACCTCGGTCCCAGGGATGCCAGACCTTTTGATTTCGCAATTGTGTGGGATATTCACGCGCGTCGATCGTTGCTGTCGTCCGATACACGGCGCTTTGGTTGTCGCGGTAGCCGATTGCCTGAACTGAATACACATCGCTTCGGCAAGTGAGGTAGGGTTCGAGTTCTTTTAACTTTGAAAGATCGATAACATCTAGCAGCCATACGATAGTTCCGAGTTCCTGAGTCTTTGACGATGTGTCTAACGATTTGGATCGCTGCTGAACAATGCGTTGGGCAATCGCCAGTTCTAGTCCAGGCACTCCAGCCAATACTTCAACTGGAGCTTCGGAGACATCAATGCGCCCTTCTGAGACCGTTGACGCGTCGACCGTTACGTCGTCGAGCACCCTTCCAAGATAGTTACGAACGGACGACAAGTCACTTGAAAATGGGTTACGAAGTGTCCGCTTTACGGCAGATGACGGAGTTGTTGAGCTAGGAGAAGTAACGACGGAAGGAAGCACTACGACCGCGCCTGCCAAGTCGAGCGGACTTCGAAAGGTGAAAACTGGCGCCTTTCCAAAATCAGGCGTCCATTCTTGAACGACCTCAACGGACGCAATGGTGGCCGCCGAAGCCTTGTGGTTTTCCGCCGAGGGGGTCGATTGCGCTGGAGAGATGCTTGGTCCAAATTGCCGCATCGCAATGACAAAATTTGCCCAGTCCGCTGACCAAACCAAAGTTAGTTTCTGGTGCAGCGACTGAAGATTTGGATCGTTCAAATAGATTCTCGCGTCTCCATTTCGAGTCGCGTTGCGATGCCCGCTATACCAAGTTAGGTATCGCTGCAACGGCTTGAACGCGCCGGCTAGATTCGATGAATCAATCGGTTGCTTCGACGCGGCGCGATTCTGACTGCGCAATTGATTCGCCAATCGGATCTCAATAGGATCGAGCCGATAATTTTGATTGAGATCGCCGCCAAACCAAGCATGTCTCAGTTCATCTAGCGACGCAAGTTGATTATGTGATTCCCCTCTATCAACTCGCGTTGAACTCCCAAACTCCCGCAGCCAACCGTCAACCATGGATTCGCTAATACCCGGCAAGCCAAGCAAAGTAGTGCGTGCATGTCCAGGTCTCATCCGATCCCACGCGATCAACGTCGGGATGTGAATCTTGGCCGATTCGTTCTCTAGTCCAAAGCGAATAGGAAGGGGTGGCGTTCCCGCAATTGGATTGGAGGCAGTTGAATTGCTTGTTACCTCCCCGGCTGTTTCTGGCGAAACCAAGCAAAACCTCCAAACGTTCGGATCTCTGCTCGACAAGTTCGTGGGTATGGAATCGCCTACCGCAATATCGCGAAAGGCGACTGCATTGTCTCGCAATCCTCCGAGGAACATCCGTTGACTTTGCGGCATCTCTACCATCGCCGCCGCGAGCTCCAATGCACTCAACGCAGCCAGTCTCGCATGCACCTGTTCCTCGTGCAATCGAGACAAGCGATATTGGCTCTCCATGTAAAACGAAAACCGATATGCGCCAAGCGAGATCAACATCACCAGGACCACAACAACCAATAATGCCATACCACTGCGTTGCCGATTGCGATTGCGAACACTACGTTGTCCATGGATTGAAAACGTACCAAGTGATGACAGCTTGGGCTGTTCCGCTAAGTCAATGGCCTTTGTCACGGTAGGTCACGCCGGTTCCCTTGATTTGTATCAGGCTTGCTCCTCGGCGGTCCATGGCCGACATGAATCACGATCTGCACTTCGTTGGCCGACGATTCCATTAAAGCTTGATTGGCGTTCCGGCTTTTGGTGGTTGCTTCGGTTGCCAAAGAAGAATCCGCAAACGGAAATTCGCTTACCAAAGCAGTCTCCGTTGACGAATCGTTTCGGTCCTTGTTTTTTGACTCGACATTGGTGGGTTTTTGAATGTCACTCGTTGGAGGGAAATCGAATCCAACCGCGATTCCTCGAGGCAATCCAATTTGTTGGGCGTTGTTCCATTCGGACTTCCAGGCGGTTCCGTCGAAGTAACGAAATTGAGCTTTTAATAGCCCCTCCAGTCGAGACTCGCGAATCGTTCGGCCACCGGACACAGCCTCATCGTTGGTTTGTCGATAGAGCTCTTGGACTGAGCGAATCGTAGCATGACCGCCCAA
>JANLRK010000276.1:0-21252 GCA_031361585.1 Pirellula sp. | reverse complement strand
GATCTTAGGTCGCCGAATCAATCAATCTATTGTCTTTCCAAATTGTGGAATCACGGTTCGTATTCTCGATGTGAACGGTCGCGTTGCAAAAATTGGAATCGAAGCGCCGCGTAGCGTAGCCATCATGCGAGGCGAACTGGTAATCGCTGCTCAAAGCAGCATCGCTCACAGTGCCCTTATTGAAAAAAATGGCATTGAATATAAACAAAACGCTGCGCCGGAAAATGATCTGCCGGTAATGCAGTTTTCGCAACGATTGTCTGAAATCAAAGCCTGCGTACATTTGTTCCAGCAACTCCGTGCTGTAGGCGATGAAGCAGGTGCGGATCAAGTGCTCGGTGACCTTCTAAACGAAATTTCCGATTTGGACTCCGACTGTCTCAAGGGAATTGCCGATTCATCAACTGCCTTGGACGAACAGAGCAATGAATACGTCTCTGAATCGATTACGGATTATCAGATAGGCCGGACCGATCCAATTCAGATCTTGGTCGTAAATGAACCCAACAATTGCGAGGGGATTTCACTGCCCTTCGGAACCTTCCACGGTTGCCAGTTATGCACGGTAAACAACCGCCCGACCGCGTTGAAAGCGATCGAAACGAACGAACACTTCAACTATGTTGTCTGCAATGGTAGCCCAATGGCGTTTGACGAACTGGATTTGGTGAGGACAATACGAGCTAACCGCCGATTGGATAACACCAGGATTTTCATGACAAGCGTTTCCGAAAACGCTATGGAGCGTCTGGAATTGTCCAAAACCTATCGCATTGATGGTTGGCTGACGCGCCCACTATTGATGCATGACCTTTGGAAGCACATCGTTGAAAGTGAACAGATTGAATCCTAGAGATTTGAACCGTAGAGACTGGGATCTAGTTCAGAATAGCAAGGCGATTATTTTTGATTGCGATGGGACGTTGGTCGATTCGATGCCAGTGCATTTTGTGGCTTGGCACGAAACCATGCTACGTTATGGGATTGTGTTTGGAGAGGATCGTTTCTATTCATTGGGTGGTGTACCAAGCCATCGCATTATCGAAATGCTCGCGTGTGAACAGGGGATCACGATCGACGCCATCGCCGTGGCTCATGAAAAGGAACAGGCGTTTCTTGACAGAATCGATTGGCTGGTTCCCATAGCCGCAGTCGTAGAAGTTGTTCGTCAAAACCGTGGCGTGAAACCGATCGCGGTGGCAAGCGGCGGGTTCCGAGCGATTATCCAGCGACAGCTTCAACAGATTGCAATGCAGGATTGGTTTGACGCCGTCGTAACGGCCGAGGATACAGCTAAACACAAACCGGAACCCGACGTATTTCTAGAGGCCGCACGTCGCTTGGGAACTTTACCCTCCCATTGCCTCGTTTTCGAAGATGCCGATCTTGGTATCGAAGCAGCTCGCCGAGCCGGTATGCCTTGCATCGACGTTCGAACATTTCATACGCCTCAGCGAATTCCTATTGGAACTTGATTCCCAATGATTCGATGGCGATGGTTTTGTTTCTCGATCAGTATTCTACTACTCGCCGTGGCTTGGCCCGCTTCGAATCGCCTGAGCTTCGACCGTTCATTGCAAAAGATGTTTGCGCCGGACGATCCAACTCGAATGGACTTTGATTTTTTGCAATTGAAATTTGGCGTTGCCGACCTTGTGGTGTTTGCCTACCGGGATGAGAAACTTTGGGCAAAAGACGGAAGCGGATTGGAACGGCTACAACATATTCGAGAGCGAATCGAAAAAATGGAGGGCATCTCGATCGCCATGGACCTTTCCAAAATGGATCAAATGCTCGGGCAATTGCAACAGCCATTGTCGATCTTCGGCAAGCTACCTGGCACTGGATCGCATCATGTTTTGCTGGACGAACACAACGCGTTCGCAACGGAATTCAAAGCTATCTTTGAGGGGCAAACCCACAGCCGCGATAGTGCCTTGGTGGCTATCGCATGCCTATTGAAACCGGCCAATGAAAACAAGGTTGCGTTGAAGGAAACTATTTCTAAACTTCGACTACTGGCGGACTCACTTTCGACTGAGGGTCTGACAAAGGGAATGCTGGTGGGGCAACCGGTGATGGTTGAGGAAGGATTCGATGAGATCGAACAAGACGGCACGCGGTTAAGCATCGTTTCGTCTATCAGTCTAGCATTGCTCATCCTGATAGGCTTTCGATCGTTGCGATGGGCGGTTATTTCGATAGCCGTGGTTCAATGGTCTCTGGTCGTCACGCGAGGTTTGTTGTGGTGGTTGGCTTGGGATTTGACCATGGTCTCCTCCATGCTGGCATCCATAGTAACCGTGATTGGCGTAGCGACAACCATGCACTGGATGCTTGGTTACCAGCAGGCCATGAAGTTGCATGCGGCTCCTGAGGACGCGTTACGGAGTTCGATGAGGGCTTTATGGTGGCCTATTGTATGGGCGTGCATAACGGATGCCATTGGCTTCGCATCTCTTGCTCTGGCCAAGGTTGGTCCGGTTCAGGACTACGGCTGCATGATGGCGATCGCGTCGCTGGTGGTTCTAGTCGGCATCTTTGCGTTGGTTCCGACGCTGGCATTGCTGCCGTTGGCTTCCGAACGAATTGCTGGCGGATTGGGGATGTCGTACAAACTTTATCAAATCCCTGGTGATGAACTGTTGAAAGCGTGCCTAATTGGTTTATTGCGATGGATAAACAAGAGGCCGTTTGCGGTCTGCTCAGCATCGATTCTGGTCGGTGTGCTTGCGGTTTGGGGTTCGCTGCAATTGAAAGTCGAAACCGACTTCATTAAGAATTTCAGGTCGGACGCGCCGCTTGTGATCGCTTACCAGGCGGTTGAAAATGAACTGGGTGGAGCAGGCGTCTGGGACGTCATTTTGCCTGCCCCGAAGTTGCTTTCGCAAGGCTATTTGGATCAAGTAATAGAATTACAAAAGTACCTGTTGACGCTTGAAATATCAGGTGCACTACCTTTGCGACTAACCAAGGTGATGAGTTTCGCGGATCTGGATCTTGCCTCGCGTTCTTCGTCGATCTTACGTCGGTTGTCGATCGAAGGCAGGCTGGTGGGGATGCGACAAGTCATGGGACGATTCGTGGACACCCTGATTACCAAACAAGTCGATGGTCAACGCTTTTTACGAATCATGCTGCGATCGCGCGAGCAGGCGGAAGCGGCACAAAAGGAACAACTGATTGCGGCGGTCCGTCAGGCTGTCGCTGAAGCCATCCGCTCTGAAGGGTGGCTGACACAATTCGCAGCCGAAGCAGCACCGAGTCGGCCTAACGCAATTGTTTCAGGCTACTACGTGCTTTTGTCGCAATTGGTATCCAGCGTAGTGGCCGATCAATGGCGATGCTTTGCGGTCGCGACTGTTGGGATTTGGTTGGCCATGTCGATCGCCTTGCGCAGTCCAATCTTGGCATTGCTAACGATCTTGCCAAACGCTCTTCCGAGCCTTTGTATTCTGGGCTGGATGGGATGGACTGGTACTCGCGTTAATTTGGGAGCAGCCATGATTGCGGCTGTTTCGATGGGGCTAAGTGTCGACTCGTCTCTTCATTACCTGATCCGATTTCAACGCGAACGGAGGGAGGGCCACAGCTTCGAGGACGCATTGTCAGCTGCCCAAACGGAAATCGGGATCGCCATTCTGCTGTCGACAATTGCGCTCGTCCTTGGATTCGGCTCTTTGGCGACGAGCAATTTTCTACCGACAGTTGTGTTCGGCACGACGGCTTCTATAAGCATGGTCGGAGGACTGCTCGGCAATCTTATCGTCTTGCCAGCATTGCTAAGACTGATGAACGTTGGGAACCTCGCCGTTTAGTACGCCAAACCTTGTGGACGGTGGGGGCAAGCCGGCAAGCCCCAACCGTCCAGAGCCTAAGGCTCGGGGTTAAACGATTAGAAGCCCATTCATAGCTAACTTGCAGGCGTAATCTGCACCGTGTGTTGAACGGGGGCAAGTGCCTTCTGAACTACAGCCTCGAGTTGCTGCTGCGTCGCTAAGAGGCTTTTGCGAAAGGAGGCAATGGCTTGCTTCAAGTCTGCATTGTCAGCCACTTCCTTTGGAAGCGAGCGGAAATCGGTTATGATCATCTTGATCATGTAGGTCTCAAAATTCTGCTTCACTGCAATCGCGTCGAGAAGCTTCTGAAATGGGCCCTCGAAAGGGGAATTTGAGAATTCTGCTGCCAAATTCACACCTGCCGAAAGCTCCTCGCGAGTGAACTTCTTTTCCGCATTACCCCACTTGACCATAGCATGTGCGGCCTCTAGCCCTTTGACCTTCAAAACGAAACGATTCAAATCGGAATTAAACGAAGTGAATGGCAGAATGCTTCGTGTGCTGCTCGACGACTTTTCATCGCCTTGAAAACAGAACGGCCATCGAGTACTTTCGAGTTCAATTCTCCCTGCTGATCCGCTGAGTATTTTGTGACCATGGGTAGCGGAGTTGGAGCCCTTCAAATCGACGTTGATTTCACCGATCTTTCCGTCGAGCCCCAGCCCCTTGAGAAAAGCGTAGGCCATCAATAGTTGCCCGTTGTTTCCGGGATGGAAACCATCCCGTCCGCAAACATCGTACTCTTTCCCAAGCGTTGATTGGGCTTTGGTCATGGCGTCGAACATGGTCGAATGGACATCTGCGAACAAGTATTTCTTCTCGTTCGCTAAGCTCCTGTCGATATCTCGCAAATGGCTCAGATTGTCGTTGTAAGCGATGTGCGACGGCTTATCTCCCATCACCTGGCCGGGGCGAAAGAAATGAGTGTCAACAGCACCCGGAGAACCAACCACCACCGATTTTACTCCCAAGGTATCCATTTTTTCGAGGACCTTGCGCATGTTGCTCTCGTATCGCTTGCCAATCTCGTCGTTGTAGGGTTGATACGAACCGTCGTTCATGCCATAGCATAGCGTTGCAACGGTAGGACTAAAAACCGTTAAGTCGTTTTCCATACGTGCGGCAAACCCTCCAGCTTGTTCGCCTCCCCAGCCGAACTGAAAAACGTGTACGTCTGGGACTCCCGAACAAGCTAGCAGGTAAGCCTCCATGAACTTGCTGTAGAGCTTTTGCTCGGTGATAGAGTCGCCTATGATCGCAACGCGAGCACCGGGAGCGATTGCAGACGTTGGTCTGGCTGAATCTTGTGCGTTTGTGCGGGAATTTGGAAAGCACAACAACAGTGCGAAGGGAAATAAGCAAAATATTTTGAGCATTCGGATGTTTCTCCATGGAGGGTATAGAGGCAGGATGAGTTGCGCCATTCTAATGGATTAAATCGCGTTTGAGTGGTCGACTTAAAAAATGATCCGTGGCGGATGCTGCCAGCATCTGTGCCCCAACAGGCGCGCAATCGTGTTTCGTTTCTCCTTTCGCGAGTATCCCATGTACAGCCCACCGTTTAGAGCGTTCCATTTCGCGTGTTGCCTAATAGCTTTTGTTACGAGCACGTACGCAGTCGAAAAGGTGCCAATTCTTCATTCCTATTTGGTGATGGGGGCCAAGACGGCAATCATTGATGAGAACGGAGACGCCATTTGGGAGCATGCCGGCGGATCGCGAGATGGATTTGTATTGCCAAATGGCAATGTGCTCTTGGCATACAGCGATAGGGTCGAGGAAGTAACACGAGACAAACAGGTTGTCTTCTCCTACAAGCGAAGCAATCTCAATGGCGAGATAGGTACAACGCAACGACTTTATAATGGCAACACGCTTGTGACCGAATTAGGGAATCGTCCCAGACTCCTTGAGGTAAGTCCTAAAGGGGACATCGTATTGGAAATACCGCTCCAGCCGGAAACCGACAACACCCATATGCAAACGCGTATGGCGCGCCAGCTGCGAAGCGGTAATTATTTGGTACCGCACCTGCTTGCATTTTCCATCAAGGAGTATTCGCCTGACGGAATTGTCGTTGGAACGCTTAGGACCGATTTAGATGAACTTGGCGGCAGACCAGTGGAGAATTGGCCATTCACGGCCATTCGACTTGACAATGGAAATACGGTCGCTTCCCTAACGCATGGAAACAAGGTGGTCGAGTTTGATCCGCGTGGAGTTGTTGTTTGGAAAGTTACCAATGAAGATGTGAATGGACTGTTTAAAGATCCATGCGGTTCGCAACGTCTGGCAAATGGCAATACGGTCATAGGAAGCCATGGCGCGAACAAGGGAATCTCGATGATCGAGGTAACACCAGACAAAAAGACTGTATGGTCGAGCGAGCATCCGTTGGCTGCAGGTGTTCACCATTTTCAAATCCTAACGACCAATGGCAAAGCTGAACCAGGAATGCCATTGAAGTGATAACACGAGCAATGCAGTTTCGCGGAGCGACACTTCAACAGCGAGTAAACAAAAAAATATCTACGGTAGTGCTCAGCTGCAACCAACAAGAGTACCACAGCCAGCATCAAGTGGTAGCTTGAGGGCTCTGGGACGGCGGAAAGATTGGATTCGAGCGAGACAGGTCCCAACAGAACGCCTGCCGCACCGCTCGAGGTATTGTCGCCAATGAAAAGAAAGTTAGGCAGGTTGTACGGAGAGCCAAAACCCGAATAGTCGCGAACGGAGCCAGTCAATAGTTGACCGGCACCCGAAACTAATACGTACGTATCGCTTCGGATGCTAAGGCGGTAGTCTCTTTGTACCGTCGTGTCGATGTTGATTCCCTCGCCATGCGTGAAGGGAGGATTCGATTGTTGTGCCCAGATTTCGTTTCCCCAGAAAGCCAGTTCGACGCCTCGCGAATCGCTGCCAAGCAGACTTACAGAGAATCCTGCGCGGTTGGCGTTGGAATGGCTTTCGTTTTCAAGCGACAGCGAAAAGGATAGTTCAAACCCTTTTGCCCTATCAAGACTTGGAAAGGAAACATTCTTAAATTGACTGAACGGCGTGTAATTTCCGTATCCAGCGCTGACCGCAAGATCGGTTTGAAGGCGTACGCCTATTGCTTGCTGAGATTGCGTCGCGGTACCGCCGGAGATTATGCCGTTGCTTGCAAAAGAAAGCCATGGTTGACTATTCGGCAGTCCACTTGCATCGTAGAGAGTAAATACATCGGCGCGAACATTCTGACAAACCAACACCAAGACAATTGGCAGGACGCTCGTGATCAATGACAATCCAAGGGGGCGGAACATCGTTATTAGTCCAGCTTGGCCCAGGTTGAGTGCGCCAATTAAGGGGGAGTGAACGTGATTCAATCGATCAGAAACCAACTGCGATGCTTCTAACTTAATCGACACTGCTTCGTTAGCAATAGGCTGCGCGTCCCATCACTTCCTTTGGATATCCGAATACGCCCTGTTTTAATATTCGTTCAATTTCCCTTCCGAGTGATTCGAATATTCAGTGGTTCAAAAAAACGATGAGCTCAAGCGGTCCAATCCAAGCTTTCTGGAAGGGAATTGAGATTGATGCAACCGTCTTGAGTCACCACAACCATGTCTTCAAGACGGACGCCGCCGACGGCTTTACAATATAGTCCCGGCTCAATCGTTACCACATCGCCGACTACTAACTCCGGCCCACCAACCGCGAGCAATGGTGGCTCATGGACTTCTAACCCAAGTCCATGTCCAGTACCGTGCGTCATCGAGGTAAAATCATCGCTAGCTCCTTCTGGCGGGAATCCCATCTGGTAGCCTGACGCCTCTATCGATCGGCTAGTCGCCTCATGAACTTGTTGCCCTGTGACCCCTGCGCGAACCGCAGAGGTTGCGACCGACTTGGCCTTTGCAACGGCTGCATGCATCGAGGCTATCTTGTCGGAAATCCTTCCATTCACGACTGTCCGCGTGCAGTCTCCATTGTAAAGTGATTTCTTGTCCCGCGGGAAAATATCGACGATGACTGGCTCCATCGACCTAAGTGGACCATGACCGTGATCATGGCAATCGGCACCAACTGGGCCGCTTGCGACAATCGACATTGGATTGGAGAATCCGCGTTCGAGAAGCCAAACGTCTATCATCGACTGCATGCGCTCACTAGTCAGCGGCCGGCCGTCAAACATGAGAATTCGGTCGTCGCCAACAGACGAATGCGCGATGGTTTGGCAAGCGATTTTCATTACTTCTTCGGTTTGCTGTTGCGCAAATCGGATGGCTGCAATTTCTTTCTCGTCCTTTTGCCGTCTTTCGATCAGCCCCCATTCCGTATCGCATCGGATAACAATCCCGGCTCTGCTCAGCATCTCCGCGTAAATCATTGGCAAAGATCGGTCAACAATCACTTCCTTGCAACCCGATCGCCGTACGAATTCCGCCGCACTTTGCGCTGTTGCCGTTTCGCGATCGCCTGAGAGACCTCCAGTTGGTATGAAATCAGCCGGGCAAGCTACATTGGTGGCGTTTGCAGAGGCCTTTGCCCTCTGCATTTCAATATCCCTAAGGATCAACGTCGATTCCATCGACGAAACACCATTAGCGAGTTCGATCAACGCAACTGGATCACCAACTAAGAATCGAATTCTTTTGTATAGTCCGGCATTAAGAGCGGGAATGCCGGCCATCATCCGAGCGGTCTTCATTCAAACGTCCTTGTTGCAGTTGAAAGTTAGCAATCCTTGATCTGATCAATGATTATAAGCAAATGCTGAGCTCTCTGCACAGATCCAGCCGCCTTAACGAAAGCCACACCTGCCTCTAGTTCATTCCAATTGATCGTCGGGCCACTACTGGTTAACGCGGTAGAACTGGACGCTTCCGACTTCGTCTTGGAGGAAGCAGCCGATTTCCGAGGGGTACTCTCCGATCGTTTTTGATGACTCTTTACGTTTGCCACGTCTGCCGCTGTAACCCCATAGTCACCCAGAGCTTCAACGGCATCCTTGTTTCGAGCCCCCGGATGCTTGTTCAGATATTCACGGATTCTTTTCGCTTTGCTCGGCTCTTTTGTCATGCTTGTCTCGCTGGATTCACTAAATGTTTCAGATTCATCTTCTGTTCGACGGCTTTCGGCATCCCTCACAAGTTGTTCTGGGACTCGGTCCATCAATTCATCTAAAGTTACAACACGTTCTATATCAACCATGAATTTCCTTCCTTAAAGGCAGTTCCCCGGCAGAGGGATGTATCGGAATTTCAAGACATGACTCGCTTTACAATGATTGACATTAATCAGAGCGAGACAAGGCAACAGTCTCTCTTGAATTTTTTAACAAGTCGCATTTTCTTAATGTGGCTTGTTATCGATCTATCTATCGATAGTTTCCATCACAACCTTAGTTTTAAACCTTCAAGCCAAAAAACTCAATCCGCGTTGAAGAGTTCAATACATGTAATGGTAATGGATATTCATTCCTTCACTTTTCAATAGCTTGTGCATTAGCGGGCGTCGATCTTAAGCTCGGCCGCGAAACACTTTCGCTAGCGTTCTCTAGTAGCGGAATGCGTCTAGCATTTCATTGGCGTCTAGCATTCACGAAAGCTTTGACAGCTTCCGCTACGATTTAAATCGGCCCGCCTTAAGATCGACGCCCTCAGTTGCTTAGTGAGGAACCTCAGTAAATCGAACACAGACAGGGCTGTCGATGCGTACACTTGACTCCGTCGGTGTAAGCTGGCCGGTTGAAGCATTGATGCGAAAGACGCTCACGTTCCCACCCGATTGATTCGCTACCAACATGTACTGCCCCGTGGGTTCGATTGCAAAGTTGCGGGGTGTTTTGATACCAGTGCTTTGATAGCCGATCGCTGTCAGTTCGCCAGTCTTGGGTTCTATCTCGAAAATTGCGATCGAGTTGTATGGGTCTCGATTGGATACATATACAAACTTTCCAGACGGATGTACGACCGTCTCCGCCGTGCTCCCGCCTTTGCGAGCAACATCGTTTGGCAACGTAGAAAGTACTTGCTTTTGTTTCAGCGCACCTTTGTCGGCATCGTATTCGCATACAATAATAGTCAAATCGGACTCACCATTGATATAGGCATTCTTACCGTCACGGGACCAAGCAAAGTGACGCGGGCCAGCACCCGTGGGCGTATCGAACGTGCCATGTGGCGATAAGGTCCCTTTGTTGGCATCGAATGAATAGACAATTACTTTGTCCAAACCAAGATCGCAACAGAGCGCAAACTTATTGGCTCGATCCAAGTGGATCGAATGCCCATTCTTTTTAGTCCCTACATGTTGCTGAAAAGAGGACGCGCTGCTCAGCTTACCATCCGCTTCAATAGGGATAGATAGGCAACTTCCTCCGCTGTAATTTGCCGCCAAAACATGCTTGCCCGTTGGGTCAACAATTAAATGGCACGGCGCTCCACCTTGAGAAGGCTGGGAATTTAGAAATGTCAATTTGCCCGTCGCGGCATCGATAGCAAATGCACTTATCTTTGCATCCGATTCATTGACCGCGTACATGAACTTCTTGCTGGGGTGAAAAGCCAAGAAAGACGGACTACTGGTCTCTCCAGCCAACGTCGCGGCCGAAAGAGAACCGTCCTTAAGGTTTAGCTCACATTGGTATATGCCCTTGCTCTCCTTACCTGTATACGTCCCGAGATAGACGCGAAGCTTCTCCTGTGATACCGCTTGACTACATATAGACCCGCCAAAGAGAGCGAAACAGACGAGGAAATGTCGCAATTGCATGATCGATACTCCTTGAGAATTGGCCACTAAAATCGAGGCCCCATTGTTAACTATTCGCGAAACAAAATCTAGATCCTCTTCATTGTTTCATCAAACAGATGCCTTGCGGATCGGCCGCTAATAGCTTGTTTTTTGATCAATTCCGCAACTATCTTCTCGACTGCTTCCCAATGCCCCGGCAATTCTAGGTGATGAGCGGTTTTGTCTAGCAGTCTCTTTTCCAGTCGCTCGACTTGCGGGTCTGTATTGACTCTGGCTAGCGTCAGTCGGCGAAGGGATCGCAAGTCTTGTTGCGCTCCGCCCCAGTTGTATTGCCCTGTGTGCTTGGCCTCACTTACAAGTCCTCCCAACAGGATCATCGCTTCGATCTCAAAGAAGTCCTGCTGACGCTGATTACGCCCCTTGCCCAATTGCACTGCGCCCAAACGAATTGAGTTTCGCACGATGGTGCATTTCTCGATGGAGCGACCTAGCGAAAGAGCCACGATCGCATGCCCCGCCTCGTGATAAGCGGTCGCGATCATCAGTGGGTCTAGCATTGGCTCTGACGCCTCAATGTTGGTTGGGTCGGTCCCTATTTGCCCATCTCGTCGGCGAGCTTTGGCGCGTTGTATATCGTTCTCAAACTTTCAAGGACACCTGCGATGTGAACCGCAACGGCTCGCGAAACTTGATCTGTGTAGTAAAAATCTGCAGTCAAACTCTCGATGTTCCCGTCAAAAATAATGCCGACCATAGCACCATCCCGAGAAATCACCGGTGAACCGGAGTTGCCGCCTATGATGTCCGCGGTGCAGACAAAGTTTAATGGCGTATCCGATTTCAGTTTACCCTTGGCCGCTTGCCAGCTTTTCGGAAGGACCCACGGGTCCTTGTTCAAGTGCAACGTCTCATGTTGAAACGCTCCGCCAAGCGTTGTCTGAGCAGGTACCTTTTTGCCGTCGGCTTCATAACCAAGGACTTTGCCATAGGCGAGTCGCAAAGTGAAGGTCGCATCCGGATAAACAGAATCGCCACCGACCGCAAACTTGGCTTCGGTGATCTTGGAATACGCTTGACGCTCTTGCTCTTCGATGCTGTCGGCAGCCTCGTGAGCGCGTCGATAGTCCGCTTCAAAGGCCTTGGCCAACTGTATCAATGGATCTTTGGAGTCAATGATTCCTTGAGTGCCTGCGGCAGCTAGTTTCTTTCGTTCGGCAACGCTTATGAGCTTGGTACCAGCGATGGCCTCAGAAGCGCGTTGACGTGGGCTCTTGCCAGCCAGCGCGGCTAGGACCAACAGATCATTCCCGCCTCGATCATCGACAAGTCGGGCAAGCTCATCTGCGAGCTGGATGCGCTCCAAATCTTCGTAAGTGGGTGCTTCCGAAAAAAGCTCCTGTTCGAGCGATTCCCGATTGCTTGCTCGAAATTCGCGCAAGCGATCGCCGCTTGCTTTGCTGTCCTCGCTGGCCATCAAAACCAAAGTCTCGGCAATGCCATAGAGTTTGCTGCGTAGTGAAGCCTGCTTGGTAAGCCATTCACGACGTTTGGTTTGCGCCTCGCGAACCTGTTCCCAAGCCTTTTGAAGGGAAGCCAGTTTTGGATCTTGAGCGATACGGCCAAGAAGCTCGGTTTCCACCCGTTTTTTGGATGCCGTGAAGCTTGGGTCTTGTAGTCCTCCCAACATGCCGGTGTACGCCTTTCGCGAGTTTTGAATTCCAAAAAGGTCGTCGCGTGAACGCCGTTGTTGTTCCGGACCAGCCAAAGCGTACTGTTGCATGAGCACTTCTTTACGTCGCAGGTTATTCATGGTGCGAGGCATCGCCACGTCGCGCTGATACTCGATCGCGTCATGGGTCAATATGCGTCGAGTTCTACCTGGATTTCCCGATACGAATACTAAGTCTTGCTCTTTGGCCCCATTCGGGTCCATCTTCAGGAAGTGTTCGATTGGTGCGGGTTTTCCGTTTTCATAAACTCGAAACAAAGTCACATCGAGGCAATAGCGTGGGTACTCGAAATTGTCGGCGTCTCCGCCAAAGAAGGCCGAGCCAGCTTCCGGCGCCCAAACAAGTCGCACATCGGTGTATTTTTTGTATCGGTACAGATGGTATCGGCCGCCTCCATAGAGCGTAACCACATCGCTTCGCAAGCCAGTTGCATCGAGCGATTCCTTTTCGATGGCGGCCATCTTGGCCTGCCTCGCTTTGCCTGCTTCCGGCGGCGTCATACTCGCTTTGATTGCCGAGTTCACCGACGCCGTTACATCTTCAATCGATATGAGCTGGTTGAGTTCGAGGTCCGGTGATTTGATTTCATCCGCGAGTGTGGAAGCCAAAAAACCATCTTCGTTGTAATTGCGTTCCGCAGTCGAAAGTTTGTAAAGGGTATCGGACGCAACGTGATGATTCGTCAACACGAGGCCCTGCGACGAAACAAAGGATGCCGATCCCCCAGAGTTGAATCGAACGCTAGAGAGCATGACGTGATCTAACCATTGTTGAGTTGGTTCGAACTGGTATGCCTTCTTAAGTTGAGCTTTGGGGACTGCGTTAAACAGCCACATGCCTTCGTCGGCTTTACTGACTACTGGATAGAAAATGCTGGACAAGAGTCCAATCGTAAGGAGCCTGGTCAAGTGCTTTTTAAGTTTTGCTTTCACGATCGACGCTCCGAAACAAAGGAATTGGAAAGAAGGTTTTAAGGCGACGCAAGTATAGCAGAAGCACGTCGATCTTAAGCTGGGCCGCGAAACACTTTCGCGGCCCAGTTTAAGATCGACGCCTCGAGAGTAAAGACAATTGACGCTAAGCCGTGAATTCAAACTATGGCTTTTGAATAATTTCTTTATTTCGAAAGGATATTCGAGCGGCCGCAGTCGACCAAGCATCGACCCGCAATCGCCGACCGCCCGATCAGCATCCTGCACTCGAGTGTTTCGCGATTGCTAAGCGTGACTTCGATTGACCACTGAAAGCCAGCGATATAGAGAATTGTTTCTATGACGGGACGTGATTCAATGTGACCATTCGACGATCGGATATTGCGATACTCGATGAGCTTTGCATTGCAATGATAGGGAGTCTCTTCACGGTCATGATCGCCCATGATAAAGAATCTAACCCAAGTATTTGTCCCCCGCTTGAATTCCTCGATGCGCTCAGCGTGCAGAGAGGACATAGTCGCACCCGAATCGAATTTTGCGTGGAGCCGGTCAACCCCGAACTCTGGTAGCGCGACCCATTCTCGCCATCCAACTAGGAGGAGATCATCGCAATCCTGGGTTAACATTGGTTGTTCGCGACGATCTAAATAGTTGAGTACGGGCCGCATCAAGATCCTAAAACTCACGATGGAACAGGCTTGCCGATTTCTCTCAGCAACTCCATTGTAAACAGTCCTGAGCTATGCCCATCGGAAAAATTGATGTTGTAGGCATAATTTCCTACGGGCCGCATTTGAGTTACAACCAAAGGCACTGTTTCTGCTGCGGATAGAACCTGAAGAAGTCCCTTAGGTTTTGAGGCCTCCGCTCGTTTTTTCTCGCGGCAAGTGGCACAAGGACAGGCGCTTCGTAAGACACCAAATGGATAATTCAGGGTTTCGCCATCGCTCCATGTAATTTCGACGGAGCGATTTTGAGAGAGTCTTAGCGCGGTCGGCTGAAGGTCCATAGATTTTTTCAATCAAACTTCCGGCTCGATGATTTGTCGATGGTCGGGAAGTCACTTGGTACCGTTGAATCGACGACAGAGCCGGTCGCTGCCCAATCGGTTCCTCGAAGCAATACGGTAATGAAGCCAACACATTCCATGGAATAGTCTTCATGGCCCATGGGGGTATGGAATACTCGACCTTTGCCGTAGTCTACGGTCATAATCATCGGTTCATGTCGATCGGTCCCGCCTTTGTCTTTGGACGAAAACGAAGTCGCCAGGATCTTCATATTCTGAGCTGGGCCGCGTAGGCGATCGTAAAGTTCATCTTTAGTATGGAGCCAAGTCTTGGGAAGTCCCTTAGTGATTGGATGTTCGGCGTCGCGTACAACTAGCGAAAATTCATGCTGTGATCCATGGTTCCCGCCTTTGCCTGGCGAAGGGTCCACGATCATCTTTCCTTTTTCATTGAAGTAAACATAGGGGCCACTCTTCTCATTGCGATTTCCCCATCCGCCGAGGCCGATCATGTTGTTGTACTGTTCCCAGTCGCCAAAGCTGTTGTCGGCGGCGTGAAGGATTACGAGCCCGCCACCCTCGGAAACGAATTTCTCAAAGGCAACGTTGGTTTCGGCTGGCCAAGGCGCGGCGCCGTGACCAAAATTATTGATCACTACGTTGTACTTAGAGAAGTTTGGTTTGAAGTCAGGGTCTTGAATTCCGCTCTTCTTTGCTTCGCGAGTGACACCATCGTTAAGAGGATATTTGTTCAGAAGATCGTCCCCTTGCCACGTATACTTCGTTCGAGCTATGTCAACGGAGTACCGCTTGGTATCCTCCAGGTACTTCTTTATCATCATGGTCGTCTTAGGCCAAGCGATATGGTTGTTTTGCCCATCAATGATTAAGGCTCGAATTGGCGCAGATGATTGAGCTTGGCAAATGCTGCAAACAAGTAAAAGCAAAGCGATAGAAGTACCGAGTGCTCGAAGCATGATGATGAGTCCGGTTGGGAGGGTAGGGGATGAAATACAAAACGTATTGTCGTCCTCAAAGCCGAAATTGTCCACCGGTCACAACGCGAAGGGAGATTTAGAGTCTAGGAATTTTTTTCTTACCGCTTTATCCTACCGCTTTAACTAGTCGAGCGAAATTCGTTGGCAAATTGAGCCGCTTTCTTTCGCTCCGCCGTAAAATCCCACCATGGTTTCGCAGGTCCACCCTTAGCAAAGCTGACCACGGAAAGAAATACGTCGATGACACAAGGGTCGTGTCTAACGCTCGTTAGCTTGCAGAGGCGATCGTACATTTCGTAAGCATCCATTTCAGATAAGTCTTCGGGACGCTTAATTCCGAGAAGATGCAGATCTGCTGCAGTTGCGGGGCCGACGTTGGGCAAGTCCAAAAGGGACTTAACCATTTTTCGCTTCACCTTGGCTGGATTCACTATCGACGGTCACCTTTAGTGCTGGTTGCTAGATATCGAGTCGATTCTTCTTCGAGAAGATCAGTGTCGCTTCCCTTGCTCTTAACTTCGACGCGGAATCGATGAACGCCAGGTTTAGCGGCTTCGGCGTGAATACGCAAAACAAGCTTGTCGTTCGCGGCAATACTTGGAATCAAGTTAAATATCGCTTGTCCGGGAACAATACGTCCGGTGTGTCCATCCAATCGGACGGGTTCTATCCCATCCGAGAATTGCGCGATGACTTCAACATCGTTGGCATTCTTTCTGCCACGATTTGCGATCACAATCTCGTAGACCACCGGTTGCCCCACCGGAGCCGGGGCGACCGGATCTACTACGGTGAGATGTAAATCAGCTATTGCATCAATGTTGGTTTTAAACTCCGCTTTCACTTCAACCGCTGAACTACATTCACCGGTAAAGACAAGTTGATTGTCACCTATGCTTGACATGGTCAAACGGAGAGGAACCGTGAGCTTCTCCTGTGGTTCAATCTTTCTTACTTCCCAATGGAGACTATCCCCTTTACGCGACGCGCCCTGAGGCATTGAAACAACATCAGCTCCCAGGGGCAATTTGATCGTGCAATGTGTTTCCACAGCTGCTATAGACCCGGTGTTCGTAATCTCCAGTTCATAGTCGATGACACTGCCTTGATAAAACTCTGCCGGACCAAACCAAGTTGCCACAAGTTCGGATTGCCGAACTTGAATATCGATTGCGCTCCGAACCTCTAGTTTGGAAATCGTGCTCGCCGCGGTAGCGATGATTGGCAATTTCCCTGACTGTTGAAATGTCAGTTCAACCTCGACAATTCTTTCACTGCCTGCGGCGACATCTCCAATTTCCGATTGATTGCTTCCGTATGGTTCTGCGGTCACAGCGATCGAGACCGCCCTTACGTCAGCATTTCCAGGATTTCGAACACGTATGCGGTACATCTGAGGCTTCCCGAAAATAACTTCGGTTGGTCCTTCGAGCGCAATTGCCAATTGCGGCTGCTGAACTTCAACTTTCATTTCTTCATTTTGGGGTAGTAACGTCCATTCGATCCCTAACGCGAAATGCTCTGCCTGGAGTGTTCTGAGCATGAGTTTTGCTATCTTCGAGTTTCCCGCTGCAATCGGCCCCAGTTCCCAGATAAGTGTATTTCCATCCTGATCGTTGTCTGGGTGCGCTGTTCCGTCGGTAACAGAAACATCACCAATGTTCACATGGGTAGGAACTGCCACTCGAACAATCAATCCATTCAGCGTTTCTGTTCCTTCATTTTTGGCAGTGACTTCGTAATTGCCTTGATCGTCTACCAGAATCGAACTTGGTCCGTTCACCGTAACCTTAACGCCTGGAACGCTCGATTCTCGATGAAGCTGAGGCGCAACGATAGCGGTCGAAACTTTGTTGAAAGCATTCAATTCTGGAGTCTTTTCCGCAGGATCCTTTTTAACCGTTGAATCCAGCTTTACCAAATTTCCGGTGCCAGATCTCGCGATTCTTGGGACTTCGTTTGTCAATGTTTCACTATTCGCCACCGACTTTTGATTCACAGGACTTGCGACTTTGTTTCCGGCGGATGAGATGACGAGATTGCCTTTAGGTTTTTCGGAGGTCAGCCCCAACTCAACTAGACTCTTCGGTTCGCTTTGTCTTTCATATCGCGATTTGGTATCGGAAGAGTTCGAATCCAATCGCGCAGGTGTGGCAATGCGAGCGGTCGTTTCTGCCCCAGCGGTGTCCATAGCGGTCCTGCGAGAAGTTGAATTCGATTCGATTGCGATCTCAGTAGCGCTGCTTTTCGAATTACCCGCGACGACTGGTTTCGAGTTAGTGGACTTTGAATACACGTTGAGCGGAACCGAGGCGGATTCCTTCATCGATTCCGGCCGCACGATTGGAGCCAGCTTCGTCGAAAGGGCGGAGCTATTTGGATTTGGACCGAATTGATTGGGTACGATCTGCTGAATGCGAAGATCGACCGTATCGCGTTCGATACGTTCTTGAACCCTGGGTAAACTTCGAAACGGTTCCCGAGGAGAGCGAGACTGAGTTATCTTCGGAGGGATAACTTCTACTTGTTCTTCTACCATTTCTGTTTCCGTCGTACCGCGGAATGCCCTCGAGAAGGACTTTAAAGGAACGAGGAAACCAGATCGCACGGGCCTTCCGGCAGTGGGACTTGCAGGAATTTTTGGCTTCGGTTTTTCCGCTTTGGAAGTCGAGGCTCCGAAGAGTCTGTCCAAAACTCCATTATTCGATTTTGATGTCGGTTCCTGTCCTGAGTCATCTTGACCGAGGGTAGGGCGTGAAACAAAAAGAGTTGCGATCAACACCCATGCCCGGGCCAAATCATTTTTGACAATGGTTGTTCGAAGCATACGGAATATCCCAGCAAAGTTCATTGATCCAAAAATACCTATCGAGGTCATCGGGTTTTCGACTAGGCAGGATTGAGCAGTTTGGGGGATTTTGACGGATTTTCCAATTCTTCGGATCGTGCTGGGGGCAGGATTTCGACGGGAGTGTTCAATTCTGCTTAGAAAGCATTTGCATAGAGTTGCATAACGCACGTAATCGTTTTGGCAATTGATGCTCAAAACCTCCGCAGCAAAAACGGAGGAATGTCTTTGCAGTCTTTTTGTTCTAAAATGCGCGTTCAACTGGAAATCTAGTCAGATTCTGCAGTTTGGTTCGAAAATTGCACTCGACAATAGCGGTGTTGCCTGGCAGGCCGCTAAGGATTGATAATCGTTGAATTGATCTGTTTTTTTATGGCTTTAAGTTTGGATCAGAAATACGATTAGAGATACCTTCCAAGCACGTTATGCTGAGTAGCAAACAAAATTCCAGTGTCAAATTTCGTAGTCGGTAAATTTATGTTGTCTTTCGTTCGCAAATCCGTTCGAGCCAAATCGGAGAGAATTACTATGTTGAGTTCTAGTTGTTCCAAGTTCCAGAAGCGGCTTTTCACGGCTACTTTGTCATCCGCACTGGGGCTGGGATTGGTAGCCGGGGTTTGCCCTGCGTCCGCGACAGCGGAACCGACAAACAATCGTTTGGTGACTTACCAGGACGAGGGGAAAACTCTTTTTGCGTTGAGCTTGATGCCAACACAAACGTTTGTTGCCAAGAACTCACCGCGTGTCGCTGTCGTAGTGGACACTTCTGCATCGCAGAATGGTGATTTTCGGACAGATTCGATCGATGTGGCTCAATCCATTATCGAAGCATTGCCCGAAAAATCGTTAGTAAGCCTTATTGCATGTGATGTGGAAGCGGTCGTGTTGTCGGCCGCTTCAGCACCATTTAGTAATTTATTGACAGAGGGTTTCAAGAAGCTTGAAAAGCGGGTTCCATTGGGAACAACGGATCTAGCTGCTGCCATTCGAGTGGCGGTCCGCGAGCTAGGAAAAGAGCCTGACGCGAGCATCGTCTACATCGGTGACGGAATGCACCTTTGCAATCTTCTAAACACTTTGGAATTTGAGTCCCTCATCAATGAACTGAGGGATTCGCGAACTAGCATTAGCTCGCTCGCTATCGGTCCTAGAACGGACTGTGAATTGCTTTCGACAATTTCCAATCATACTGGCGGGAAGGTTTTCGTTCGCCAAGCGATAACGAATGCAACTTGCCAGCAAATGGGTGATGCCTTGGCTAAGGTGGCCCTGGAGCCTGTGTTCTGGCCTACAAAATCGAGTTGGCCCAACGGGGTTGCACAGTATTTCCCGGGACGCTTACCGCCACTCCGTCTTGACCGAGATTCAATTCTAGTTGGGAATCTCCAATCGGAGTCGCTTGAGGGCAATCTGCAAATAGAAGGCGTGGTCGATGGACAAGCGAGTTCCATGCGATGGGAGCTTAAGAGCGAGCCATCGAATCCTGACTTCGCTTTCCTTGCACAGGTTGTTTCGAAAGCCTCTCCAAATTCAGGTTTATTGTTGCCTACGCCAGGTTCCGAAGCGTTGCAAGAACTTGGGATAGTACTTGCTAGTTCATCGGATCAGCTTGTTAAGGACGCTAGATTTGCATTGAATTCAGGTGACATTAGTGCGGCGATCAACATTGCAAAAGAAGCGATCAAGCGATCACCAAACAATTTGGCGGCACAAAACGTCTTGACTGCGGCCGAACAAACTCCAAAGCCCGAAGCCAAAAAGCCTGTTAAACCGGTAAAGAGTCCTAGTGCCTCGCCAAAAATCGTAAAGTTTATTTCGGCTCAGGTTCCTGAGGATCCATTCGCGGATCCTCCAACGACTTCCCGGTCGCCAGCCGTTGGAGATGGCCGTGGCCCGACGGTGCCGTCCTTAAGTAACCCATTCGGTGATACACCTACATCCGTTGTACCATCGGTGCTAAATGGCAACGATCCATTCAACGAATTGGCGGACGCAAGCGACTTACTGGCACAAGACGAAGGGCTGCGGCGCGTCAAAGCACAGCAAATGGAGTCGATGGTCCGTAACGAATTGAGTCAGGCTCGAAGGAGTCGCGATCCATCCGCAACCAAGATCTCGCTCAAGTCATTGCTGGATCAGATTCGCCGTTCGCCCGAACTCGACGCGTCGGAAAGAACTCGTCTTGACGCACAAGTTGCATCCGCAATCCAGGCATCTGCTCGAGCCGAAGTGAACTTACGGGAACAGCTTTCGCGGACTGAAGCGGTTCAAGCTAGTCAGTCAGCATCGAAGCGCTTGCTTGCCGAAACAGAACGCCGCAATGCAACGGTACAGCAGTTGGTTGAACGATACAATTCATTGATGGCTCAGCAACTTTTCGCCGCTGCAAATAATGAAATTGCTCCGCAAATTACAGCTATTGATCGCGACTCGATTGTTGACCGAGTCACAAATATTGAGTCGAACATGGCTTCCAACTATCAATTGATCATGAACGCCGTCAACAAACGAAGTCGTGCATTTGTCGATTCATTGTATTTGAATGAATTGGCTTTGGTGCCATTCGTCGACGATCCACCCATTGTTTATCCACCTGCAGACGTTTGGCAGGCCTTGAGCGCTCGACGTCTCGAACGCTATGGATCGATAGATTTGTCGGGAGGTAAAGAATCCGAACGCAAGATCTACCGAGCTCTCAATGAGCGTGGCGAAGTGAATTTCAATGCGACTCCATTGGGTGCCGTAATGAAAATCCTCAAAGGACAATACGATATTCCAATTGTTATCGATGAAAAAGCTCTTGAAGAAGAAAGCATTACGCTCGATGAACCCATTACCTTGGAGCTTCCTGCGGTTACTTTCCGTTCGGCACTCAAGTTAATTTTGGAACCGTTGCAACTAACGTATGTAATTGAAGACGAGGTAATGCGAATCACCAGCAAGAAGTCTTCGGCCAATGTGGTCCGGGTTTATCCAGTCGGTGACCTAGTTGTCCCAATCATCCGTATGGGTGGAGGCGGCATGGGTGGCATGGGCGGCGGCATGGGTGGTATGGGCGGCGGCATGGGTGGCATGGGAGGCGGCATGGGTGGCATGGGCGGCGGCATGATGCGAGTGGAAGATGAGCCCTCCAAATCATCTGACAAAAC
>JANLRK010000255.1:0-4361 GCA_031361585.1 Pirellula sp. | reverse complement strand
CTAATGCCGAATGTGCCGTAGTACCGTGAAATATTGACATGGCAATTCCGAATAGTCCCTTAAATAGGTTGCAACGGTTTGCTGTTTTCAGAGCGAAGACTTGGCATCGGTTGGCGGTGACCCAAACGCTAATTGTCTTAGTGCACGATCTGTACGTCCTATAAATTACAAGGCTCATCCGGTAATCCGGGGAGGTCGGTGATTCGATGCCGTTGAGCATCGAAGTTGCTTGAACTTACCCAGGCAATTCGTTGATTTGTCGAACGATAGCATTTGCGAGCTGTGGTTCGTTTTGCCAAACTCCCCGAAACGCCGGATGAGCCAAGCTTGTTTCCATCATTCCGAACTCGATTTGGTAAAGACTTGCAGATATCACGCGTTTAGAAATGAACTGCACAGTATTAGAAAGCAGTTCTCCAAGCGAAAGTCAACTAGTGCACCGGCCTATTTTTGACAAAATCGCAACTTTTTTTTCGCCCTCACAAAGGTTGGTTTTACAGAACTGGAATTTGCGTCCGAAGGCGAGCGGTGGGATCAATAATTCGTGGTTTGGGACTATTGTCCCGAACGAACCAATGGCCGGGACAACGACCCAGCCAACGGTACTTTTCACTTTGACGCTCACATAGGCTCTTAAAGTGATTTTGCCTTTTCGTCTACATTCATACTCCCGTTCGAATGTTGGCAATTGAGAACAACAAGTTACACCTATGTGTGTTGCAATTATTTCTATATTCTTGGTTGTGGGTGTGAACCGAGTTGCAACGCAGACGATAGCAAAGTCACAGTAATTCATATAGATTGCCGTATCATGCCGTTATGGCGCGACGACGCGACGCATCCCGAAAAGAAGAACGACGTCTTAAAGAGCGAGTACTCTCTCATGCTTACCTTGAACCGAGTCTTTTGGTTTCTTTGACGCCTAGCATTTCGTCTTCGGTATCGTGTGCGTATCGAAGGGGGCAACGATCTTTGTGCTCTAACTGGACCAACGTTGGTTCTTCCAAATCATCCTGCCTACATCGATCCGCCATTGATCAGCAGCCATATTCGATTGCATCGTCCGCTGCGACCGCTAGTGTTCTCAAAGTCATATCGATCATGGTTCCTGCGTCCGATCTTCGCGTTGATCAAGGCAATTGAAGTACCTGATCTTTCCTTGCATAGCCATGATGCTCGAAGCCAAGGCAGGACCCTGGTCGACAGAATAGCCGCGATCATTGATGAGGGAGAGTGTTTGCTAATTTATCCCTCTGGCCGCGTTCAACGCGGTAATCGAGAAATCGTTGGCGCGACTCGGTCTGCTTACGAGCTAATATCGAAACGCCCAAACGTAAATGTAGTTCTCGTACGTACTCGGGGCGTTTGGGGAAGCAGTTTTAGCTGTGCAGAAACGGGAACATTACCCAACCTTGCCAGCTCTTGTCGTAGTGGCTTTTTCTGGGCGTGCGCGAGCTTGTTTTTCTTTCTCCCAAAACGACTGGTAACCGTTCGGGTTCACATCGTAAGTGTAGGCGAATTGCCACTTGAAAGCCGCAGCACTTTCAATGAGTTTTTGGAGAATTGGTACAACGCCGATGGTGAGGAGGAACCAGTATACGTGCGCTATCATTCCTGGTTTGGACCCAAGCAAGGAACTTTTTCAGATTCCGGCGCACTGCTCGCGTCAACTAGCATTGGTTATGACGCTGCAATCGTTCACCAAGTGAATCGCATCATTGAAAATCACTTGAATCGATTTTTGAGCCAAGATGTGAGTTCAGCCAGAACGCTAAATGCAGACTTGCTGCGAGAGGACACGATGCTAGAGTCGTTAGGATTATACAGCCTGGATCGCATGGATCTTTCGTTGTTGGTCGAGCAGCATTTTGGTCATCGTAACAAGCAGGTTCCCGAACGACTTGGCGAATTGTGGGCACTGGCCTGGGCTGTTAAAAAACTGGTATTGACTTAATGATTTGCGAATCTATTTCACTCGATAATTATTCTGCTTCTAATCCGATGTGAATTGCTTTTATTCCGAACTGGATGGCTTTTATCCCGATAGGGATTTCAGATAGTAGCCGGGGGTCGCCGTGAAGCGGCGCACCCCCCGGAGGAACGAAAGGACACGCGAATGACCCTGAAGGGGTCGAAGAATCTTCGATCCCTTCAGGATCGGAACGCACTGCACGAATCTTTTTCCGGTGGTGTCGCTCCGCTCAACCACCGGCTAATTTCTGAGATCCCTCCGGGATAGAAGTTGCGCAACTCTTAATACTCAACAACCCCAGTTTTTTAACAGCCCAGCACTGGCCCAAGGAATTGGGGTAATGGACTCGACGCTGAACAGATCGGTTCCTGATTCGTGGTTCCAATTTCGCAATCCCAACTCGCCCGTCGTCGTGGTTGGGGATTCAGTTGGCGAAGCGTTTTTGCATAGGGCAACCCATCATCTCGATGAAGTGATCGTGAATGATCGGCTTTCAGTAGTACTAACCCATCGTACTCTCACGGCAAGAAAACGCGGGACGACAGGAAAGCCAATTTCCTCCGTAGAGGTACGAGTCGTCGACGTCGATTCTGCTGTTGTGGTTGCAACAGGCAAATCTGGCATGCTACTCGTTTGCGGACCGTCTGTTTTTGGCGGATATTTAGGGTGCGATGGCCCCGATCCATTCGTCAAAATGGACGGCAAGATTTGGTATAAGACCGGCGATATTGTGTCGATTGACGATGAAGGTTATATCTCGATTTGTGGCCGCTTGAAACGATTCCTCAAAGCGGGCGGGGAGATGATCTCTTTACCCGCATCGGAGAACTCGTGAATTATTTCGACGCCGTTCTTTTCCGCCCACTCTCGAACCTGGTCCCGCTGAATGGGAATGGAATTTTCTTGTCGGTCTTGTGCCGAATGCCGGTAGTACGCGATTGCTCGTATTCGCTTGGGCGCATCGGCATCTTCAATCGCATCTGATTCCCACCACTGTTTCATGTTATGAATCCTTGGGTCGTTGCTCTGACGCCAGGCTCAACGCTGGCCGTCGACTACGATCACACAGTTACCTCGTGTGGGAAGGAAGCTTTTGCGGATGGTGTGGAAGAAATTGAGAGAGGAACGCTGAGGCGAGAAAATCTGGTTTACCTGGGGTAAATTTGTGCGTGGGCAGTTACACTAATGCGGATGTAGCTACCTGTTTATGAGTCCACGCACTATGTCCGACGTCACCCACATCCTATCGCAAATCGAGTCCGGAGATCCGTCGGCTGCGGAGCAGTTGTTGCCGCTGGTGTATGAAGAGTTGCGTAAATTGGCTGCAGCCCGCTTGGCAAACGAGAAGCCCGGTCAAACGTTGCAAGCCACGGCACTGGTTCACGAGGCCTATGTTCGAATGGTGGGTGGCGGGCAAGAAAAAGTATGGGATAGTCGAGGCCACTTTTTCGCAGCTGCCGCCGAAGCAATGCGATGGATCCTTGTCGACCAAGCCAGGCGCAAAAAGAGTGAAAAAATGGGTGGTAGCCGTGTGCGTATGGAGCTTCACACAGCGGAGGCTGCCGATAACGAGGAAGCCGAACGTGTTTTGACCGTTAACGCGGCTTTGACAGAACTGGAATCCGAATCACCCAGCAAAGCCCAATTGGTAAAACTGCGTTTCTTTGCAGGCATGACCTTCGAGGAAGTTGCGGCCGTCATGGGGGTAAGCAAGTCGACCGTCAAGCGTGAATGGGCCGCAGTTCGCGTTTGGTTAGCCCGGCACCTGTCCGAAGTTTAAGATATTGTTTCACCTACAAAAAAAATTGTGACCCTTTTTAATCGCCGATTTCGCTTTGAATATAAAACGTTGCACTGTTCATGCAGAAATCGTCGCCATGTCTCAACAAGATTCCGAACTAAATTCCATATTGGCCGAAGCCGTTGAAATAGTCGACGCAGGCCAACGTGATGCTTATTTGCGCAAAGCCTGTGGCGACAACGCTGTCCAACACGCCGCCCTGCAAAGAATGGTTAAGGACTATTTTTCCATTGGACGCTTGCTCGATCCGCCTGCCGTCGTTATGCAGACGGCTGATTTCAATAGCAGCTCGGAAGTAGGGCAAAAGATTGGCCCCTACAAACTGCTAGAATTGATCGGCGAAGGAGGAATGGGCTTGGTTTATATGGCCGAGCAGTCTAAACCCGTCCGCCGTCGAGTCGCTTTGAAATTGGTCAAGCCAGGCATGGACTCAAAACAGGTGTTGGCTCGCTTTGAGGCCGAGCGCCAAGCAGTAGCCATAATGGAGCATCCCAACATCGCGCGCGTGCTCGACGCAGGTACGACCGACCAAGGCCGTCCTTACTTTGTGATGGAACTCGTCCGGGGCATCCCCATCACCGAGTTCTG
>JANLRK010000228.1:0-14608 GCA_031361585.1 Pirellula sp. | reverse complement strand
TTCGATCACTTGATGCAGTTCCTCTTTGGTTCTACCTTTCTTTTCCACTTTTGAAAGATAGAGTGGGTACACCGAACCGAACGTCATTTTCGCGAATCGTTCATCGTGACTGCTTGTGCTCGTCATGTTTCGCTACTCTCTATTACAGTTTCGTTGAATCATTGCAGCCGCTCCAATTTTCCCTTTCTACGGACAATATTCTTGTAGTCCCATTGAAAGACTTTGGCTTTCTTGAGCCACCGTCGCAAGGTGGTTTTGTTAATCTCAGTAGCGACCGTGTAAAACACCGAAGCATCCTTGAACTTTTTGCCAAGGATATTCAAACCCACTTCGTCGAAATCCGCACCGCTCCAAAACATCAAGCGAATCCCGCGTTTCTGCTTACTATACCCAACAATAGGATTGCCATCCAGGAACCAGACAGGATGCGCATGCCAAATCTTGCTTTCCGCTCCAGGTAGACCACGGTCTATTTCATGCGCAAGCAAGTCACATATGTCCTTGTCGCTAGATTCCCTTGTGTCGTTGTACTTCGAAATATTCGGGTCCAAGCCATTTCTCCACGGGAGTATGGAATCCAAGAAAAACCTACTTCGAACGCCGATGAAGCCTTGCCGTTAATTGTCGCACTTGACCTCGGCAAATTCAATCCCAGATGTTGTTAGGCTACTTTTCTGAAGCAAATGCCCTGAGCACCGCATCGCATTTCATTTTAGCCGATTTGTCTTGTAGGATGATTGGGCGAAGCCAGACTGAATGCGTTTTATCACTTGCGTCATAGCTCTGAAAAAGAAACAATTAAACTCGCAGCCTGACACTGTATTGCATGTGGTAGTTCACCGTATTTTATCTTAGGATCGAAATGGCAAAACACAACACGACTGAGCAAACAGAGCTCTTCAAGACACTAGCCATCGGAAACGTTGAACGACTTCGCGCGATCGTTGCAAATGATTCTGAAATTTTAAATTGCTATGACTATCGCAATTTTGGAGCAACACCCCTAACGATGGCTTGCTTTAGCAACCGTCCAACGTTAGTCGAGGCGCTCATCGAGCTAGGAGCGGATCCAAATAGGAAGAGCGATTGGAATATGGGGCCATGGAGCCCTTTGCATTGCGCTATCTTTCGGCGAGACAATCAACTGACTGAGTATCTGCTTGCTCACGGTGCGACAATGGACGTGCACACTGCAGCTGGCTTGGGGAGGGTTAATGACGTTGTACGCTTGCTCGATACCGATCCATCTCGCGTGATAGAAAGGGGCGGCGATGGATGTCATCCTCTTCATTTTGCGGACACGATCGAAGTGGCAAAGCTGTTACTCGATCGTGGCGCCGAAATCGACGGCAGATGTATCGACCACAATAGTACGCCGGCGCAATACCTTTGTAGCATACGGCCGGAGGTCGCACGATTCCTTTTCGCCAAAGGCGCTGCTCCAGACATTTTTTCAACTGCACTCTGCGGTGAAAGTCCGTTAGTGGAGAAGCTACTGGATGCCGATCCAAATCTCATTCATGCGCGGATCAACCCATCGTTTTTCTCGACTCCGAACGGGCATGATGTGCAAAACATTCTGATTTTTTCGGTTGGACTTGATTCGACTCCATTGCATGCAGCGGCAAAAGGAAACCGGCGAGAAACGATTCCCATACTGGTTCGTCGAGGATTGTCGACCAATGTTCGTGGCGGCTACGATCAAGGAACTCCATTGCATACTGCTGCATGGAATAACTGCAAGGTTTCGGCAGAAGCACTGCTCGAAAACGGCTCGGACATCGACGCACGGTCTGGCAGTTTGCACAACAATTCGCCTGCTGGATGGGCGATTGTTTCTGGTTCGGAAAGCGTATTTGAGCTATTGATGGATCGAGGAGCACAATGTCACTCTTGGTTCCTGGACGATGCTCACGACGCTTGTGCAGGCCGTTTTGACCAGATAAGCAATGCATCCCCTGAGCAGCGACACCGAATCCTTTCGCATCTGATCCGAAGGGGCAATCGCGAAAGCATGGCCCTCTGATCCGTACGAAACTCGGGCCAGGGGCCGAAGCTACGGTAAATCAACTCCTGCCGCTCGCCTTGGCCACTGGTGAGATTCAAAAACACCGCAGGCTCCTAGTTGACGACGTGGCACACATGCCTTTGGCCGCTGAGCCGAAATGACTCACTTATCGAAGCGCATTTTGAGCAAGCAATAAAACGGAGGAAGCCAACCGCCATATCCGCGACTTCCGTGGAATAAAGTGGCGAGACACATCAAAAACTTAATCTTCCGTCGAATTGGTACTTGCTTTGCACTAGACACTTGACACTAGTCTACTGAACGGTGGTTCTGTGACTCAATGCAGCATGCTCAAGAGCGAAGGGGGGGTGCACCGAATGCGAGATTGGTTGAGAGGGCTACAAACTAGGCATGTGCTGGTTTTAGCGGGTATTGGCTTGCTGGCAATGGTTATTGTTTTAGTCTTTGTTCGTCGACTCGTTGGGATAGATGGTTAGGAGCAATTCGATGAAAGTGATACTTGCAACAGACGGCTCTCAGTTTGCCGAGGAAGCTGCGTGGCTTTTAGCACACCTGCCACACGCGGAAAAACTTGAGCTGACGGTCTTGTTCATAAGCAATATGCCCAATCTGCATGGTGCTAGGGATGTTTCGGAATTGAAGAAGCGATTGGAAGCCGCCGACAGAGAAAAGGCCACCTCGCTGTTTGCCCATCTCGAGAACATCTTTGACGGTGCCAATGCGACCTTAGAGCTCGTTGTTGGCGAAGGCCACGTCGGTACGAAAATTATCCGGGCTGCTGAGGTTCGCAAATGCGATCTGATAGTCCTAGGGGCAGTTGGCCACTCGCTATTCGAGCGCATGTTTGGAAGCACAAGTGATTTTGTGGCGACCCATGCAAAATGCTCTGTCCTAGTCGTACGACCTACTGGGCTCAAAAAAGCAAAGCGCCCGATCGACGTGTGTATCGCATACGACGAAACGGACTCGTGGACTATTGTCTATGACCAACTCTCTCAGTTCGGTTGGGGAACAAACACCAAGATGGAGGTTGTCAGTATCGTTACGCTCCCATTTGTGTATTCAGACATCCCGTATGATTTCGACATAGAAGAGATAAAAACCATCAGGAGGGAAGAATTAAACTCGGTCGCGAATCGACTTCGCGAGCTTTCGCCTACCGTGGAAGCTCACGTGATCGAGGCGAACCATGTCGGCGATGGTTTGGTGCAATTCGTCGAGAAAAATGCAAGCGACGTTATCGTTTTGGGGAGTACTGGCGGAGGCCTACTTAGCACTTTTCTTCTTGGCAGTGTGTCCAAGTACGTTTTGCGGCACGCGAAGTGTTCGGTCTGGATATCGCGAAAAAAAGTGCCGCAATGATCTTGGTCCTCTTAGATTCCCATATCCGCAAGTCGTTCAGCAATTAGCGATAGGTTGGATGTGAGTTTAGGATGTTGAAGCTCAAAATCGGAAATGAGCCCTTGCACACGTGACGTCAAGGTGGAGTGCGGCGTGTTTGCATTTGCCTCAGGGCCTGATCGCAAAAGGGTTTCCTGGATTTCCTCTATGATCATTTTCATTTTCACAGCCATCTGTTCATCGATCTGAGGTGTGTCGGCTAAGCTTTGATGTAGGGAATCCAGTGCCCGCTCTAAATCGTCGTTTGCCATGAAATCCTCCACAGGAATAACTTTGAAGCAATGTAACTCTTTGTCCATTGTATGATCAGAAACTAATTTTGTGGTGCGTACAATCGCTTTTGACTAAAAGGAAACCGTTTTATGCCTGACACACTGTCGAGCGACCTGCTTAGAAAAATGGATGCTTATTGGCGAGCGGCGAACTATCTGTCTGTCGGGCAAATTTACTTGCTAGGCAATCCGCTGTTGCGTGAGCCGCTCAAGCTAGAACACATTAAGCCGCGGCTGGTCGGTCACTGGGGCACGACACCAGGTCTAAACTTCATCTATGTGCATTTGAATCGCATCATTCGGCAGCGTGATTGCAATGTGCTTTACGTCACTGGTCCTGGCCACGGCGGACCCGGAATCGTCGCGAACACATACCTCGAAGGGAGCTATACGGAGGTTTACAACCATATCTCGCAAGATGAATCGGGAATGCACCATCTATTCAAGCAATTCTCATTTCCAGGCGGCATTCCTAGTCACGTCGCGCCAGAAACACCGGGCTCAATACATGAAGGTGGCGAACTTGGCTACGCCTTGTCGCATGCTTACGGAGCGGCTTTTGACAATCCCGATCTCATCGTCGCTTGCGTGGTCGGTGACGGAGAGGCTGAAACAGGGCCGCTAGCCACGAGTTGGCACTCGAACAAATTCCTCAACCCAGTGCACGATGGTGCCGTACTTCCAATCTTGCACTTGAACGGTTACAAAATCGCCGGTCCGACAGTCCTTGCCCGAATCAGCCACGAAGAACTTGAGCAACTTTTTCGTGGTTACGGCTATGTCCCTTACTTTGTTGAAGGAGATGATCCGGAGTCTATGCATCGACGTATGGCCGAGACGCTCGACAAGGTTTTCGACGAAATCAAAAAGATTCAGCTAGAAGCCCGAACCAGTGGATTCTCACATCGACCACATTGGCCCATGATTGTGCTACGCACGCCCAAAGGTTGGACCGGCCCCAAGGAAGTCGACGGAAAGCAGGTCACTGGAACATCGCATTCACACCAAGTGCCAATGGGAGAAATGTCTACGCACCCCAACCACGTGCGTATCCTCGAGGACTGGATGCGGAGCTATCGCCCCGAAGAGTTGTTTGATGCCAACGGCAAACTGATTGCCGAGCTAATGGATCTGGCTCCAATTGGCACACGACGTATGGGCGCCAACCCACATGCGAATGGCGGAGCGATGCTACGAGAATTGCGTATGCCAAATTTTTGCGACTACGCGCTCGATGTGGTTCAACCTGGGGCGATAGATGCTGAGTCAACTCGAATTCAAGGCCAGTTTATTCGTGACGTGCTCAAGCTCAACAGCGATACCAGAAATTTTCGCATATTCAGTCCGGATGAAACAGCCTCCAATCGCTGGAACGCGGTTTTTGAGGTCACCGATCGAATGTCCACGGCGGAAATCATCCCAAGCGATGATCACGTCTCACCCGACGGTCGAGTCATGGAGATGCTCAGCGAGCATCAATGCCAGGGATGGCTCGAGGGGTATTTACTCACCGGTCGACATGGGTTCCTCTCGTGTTACGAAGCCTTTATCCACATCATCGATTCGATGTTCAACCAACATGCCAAATGGCTTAAGGTAACCAGGACAATTCCTTGGCGTCGGCCGATCGCTTCGCTCAACTATCTGCTTACATCGCACGTTTGGCGGCAAGACCACAACGGATTCAGTCACCAAGACCCTGGCTTCCTGGACCATGTCGTCAACAAGAAGGCGGAGATTATTCGCGTCTATTTGCCCCCCGATGCCAACACGCTTCTGTGCGTCACGGACCACTGCCTACGTAGTCGTCATTACGTGAACGTCGTAGTGGCTGGAAAACAACCAGCGCCGCAGTGGCTCAACATGGATCAAGCGATTAAGCATACCACTGCCGGAATCGGCATATGGGAATGGGCAAGCAATGACATTGGAGGCGAACCGGACGTCATCATGGCTTGTTGTGGTGACGTTCCGACCCTGGAAACACTTGCCGCCGTGGAGCTTCTGCGTGGCTTTTTCCCTGACCTTAAAGTACGTGTTATCAATGTGGTGAATTTGATGAAGCTGCAACCGACGAGCCAGCACCCGCATGGACTGAGCGACCGTGATTTTGATACGCTGTTCACCACAAATAAGCCGATCATCTTTGCGTTTCATGGATACCCATGGCTCATTCATCGGCTAACGTACCGCCGCACGAATCATGGTAACCTGCATGTTCGGGGATACAAAGAGGAGGGAACAACCACTACTCCGTTTGACATGGTGGTACTAAATGACCTCGACCGTTTCCATCTCGTCGCCGATGTAATTGACCGCGTGCCGAGTCTCGGGGCGCAAGCCGCATATGCAAAGCAAGCTGTCCGCGATAAACTAATTGAACACAAGCTATACATTGCAGAACACGGTGAAGACATGCCTGAAATTCGCAATTGGAAATGGGGCAACCATGTCGCGCCGCTCGCGCCCAATGGCTCACCAAAGCCAAAGTGAGTGCCCTTGGGATTACACCCGCAATCGACGGAGTGAATTTGGACATGATTCTAGTTATCAATTGCGGCTCAAGCAGTCTGAAATTTGGACTCTTTGGGATGGATTGCGAGGATTGCAAACTTCGCGGTGCTATCGATTGGGGAGGAAATACCAATCTTGCTGAACTGAATATTCACGGTACTACTTTTTCGGAAATGAAATCAACGGTCGCAGTTCAGACGCACAGCGAAGCCGTAAGTGTTGCCATACGAGCATTGAGTGAAATATTGCAACAACGAGGCAACAGTATTTTCCAAATCAAGGCTGTAGGGCATCGAGTGGTCCACGGCGGGACAATGTTTCGGGAGAGTGTGCGAATTGATGACCGCGTTCGAAAGGCAATCGCAGATTTGTCGCCGCTTGCTCCGCTTCATAATCCATCAGCGTTAGCTGCGATCGATGCCGCACAGGCTGAACTTCCTGGTATCACGAAAGTTGCCGTATTCGATACTGCGTTCTTCACAAGTTTATCGCCAAAGTCTTTTCTATACCCACTGCCATACGAATGGTTCTCCGAATGGGGCGTCCGGCGTTTTGGCTTTCACGGTATCAGCCATTCTTACTGTGCGCAGCGGGCGGCAGATCTGCTTGGTAGGCCAATTCGGGAGTTGCGTTTGGTCACCTGTCATTTGGGAAATGGATGCTCGGCGTCGGCCATCGCCGGTGGTCAAGCCGTCGCTACCACCATGGGTTATACGCCCATCGATGGATTGATGATGGGCACCCGGTCTGGCTCACTCGATCCCGGTATTTTAATTCACGTCCAGCAACGGCGCGGGCTGAGTGCAGACGCGCTCAACGAAGTTCTAAACCACCATTCTGGATTACTCGGGGTGTCCGGTGTCTCAGCGGATGTTCGCCAGCTTGAAACAGCTGCTCTGGCTGGTCACGAAAGGGCGAATCTGGCTTTAGCGATGTTTGCCGATCGGGTCCGAGCAAGCGTGGGAGCATTGGCGGTCAATTTGGGGGGCATTGATGCACTGAGCTTCACTGGGGGAGTTGGTGAGAATTCCGTCGGACTGCGTACGGCTATTTGCCAAGGACTGGATTGCTTAGGTTTGTCTCTCGATCACGAACGCAATACCAGCCTGAAACCCGACGCCGACATTGCAACGCAATCCTCGCAGTCAAGGATTTTGGTGATTGAAAGCCAAGAGGACCTTATGATCGCTCGTGAGGTAATGGGGATTCTAAATAGCGAGTAAAACGGGATGCATCATGGCGCAGGCCTTCTCATATTTTTCACAGCCATCGAACCGAGATCGCTTCGTCTAAGCTTGTAATGCCTTGGCTAACCTTGCTCAACGCCTCGGCATTTAAGCTGTTTACTCCCTTCGATCGAATCAATCTGCACAGCTCCGCTTCCACCACATTGGTAGCAATCACTTGCGACAACTCGACATCGAATTTCACACACTCGAAAACTCCCGTTCGTCCCTTAAAACCAGTGCCACGACAGGTAGCGCAATCGACTGGTTCATAATGCCCATTTCCTCCAGTCGTGAGTGCACAACCCTGTGAGATACACTTGCTCACTTTCATGTGTCAATTCGACTCACGTAGGCAACGCTTTCTGAAAGCAGAAGAATCCAGCAGGAAAGGCAAGCGGTATTTGCGAGACTACCTGCCCAATAGCAATCGCGATTTTCAGCTTGTACCTCGTATTCTCTAAAAGCAATGTCCTTTTGGTATCTCTTTTGCTTCGCATCGGACTGACAGGGGCAAGCAATCTCTTCGCTCAGTGTGGTTGTGGGAATGAAGCTTGTCGAACGTCAGGATCGATTTGCCTGGCGTGGAGTATTTCCGAAGTGCGATACAGGCAAGCAAAATGAATGGTGCTGTTTCAAGCGACGTTCGCGAGAACGATGCGTTGATAGAATCGCTTCTCGAACCTTCGGCATATGTTCATTCCGTTGCCGAGCCCGTTGTGCTTATTGAAACGCATATTTCGTGGGTGCTTTTAGCTGGAAATTTCGCATACAAGATCAAGAAGCCAATGCAGACTGATTTTCTTGATTACAAGTCACTTGAGAAGCGTCATTACGCGTGCTGTGAGGAACTAAGACTAGGGAATCGCTACGCGCGGGGATTGTACCTCGATGTTGTGCCAATTACCTTCGAAGATGGCCAGATTCGAATGGATGGCGATGCACAACCCATCGAGTTTGCTGTGCGGATGAGGCGATTCGATGATAACGCCTTGCTGAGCAAACAGCTCGCCGAGAACCTTGTCAAACTCGATGATGTAGTCCAGTTGGCTAAAACCATTGCTGAGTTTCACTCCATGGCACTCAAGGTCAATCAGCCTCGCGGTGAAGAGTTTGTTTCGCAGATAGCCTTGCAAGCGAGCCAAAATTTCGAGTTGCTGCTAAACGAGCCATTGCTCCGCCAGGACGTAGGCCTTAAGGACCTTGAGAACTGGACAGTTGCTTTTTTTATGAAACACAGATCGTATTTCTTGACTCGATCCTACGATGGATTCGTGCGCGAATGCCACGGGGATCTGCATTGCGATAACATCGTCTTTTGGTCTGGTCATTGGGTTCCATTCGACGGCATCGAATTCAATACTGAATTGTCGTGGATTGATGTCGCCAGCGACATCAGTTTCTTGGTAATGGACCTGCAGGAGCGAGGGTATGTTGAATTGTCGGCGATTCTTCTCAATGCTTATTTGGAGGAGACTGGCGACTATCAATCGTTAACGGTCATGCGATGGTACATGGTGTATCGAGCGTTGGTGCGGGCAAAGGTCGCGGTAATCCGATCTAGGCAACTGAACCATGTTCAACGGTTGGACTCCGAGCAAATTGCACCAGCTAGAGCATACATTCGTCTTGCCGAACGGATTGCAAAATCGATAGACCGACGTCTCTGGATCACTCATGGCGTCAGCGGGAGTGGCAAAACGACGTTTAGTCAACGAATTGTTCAGAAGGAGGGTGCGATCAGGATTCGATCCGATGTTGAGCGCAAACGACTCTTCAAAACCTCCAAAATAACAAGACAAGATGGTCATTCAGCCGAAGGTTTGTACTCCCCTACGGCTTCTGACGCAACCTACCGCAGACTATTCGATCTTGCGAGAGACATCGTTCATGCAGATTTTGCGGTGGTGGTCGATGCGACTTTTTTAAGGCGATCCGATCGGCAACGTTTTCAACTGATGGCAAGGTCAGAGGGCGCGGATTTTCGAATCGTTGACATTCAAGTGGACGAAGGAACATTGCGGGAGCGAATTAGCCATCGAATGTTGAAGCAAAATGATGCTTCGGACGCAACCTTAGCAGTGCTTGACGGCCAACTGCTCGTTCAAGAACCGCTGACTAAGGACGAGTTGGAATTGACTATTGAGGGAAACAAATGTTACCTCGAAGCGGGAGGAATAAGGTAATCATACCGAACCCGCCCGGGACATTTAGTTTGCAATAGAACCAAGCTTGCGTTGCGTCACTCGGCTAGGCTGCGACCGGTCTTCTTCGAACATGATGATCCGCAGTGTCTCGCCATTGCAGTCGAGGCCTATGTCGCGAATGACAATCGCATTAGAAAGATGGACATCAAAGTCTTGACCGGTTGTAACCGACGGGATGGACAGAAACGACGGGCACGGTACCTGTCCTTTGATGTTTCCGCCGATCATGTTTGTCAATTCGGCAAACGCATCGCGAAGGTCGTCTTCCAATAAACTTGCTGGGCTCTCATCAAAGAGTCGGCTTGCAACGGTTCGGGCAAACTCGACAGAGCTTTGAATCACGACCGCTCCTTGCCATTCGCCGCTGATTTGAATGCATCCGGTAACTTGATCCAAGCGCTTTCCACCGGGCGATAGATCGCCTGGATTTGCTTCGATTTCAAGCATTGTCGAAAGGATATTTTGTGCGATCGTGAATATGTCGTCGGTTGAAATCATGGTATTCCTCGATATGTCTGATTGTTTATGCCAGCTATGTGGTGCCACTGCATGAAAGCAAACAGTGGCGCGAATCCTGTTGACAGGCTGGAAGCCTATCCCACTCTATTCAGGGCGGTAACAGGTTGTTTTCCCGACAGGTGACCGTTCGAATTTTGTGTCTAGGTTCATAGTGGTCTCAGCTCCCCCAAGAAAGAGACATCCGTCTGGACGCAAAATGCGATGCACTTTGTTGAGGATGGCAGTTTTGGTTTCTGGCGAAAAATAAATCAGCACGTTTCGCAAGAACACGATGTCCATAGTCGGTAAAGTGGAAGGCCAGCTTTCAATCAAGTTGACTTCCCGAAATTCGATCGATTTGCGAACGTCTTCTTTGATCTGCCATTGGAGCCCACTCTTAGTAAAATACTTGAGTAACATAGGCATGGGTAACCCGCGGTTCACTTCCGTTTGATTGAAGACACCTTCCTGCGCCTTCTTGAGAATCGCAGTTGAAAGATCGGTTGCTATCAATCGAACTTTCCAACCTCCCAGGGCAGGAAAACTCTCGCGAAGGAGCATGGCAATGCTGTAGACCTCTTGTCCGCTCGAGCAAGCGTTCGACCAAATATTAAGCGTTCGTTCCTTGGTTCGCTTTTCCATCAGCTCAGGAATGATGACTGTTTTGAGAGCTTCAAACGGCTGGAGATCGCGAAAAAAGCTCGACTCGTTCGTTGTCATCGCATCAATGACTTGCCGTGACAGTTCACGACTGCCAGGTTTCTTGAGTGCGGCAACAAGTTCGTCCAACGAAGATAAACCATTGTCGCGCGCGACTGGATTCAATCTTGATTCGACCAAGTAGGCTTTACTTGGTTCCAAAACAATGGCTGATTTTTCGCGAACAAAATTGCTTAGGAAGTCGAAAGTACCAGTGTTGACTGGTGGGGAAGCAATGCTCATCTCAGGTTCCTGCCTTTTCCAAAGTTCGGACGGTCCTGCCCGATTGAGTCTGTAGAATAATCTCGCCCGCGATGCGTTGAATTGGAACAATCTGATGAGCATGTCCGGCATTGACGACCGCACCAGGCATACCCCAAACGACAGATGTCGCTTCGTCTTGTACGACGACACGTCCGCCTGCTTGACGAACAACGCCGCAACCGCGTGCGCCATCTTGACCCATTCCGGTCATTATAACCGACAGCACACTCGCGCCGAATAATTCGGCGGCAGAGCGGAATAAAACATCCACCGCAGGTCGGCAAGAGTTCTCAGGGGTCTCTTGGTTCAGTACGGCTTTGAGTTGAGTGCCTTGACGACGAATCGTCAAATGAAAATTACCTGGTGCAATCCAAGCTCCACCAGGAACTAGAAGTTCGCCATCAGCAGCTTCGTGAACATGAATCTTCGATAACTGATTCAGTCGCTCTGCCAGATGCGATGTAAAAATAGGGGGCATATGCTGAACGATTAGAATTGGGACCGGGAAATCTTCCGGGATTTTAGGAAGCACAGTCGACAATGCATTGGGGCCGCCCGTGGATGTGCCTATGACGACAATGTCGACGCGGCTTGGCTTGGTGCCAACGATTGAGCTGTGAGATACGGATCCCTTTGCCTGGCCAAGCAAATTGGTCTGACTATTCGAAGCTGGGTTTACGGGCATTGACCAATTGCAAAACTGTTTGATTTTGGGGATCAATTCGCTTTGAACGCTTTGGATCGCGGCATTGACACTACCAACGTTTGCTGGCTTGGTGACGTAGTCATTTGCTCCCTTGGCAAGCGCATCGAGTGTGGACTCGGCTCCGCGTTGCGTGAGCGTGCTGAACATGATTATGGGCAACTTCGGATATTGCTTTCTAATTTCCACAAGTGTCGTCAACCCATCCATCTCGGGCATTTCCATGTCCAAGGTGATGATGTCGGGATTGAGCTGAGGGATCTTGGAAAGTGCGATCTTGCCGTTTGCTGCAATGCCTGCAATCTCGATTGCTGGATCGGCGGACAATGCATCGGACAGTAGGCGACGAATCACCGTCGAGTCATCTACGATCAGGACACGGATTTTACGCATAATGAATTAAGCTCCGATTCCAAGTAGTTGAAGCTTTTCAAGGATAATGGTTTTGTCAAATGGCTTCATGACGTATTCGTTGACGCCAGCCACGAATGCCTGCGCCATTTTTTCCATCTCGGTTTCGGTGGTCACCATCATAATGGGCATATCTCTGTAAGCAGGAATGGCGCGTGCGGCCTTGATGAACTCGAGACCGTTCATCTCAGGCATGTTCCAATCCACTAGAACAATATCTTGGGCTCCATGGGCCTCTAATTGAGCTAACCCGTCGAGCCCGTGTCCAGCTTCAATCACTTCGTAGCCTAATTCCTTCATGATGTTGCCGATGATCCGACGGACGGCGCGCGAATCGTCAATTACTAAAGCTCGCATGGAGCATGTCCCTTTGATAAATGCGGATAAATCTAAACATTGGTAGCATGGCCCCCAGGGCCGTGTTATTGGTAGCATGGCCCCCAGGGCCGTGTTATCTCGTTCCCAGGCTCCCGCCTGGGAACGCACTGCCTTGGAGGCTCCTACCTCCCGCCGTGCAGGCGAGGGCCGGAACTCCTCGAACCTATACGTTTTGATAGCTTCCAAACGTCGTACCTTGATTCGGTACCACTGCTGGTCGTCGCGTTTGCATATGGCTTTCCAAAGTACTTTGTTGATACTTGAATTGACCGACTAGTTTTTGAAGATCGGCTGCCATGCGGCTCAATTCACTGGCTGCTTGTTGGGTGTTGTTGGCACCCTGAGTGGTGCTTTGAGCTGCAGCGGCAACGGCCGTAATGTTTTGGGCGATCTCGCCGGACCCCTTGGACGCTTCGCTAACATTGCGTCCCATTTCGTTAGCGGTCGCCGTCTGCTCTTCCACTGCACTTGCGATCGTATTGGAAATATCGTTGATCTGATTGATGACGTCGCTGATTTGGCGAATCGCTTCGACTGCACCCTTCGTATCCGATTGAATCGTCTCAATCTTGTGGCTGATGTCCTCGGTTGCTTTGGCGGTTTCCTTGGCAAGCTCCTTAACTTCGTTAGCGACCACAGCAAAACCTTTACCGGCTTCGCCTGCACGGGCCGCTTCGATGGTGGCATTCAACGCCAACAAGTTGGTCTGTTCAGCGATCGACGTGATCACCTTGACGACCTTGCCAATTTCGATGCTGCTTTCGCCGAGCTTGGCGATCGTGCTATTGGTGTTATTAGCGACAGAAACCGCCTGTTGCGAAACGCGAGCTGCTTCCGAAGCATTCTTGGCAATCTCACGGATGGCCATATTCATTTCGTCGACGCCGGTTGCGACTGTTTGCACGTTGGCACTCACTTGCTCAGAAGCTGCCGAAACAACATTGGCTTGCGATGACGTCTCGTCTGCATTGGAACTCATCTCGGCGCTGACCGCTGAAAGTTCTTCCGATGCGCCAGCCAAAGCAGTTGCATTGTCGGCTATCGAAGCGACGCTCTTTCGAAGGTCTCTAAAGAATCGCTCGAGTCCCATTCCCATTTGGCCAATTGGGTCGTCTCCGGTTACAGTAATCGATTGAGTCAAGTCGCCACTAGCGGCCGAGTTGACAACTTCTAGGATCTGCCCGACTTTTACCTTCAGGTCTTCGCGAGCCAGCACTGAGGCGGTCGTGTTTGTCGCATACTTGACAACCTTGAATGGATTGCCGTTCAAATCGTTGATTGGATTGTAGGAAGCTTGGAGGTACACAATTTTTCCACCTTTTCCAATACACATGAATTCGGCGGCTTGATACTCCCCTCGATTGAGCTTGGCCCAGAACTCGATGTAGTCAGGACTCATTCGCTCTTGCTCGGAAACGAACATGCGATGATGACGTCCTTTGATTTCGTCGAGGGTATAGCCAAGAGTGTCCAAGAAGTTCTGATTGGCCTTCAGGATCGTTCCATCTAAGGAAAATTCGATAATCGCCTGTGACTTGCAAACCGCTGCGTTTTGACCTTCAAAATCGGCACTTCGATTCAACTCGTCGGTAACCACCGTTGCAAACTTGACGACTTTAAACGGCTTTCCTGCTGCATTGAGAATAGGGTTGTAGGACGCTCGCAACCAGATTTCATTTCCGGCCTTCGAAATACGCTTTATATCAGCTGTTTGCACTACGCCTCGATTCAGTTGTTCCCAGAGGCTCTTGTAAGCAGCACTCTGTCGATCACGATCCAGTACGAACATCGAATGATGTTTGCCGCGGATTTCATCACGTGTATAGCCCGAGGCAGTCAAGAAATTTGCATTCGCATTCAAGATGGTCCCGTCCATCTTGAATTCGATGATTGCGTGCGTCCGGTCTATGGGAGCGATCTTGCCAGCGTTGTCGAGCAAAACTTCTTCGGTCTTCGCGATCGAACGCTGTAACCAAAAGGAAAAAGCCAAGACCACGAACAATGTT
>JANLRK010000182.1:0-4697 GCA_031361585.1 Pirellula sp. | reverse complement strand
CATCAAGCAGTAATTTCCGAAAGTTTGTCCAGTTCAGAAGTAAGCCTTTATCAAGACTTCAAAATTCCGACTGGAGCTAAGTCGCTTTCATTCACGCTCAGCGGTCTGACCTTCGACTCGTTGCTCTTTCCCGGTACAACTCCGGATGCTTTCGGCGTATCCTTGTTGGATCCATGCACATTCGCACCGTTGGTCACCACCGCCAGTTCCTTCACGGATTCCTACTACATCCGGGACTTGGTGGACGGCGCAGTCGCAAGTCAACATTCGGCAGGAGTGGTCGTAACGGCTGGCGCCGGACCTGGATCGTTCCGAATTACTCTTGATATCGGCAGTCTCGGTGGAGCAGCGGCGCGACTGTACTTCCGACTTATCGCTGGTTCTGATTACTCGCAGCTTGATGGATCGGTGGCTATCTCCGACGTGGTCATTTCAGCGATTCCTGGTGTGCCGCCAATCGTCAACGCCGGCCCAGATCAAACTGTCAAAGAAGGGGATCTTGTTTCTCTTATTGGGAGCTTCACCGATCCAGATCTTGGAGACACGCATACTTTCCAATGGCACGTAACCAGCAGCAATGGGCAAGTGATCCCGGATGGATTCGAACAATCGTTCCATTTCACTCCCAATGACAACGGAACTTACACGATGACACACCTTGTTAAGGATTCGTTCGGAAACGTCGGCAGTGACACGGTCGTTGTAACAGTCGAAAACGCTCGACCTGTGGCATCATTTTCTAGTACAGGTGCTGTAAATGAAGGCTTGGCTGGTGTTGTTTCATTCAGCAATCCGTCCGACCCATCGATCGCTGATACAACCGCTGGCTTCCACTACAGCTTTGCGCTCGTTCAGGTCGACTTGCTTGCAAATTATCACGATGCGAGTTCTTCGCCAACAGGCAAGTTCACGTTCAATGACAACGGTAGCTACACGATCTACGGCCGTGTCTTCGATAAAGATGGTGGATACTCGGACTATCAAACTGCAGTGATTGTCAACAACGTTGCGCCCACTGCCAAACTCGACAATAACGGCCCGATCAACGAAGGCAGCCCGGTCATCGCAAGCTTCACTAACTCAGCGGACGTGTCCTCAGCTGATAGCACCGCTGGTTTCCACTACAGCTTCGCGCTCACATCGGGTGGCTTGCTCACTAGTTATGTCGCAGCGAGCTCCACTTCGACGAGTCAGTTCGTGTTCAATGACAACGGCAGCTACAAGGTTTACGGACGGATCTTCGATAAGGACGGTGGCTATACGGACTACCAAACTGCTGTGGTCGTCAACGATGTCGCGCCTACTGCCGTCATCAGTAACAATGGACCAGTGAGCGTCGGCAATCCAGTTACCGTTCGATTGACCAGTCCCCTGGATCCCTCGTCATCCGATACAAACGCTGGATTCCGTTACAGCTTCGCCACTTCACTTGCCGGGCTGGCAACAACGTACGCTGTAGCCAGCACCAGCAGCTCTTCGCAATTCACTTTTGCGAGCCCCGGCAACTACACACTTTATGGACGGATCTTCGACAAGGACGGCGGCTTTACGAATTACTCAACATCGATCGTTGTCAATCAAACCACGCCGATCGATGTCACCTCTATGGTCAGCTTCCGTTACTACGGAGCCCAATACAACTCACGAACCAAGACATACGCCTTTTACGGCACGATTACCAACCAAACTAACGTGCCCATACAAAGCCCAATCCAACTTGGATGGTCCAACCTGGCGCCAACCACCGCGCAAGCGAACGGAAACACCGGAACCTGGACTGACGGTTCACCCTACTTTGACCTCTCCGGCTTCGTAGGCAGCGACGGTATCCTCTCACCAGGAGAAGTTTCGCAACCGCGTACTTTTGCCATCAAAGTCGTCGCCCCAGGCGCCTACAGCTTCACCACTCGCGTCACCGGCATCGTCCAATCCAACGTCGGGAGCGGCGAAGGTACGGATGACGACACTCCTGTTTTGCAAACCAATCCTTTGTCGTTCGATAAACAGGCACCCGACAGCCACATTAGCACGGACAGCAGCAAAGACTCGTCCAGCGACATCCTGGTCGCATGGGGCGGAGCTGACGAATCGCTCGGATCAGGTATTGCGAGCTTTGACATCTACGTCTCGCGAGATTTGGAGAAATATTCCATTTGGATCGAGGGCACTGACACACTGTCCGCCAAGTATTACGGAGAGAACGGTCATTCCTACTCGTTCTACAGCGTGGCAAAAGACTTTGCGGGTAACTTTGAACCGGCGCCTGTTAATTCGGATTTCACAATTGAAATCCTCTTTTGGCCCAAGCACAATCTATCGAATGGCAATGATGTCAACAACGACGGGCTGGTCACAGCGCTCGACGCGTTGTTGATCGTTAATAGTTTAAATAGCCAGGGCTCGCGCAGCGTCATGTCAGACGCGACGAGTGCTCCCTATTTTGACAGCAGTGGGGACAACGACGTATCGCCTCTGGATCTACTGTTGATAGTGAATCACCTGAATCGCAATTCAGCCATTGGTGAGAGCGAATACAAGACGAATGCCTCTCAATTGACGACATCCCCAATGGTTGCTCCAATTGTTGACCAATATTTTGAAGCATTGTTAGGCGAATCGGAGGACATTCGAGCATTCGATAATCCTATTGGCACAGGGCGAGTACCCAGCAACTTGGCAAATTACGAACGAGGCAGCTCAGTTTCCTACCGCTTCGATTCTGCCAAACATGAAACTAAACGAATTCAACGAACTAGAGGAACTGATCTGCACGAGCAAGAGTTAGACGAATTTGACTTTGATTCCATTCTAAGTGAAATCGTTGCAGAGTTAGAACCAATCCGAAGGTCCAACGACTAAGCGTTTTGCTTGCATAGGCTTCTAGCCTGTGAACGATAATAACCACAGGCTCGAAGCCTATGCCACGCCGATAGATCTCAGTCTGCCGATCGCCTCGTTTTCGAGATATGACGCAGCAAATGCTTGCAGCTGGCGATTACTGTTCTCCAAACGATGGATCGCCTCGGGCCGTCACAATGCAGGTTATCGCTGCGAATCCGCCAAAGATGGCCGGACTGAGAAACGGGTCTATCGTCAATACTATGGCAGCTACCGACCATGCAGCTCCGAGCCATCGATATGCAATCCAGAAGTTCCCACTTTTTGCAAAGAACGTGACGGAAGTGATCGCCGCCCAACATGGATAAAAGACTTCGATCGTCCGAATGGTATCTGCCGACGATAGAATTCTGAAGGCGGTCAAGCAAGCGATCGTAGCACAGAAGTGACCAATCCACACAGACCACAGTTCACGACGAGCGGGGTCTGTGGTTCGATTGGATCGTTGACTCGCCGAAAAAGTTGCGAAGAGCGGGCCGTAACCCCAGAGTATGGCCAGCCATATCCACGCTTCGTGCACATTCATTTGCAGGAGAAATGACACGATAATTCCACTGATCGCCAGCACGGGCGCAACAACGGAGACGAGCAATTTCCTTAGGCCCGGAAAATGTCGATTCCAAGTCGGTCGGCCCAACCAAGCGGTCAATTCATCCGCCACCTCTCCGGCAGAGCTGTAGCGGGCAGAGGGCTCAAACTCCAGACACCGTTGACAAATCCGTTCAAGTCCGATGGGAAGACCGTAATTCTCCTTTTGGGTAAAACGCATGTTTCGGGCGACGACATCCGCGAGGTGTTGCTTTTGATTCCGGCCTTCTTGACACGGCGAACACCCCGCCAATGCTGACCAAAGCGTTGCTCCGAGAGAGTAGATGTCCGACGAAACACTTCGAATCGACCCAACATCCTCGGTTTCCGCCCCAGACAACGCAGCCTTTGCGAGTTCAGGAGCCATGTAGGCGGGCGTACCAGCTATGTTCTGGCTATGGCCGTCTGGGGCGACCGTGTCGAACTCAGCGAGCCCAAAGTCGCTGATAAGGGGACGATCGCTTTCTCGTTCAATAAGGATGTTGTGCGGCTTGATGTCGCCATGAAGTACCCCTCGGCGATGAACAGCATCAATTGCTCGAGCGATGCACTCCATTGTTCTCGCAATCTGTTCCGGCCCTAACGATTTTGTGATGCTGCATTCGTAAAGGGTAGGGCCATCCACCAATAGCATAGAAAACCAAGTTCGGCCATCTACTTCACCTACTTGATAGACGGGAACGATGTGTTCGTGTGCAACGCGAGCCGCTAGCCGTGTCTCTTGCTCAAAACGATATCGTAGCTGTATTACTCGCTCAGGCGCGACGCTAGAAAGTCTGTCCGGACGGATGACTTTGATGGCGTCCGTCCTTTGAGTCTTAACGTGCTTGGCTCGGTAGACAACACCCATACCCCCACGACCGATTTCGACTAATTCGTCATAGTCGTCAAGCACCGGTGGCGACTCCCCTGAACAAAGGGCCATTCGAATTGGCGCGGTAATATCGTCCACTACTTGAGATAGTCTTTTGTGCGCCTCAATGTAGGCCGCATCGAATACAGGTGTGCCGTCTCGACTCGAATCCAATGCGCCAACATCATTTTCGATCCAGCGCTCTAGCTCGGCAAGCGTCTCGTCACTCGGTCCCGGCTGCTCCTCAAACGAATTCGCCACTTAGGCTCGCCCTCGCGCTTCCATGGCTGCAACCAAATGCTGACGCCCTCGATGAAGCAGTCCGGCTACGGCGGGTTCAGTGAGATTCAGGGCTTGG